>NC_011989.1:3065000-3320000 GCF_000016285.1 Allorhizobium ampelinum S4 | reverse complement strand
AAGCCGTGGGGAGCTGCGAATAAGCTTTGATCCATGGATTTCCGAATGGGGAAACCCACCTTAGATATCTAGAAAATCTGTTTTGCTAGACCAATCTGTTTTGACCGGTTGTGTGGGACGTCCCATACAGACCGGTAGGCCGTCGCCAAGCGTTTGGCGCACCGTCTGTAGCGCAGGCTCGAAGAGCCGACAGCGTGAAGACAAAACAAACCCCGAGTGTGGGGCGATAGGGTTCGGCAAAAGAGGTTTCTAGATATCGCAAATAAGGTATCTTACCTTGAATACATAGGGGTAAGAAGCGAACTCGGGGAACTGAAACATCTAAGTACCCGAAGGAAAGGACATCAACCGAGACTCCGCAAGTAGTGGCGAGCGAACGCGGACCAGGCCAGTGGCAATGAGGAATAAAGCGGAACAAGTTGGAAAGCTTGGCCATAGTGGGTGACAGCCCCGTACGCGTAGAACACTCATTGTCCTAGAGTAGGGCGGGACACGTGAAATCCTGTTCGAACATGGGGAGACCACTCTCCAAGCCTAAGTACTCGTGCATGACCGATAGCGAACAAGTACCGTGAGGGAAAGGTGAAAAGCACCCCGACAAGGGGAGTGAAATAGAACCTGAAACCGGATGCCTACAAACAGTAGGAGGGCGAAAGCCTGACTGCGTACCTTTTGTATAATGGGTCAACGACTTAGTGTAACTAGCAAGCTTAAGCCGGTAGGTGTAGGCGCAGCGAAAGCGAGTGTTAATAGCGCGATTGAGTTAGTTGCATTAGACCCGAAACCGAGTGATCTAGCCATGAGCAGGTTGAAGGTTGGGTAACACCAACTGGAGGACCGAACCCGCATCTGTTGCAATAGATTGGGATGACTTGTGGTTAGGGGTGAAAGGCCAATCAAACTCGGAAATAGCTGGTTCTCCGCGAAAACTATTTAGGTAGTGCGTCGATCGAATACCTCAGGGGGTAGAGCACTGGATGGGCTATGGGGACTCACCGTCTTACTGATCCTAACCAAACTCCGAATACCTGAGAGTACTAATCGGCAGACACACGGCGGGTGCTAACGTCCGTCGTGAAGAGGGCAACAACCCTGACCTCCAGCTAAGGTCCCCAAGTCATGGCTAAGTGGGAAAGGATGTGAGGATCCCAAAACAACCAGGATGTTGGCTTAGAAGCAGCCATCATTTAAAGAAAGCGTAACAGCTCACTGGTCTAAATAAGGGTCTTTGCGCCGAAAATGTAACGGGGCTAAAGCCATGCACCGAAGCTGAGGATGTGCACGTAAGTGTACGTGGTAGCGGAGCGTTCCGTAAGCCTGTGAAGGGACAGTCGTGAGACATCCTGGAGGTATCGGAAGTGCGAATGTTGACATGAGTAACGATAAAGGGGGTGAGAGACCCCCTCGCCGAAAGACCAAGGGTTCCTGCTTAAAGTTAATCTGAGCAGGGTTAGCCGGCCCCTAAGGCGAGGCAGAAATGCGTAGTCGATGGGAACCACGTTAATATTCGTGGGCCTGGTGGTAGTGACGGATCACACAAATTGTACAGTCTTACTGGATTGATTGTGCAGTGGAGTGGTTCCAGGAAATAGCTCCACCGTATAGACCGTACCCGAAACCGACACAGGTGGTCAGGTAGAGTATACCAAGGCGCTTGAGAGAACTATGTTGAAGGAACTCGGCAAATTGCACGCGTAACTTCGGAAGAAGCGTGACCCCTTTTTACGCAAGTGGAGAGGGGTGGCACAGACCAGGGGGTAGCGACTGTTTATCAAAAACACAGGGCTCTGCGAAGTCGCAAGACGACGTATAGGGTCTGACGCCTGCCCGGTGCTGGAAGGTTAAAAGGAGAGGTGCAAGCTTTGAATTGAAGCCCCAGTAAACGGCGGCCGTAACTATAACGGTCCTAAGGTAGCGAAATTCCTTGTCGGGTAAGTTCCGACCTGCACGAATGGCGTAACGACTTCCCCGCTGTCTCCAACATAGACTCAGTGAAATTGAATTCCCCGTGAAGATGCGGGGTTCCTGCGGTCAGACGGAAAGACCCCGTGCACCTTTACTATAGCTTTACACTGGCATTCGTGTCGGCATGTGTAGGATAGGTGGTAGGCTTTGAAGCTTGGACGCCAGTTCGAGTGGAGCCATCCTTGAAATACCACCCTTATCGTCATGGATGTCTAACCGCGGTCCGTTATCCGGATCCGGGACAGTGTATGGTGGGTAGTTTGACTGGGGCGGTCGCCTCCGAAAGAGTAACGGAGGCGCGCGATGGTGGGCTCAGACCGGTCGGAAATCGGTCGTCGAGTGCAATGGCATAAGCCCGCCTGACTGCGAGACTGACAAGTCGAGCAGAGACGAAAGTCGGTCATAGTGATCCGGTGGTCCCGCGTGGAAGGGCCATCGCTCAACGGATAAAAGGTACGCCGGGGATAACAGGCTGATGACCCCCAAGAGTCCATATCGACGGGGTTGTTTGGCACCTCGATGTCGGCTCATCGCATCCTGGGGCTGGAGCAGGTCCCAAGGGTTTGGCTGTTCGCCAATTAAAGCGGTACGTGAGCTGGGTTCAGAACGTCGTGAGACAGTTCGGTCCCTATCTGCCGTGGGTGTAGGAATATTGACAGGATCTGTCCCTAGTACGAGAGGACCGGGATGGACATATCTCTGGTGGACCTGTTGTCGTGCCAACGGCATAGCAGGGTAGCTATATATGGAATGGATAACCGCTGAAGGCATCTAAGCGGGAAACCAACCTGAAAACGAGTATTCCCTATCAGAGCCGTGGAAGACGACCACGTTGATAGGACGGGTGTGGAAGCAGGGTAACCTGCGAAGCTTACCGTTACTAATAGCTCGATTGGCTTAATCGTTCTCATTGACCATGCTCATCGACTTCGTCGATGAGCCATCTGTTTAGCGCTCACGCATGAGCGGCTCGTATACGAGCCTATGCTCCGCGAGGGCGCCGAACGATCGGCGACGCGCCTTGCGCTTGCGGACTTCGTCCGAAAGTGCCAAGCAAAACGTCGCGGAATGACGTGTTCACACAATAAGAAAACGGGCAATGCCCGCCAGCTTCTCATCAACATTGCCCTTAGCTGACCTGGTGGTCATGGCGGGGCGGCCGCACCCGTTCCCATTCCGAACACGGCCGTGAAACGCCCCTGCGCCAATGGTACTTCGTCTTAAGACGCGGGAGAGTAGGTCGCTGCCAGGTCTGCTAAGCGCAATGTTCATACTCAAATCAATCATCTTCTCTCATAAACATCGGCCCCGCCGAAAACATAAAGGGTCGCTCAAGCGACCCTTATTCCGTTAACGAATAAAAATATATAACGCGGGGTGGAGCAGCCCGGTAGCTCGTCAGGCTCATAACCTGAAGGCCGCAGGTTCAAATCCTGCCCCCGCAACCAATAACTTACATCAATCCCGCAGCCTTAAACGCTGCGGGATTTTTGCGTTTCTGGGCTTCGGTTGCGCCAACACGGCCCTCATCATAGCGCTTCACAATCCCCCAGCCGTCACTTTCAACATAAATCCTGAACACTGCGCAAACTTAACCGCCAGATGCAGCAAACCTAAACGCACAAATTCAATGCCAATAAGTGAAATTGCAAACTTGCAAATTTTGCTGGATCTCGGGGCTTGCTTGCCCTGAAATTCTTCCGCCTCGCTCAGTTTCAAAGGCCTGAAGGCATCATTCAGCCGAAGGTATTAGGTGTCATTTCATAAGCGACCTCTTCTATTCACGAATCCTTTATTGTTCTTCATAATAATCGGATTGTCGACTTTTGAGGAGCATGACGAATTCGTCCGGGTCATGCCTGGCGAATGACACTCACCTTCGATCCAGATTGATAGACTTATTGTAACGCGTTGGATGGCTCACGATGTCCTTATACACACAGTTCAAAAAATCTTCCCGAGCACAACTAGCAATTACAGAGATCGAAAATCTGACGCGCAGTATGGCTGATGGCGATACATCGCGTCGCGCGCAGGTGGACATTGCGACCGGCGAAGCAAAGATGCTGCTGGACGCGGTCAACAGATTGCTCGACGCAGCTATGCGTCCAGTCTCCGACCTCCGCGATGCCACGACTCGCATGTCAGTGGACCACGACAAGGGCGATATTGATGCGATCCTTCCGGTCGATGCCTTCAAGGGTGATCTTTCCGTCATGGCGAAGGGCATCAACGAAATGGTCGCTGGCCATATATCGGTAAAAAAGAAGGCGATGGCCTGCGTTCAGGAGTTCAGCGAAGGAAATTTTGAGGCTGCGCTTGAGCGGTTCCCGGGCAAGAAGGCATTCATCAATGACACGGTGGAAACTTTGCGTGGCAATCTCAAGGGCTTTATCGCCGAAATGAACCGGATGTCCGCCGAGCACGATAAGGGTGATATCGACGTCTTCGTGCCTGTCGAGCGGTTTAAAGGCGACTTTGCGGTGATGGCAAAGGGTGTCAACGACATGGTCAATGGCCATATCGTTGTGAAGAAAAAGGCAATGGCTTGCATCAAAGAATTCGGCGAAGGCAATTTTGACGCGGCGCTCGAGCAATTTCCAGGAAAGAAGGCGTTCATCAACGAAACGGTAGAAACGCTGAGGAGCAATTTCCGAGACATCGTCACCGAAATCCGCCGTTTAACCGTTGCGTCGACGGAAGGCAATTTGAGCGAGCGAGGTGTCGCCACTCGGTTTGTCGGAGATTTTTCCAAGATGGTTTCAGGGATAAACGGCATGCTGGATGCCATCCTGTTGCCGATTGGTGAGGGCAATCGAGTACTTAATCTCGTCAGCACCGGCGATTTGACGGAACATGTGGAGATTGCTTGTGAAGGCGACCATCAGAAAATGAAGGATGCAATCAATTCATTGGTCGATAACCTGACGGCCTTTGCAACGGGTGTTGCCAGTGCGGCTGATCAGGTGACGAGCGGCAGCCAGGCGCTCTCCTCCACCTCCGAGCAGCTCTCGCAGGGCGCGACAGAGCAAGCCTCTGCTGCTGAAGAGGCGTCGGCGTCCATGGAGCAGATGGCCGCTAATATCAAGCAAACCGCCGATAATGCATCACAGACAGAGAAGATTGCCCGCCAGTCTGCGAAAGATGCCGAGTTATCCGGCGAGGCGGTTGATAAAGCCGTCAATGCGATGCGAACGATCGCAGAAAAAATTTCCATCGTTCAGGAAATCGCTCGTCAGACAGATCTCCTGGCACTGAACGCCGCGGTTGAAGCCGCCCGTGCAGGTGAGCATGGCAAAGGCTTTGCTGTTGTTGCATCCGAAGTCCGCAAGCTTGCTGAACGTTCACAGGCCGCAGCAGGAGAGATCAGCGGTCTGTCTAGCGAGACCGTCAAGGCAGCGACCTCTGCTGGTGAAATGCTGCACCGGCTCGTTCCTGATATTCGCAAGACCGCCGAACTCGTCACGGAAATTTCGGCCTCCTGCCGTGAACAGGATTTGGGAGCCTCCCAGATAAACGAGGCCATTCAGCAATTGGACCAGGTCACGCAGCATAATGCCAGTGCTTCGGAGGAAATGTCGGCCACCTCTGAAGAGCTTGCGTCTCAGGCGGAAGAATTGCAGTCTTCGCTGACTTTCTTCCAGACCAGTGACAATGGCGATTCCCAGGCACGCAAATCGCGGGTGTCAATTGCACCAGTTCGAAAGGCAGCGCCATCGGCCCAGCCGGTTCGCAAGCCAATGGCAAACCGATCCGTTGCGGCGCAGCAAGCCCGCGCGAAGGGCTTTGCTCTCGATCTTTCCATGGGTGGCCCTGACGCAGAAGATGATCGCTTTCATCAACTCACTTAATACCAAGGTATCGCAGATGCTCCCTCATACTCGCCTTCAGCAGCTTATCAATGTCTCAAATGCATCAAGTGTTTGAGACATTTGCAAAAAAACGATGAGTCATTTTCAATGACTCATCGTATAAAGCGGATGAGACGTGATCAGCTGTTACATCATTCCTCGAGCTTCCACATGGCTGCCATCGCTGTCCTTCCTGACGTAAAAACCATTCGGAATTGCTTCCTGAACAAGCGGAACATGAGATATCAGTCCAACAGTGCGGTTCTGGCTGGCTAGGCTATTCAAAGCCTGCAAGACCAGATCAAGTGTGCCTGAGCCGTTTTCCGTATCAAGGCTGCCGAAGCCTTCATCGAGGAAAATCGTATCGAGGCGCACCTTGCCGCTGGCGCTTTCGACCACGTCGGCCAGACCCAGGGCAAGTGCCAGGGCGGCGATGAAGGTTTCACCACCGGAAAGTGTCGCGGTGGGTCTTGCCTTGCCGGTATGGACATCGAAGGCGAGAATGCCCAGCCCACGCTTACCCCGGCCACCGGATTCGATGTCACGTTCCAGCCTGTAGCGGCCATTGGTCATCGGTCCCAGCCGCAGGTTGGCTGCTTGCAAGACCTGTTCGAACATCGCGCCGATGGCGAAGGTTTCCAGTTTCAGTTTCTGCCGGTTCTGGGCATCGAACAGGCCAGCCAGCTCCCGCAGAGGGCCGGAGGTTGCCTCGGCTTCGTCAAGCCGTTTGGCGATGCCGGCAAGCTCTTTGCGCAAGTTTTGCAGGTGATCGAGCCGAGCCGCCGTTGCTGCGCGCAGTGTAACGGCTGTATCGAAAGCGGCTTCAGCGGACGCAAGCGCCTCTTGATGGGCGAGAAGGTCCGGCGGCTGCTTACCCGTGAGCGCGGTCTCCAATTCCAAGAGCTTTTCACTGTCGCGCTGCAATTGGCGCTGGTGGGTCTCTATCGTCGCTTTGTCACGCTCAAGTGTCATGATTGCAGGTTTCAGGCGGTTCAGATCGTCGCGCGTCAGGCCAGCGTCGCGCAGGCGATCCTCGAAACCCTGATTTTCCTTTTCGAAGCGGGCTTGTCTTTCGGTCAGGATGTTTTCGGCGGCTTCGCTGTCTTTGTGCGCGCTGAATGCCGCTTCGCGCGTTGCCGTTGCGGCTTCTTCGCTGCGCTTCAATGCCGTTTCCCGGCTTGTCATCAAGGCCTTCGACTGTTGAAGCTGGCGCTCCAGGGCTGCTTTATCCCGCAGATGTGCTGCGATGCCGGAGAGCATTTCGGCAAGTCGCGTTTCACCATTGCTGGTCTCGGTCTTCAGCGCGGCCAGCCGATCCCGGTGCTGATCCAGCCGGGCTTGGGCATCGGTGATGGCTTTTCCAAGATTTTCCAGCGCGGTTTCGGCAGCGGCGATATCGATGGCCGGGCCGAGCCCGCGAAGGGCACGCTCCATCCCTTCCATGTCCTGGCGCAACTCCTGGATCTGCTGCTCGGGCCGCTCCAGATCTCCTAGGCGACCTTGGCGTTCATCAACGGTGGCTTGCGCAGAGGCGTGAGCGGTAGCGCTATGCTGCTCTTCCAATCGCGCCTTTTCCAGCGCCTGTTTCGCTTCGCGAAAGGCCTTGTCCAATCCGGCCTCGGCGCTGTCCCCCATCGCAGGGGTCGGATGGTCGGTTGCGCCACAAACAGGGCAGGGGAGACCAGGCCCCAGCTTTGCTGCCAAATGGAGAGCCTGCGCGGAGGCAAGCCGACGTTCGGCCTGATCGAACAGTGCTGCGGCCTTGGTGGTCTGAGCCTGTCGTTCGGCATGGATGTTTGCACTATGGTTTAACTGCTGGTAGGCCTGTTGCAGATCTTTTTCGGCCCGTTCCACAATCTCAGCCTGCTTCACCTGCGCCTGCAAGGCCGTAAGGTTTGCGGTCAATGATTGCCTGCGCTCATGGGCAAGGCGGGCCTGTTTCAATGCCTGTTCCCGGACTTGCCGCTTGCCAGTCAGCTCGGCAAGACCGGCCTCTGCGGTTCGGAATGCGGCCTGTTCCTCCTGCACGCGTCGTTTGGCCGCCTCGACCGATGCGGTGAGGCCGGTGGCTTTTTCCAGCACATCTCGATCGCGTTCCATCTGATCGATTGTCCGGCGCAGCGCCTCTATTTCGCTTTTGCTTTGTATTTGTTGAAGGTAGGCAGCTTGCGCTTGTTGTGCCGTTGCCTGCGTCGATGTCTGGATCTGCATTGCCAGAGACAGCGCGGCCTCAGCATCCTTGCACTCGCGCTGTGCCTCTATCACCCGGTTCTCCGCATCGGCCAGTGTCCGGGCGCGTTCGGCGGATGTGACCTGCGCTTGCAGCGCGGCCATGTCTGTGGCCTGGTCGAGGGTTTTCTGTTTTGCCTGACGAGCGGCGTCCATGGACTTGAACTGGTTATCGGTGTCTCTCGCTGCTTGCAACGAAGCGCGGGCGGCATCCGCCTCAGCCCGTAAATGCTGTTCCGCTTGCTGCCGGTCGGTGAGCGACGATGCCGCCTCGGCAATCCCGTCCATCAGTGCCTGCATGCTGTCGAACCCGTCGGCACCGAGGCGGCGAAGGCAGACGGCGCGCTCCTCGCGCACCAGCCGTTCGGCGCTTTCGGCATCGCTCTTCAGTTTTGCCGCTAGCCGGCGATAGAGCGACACATCGAAGAGGGCGCTGAGAATATCTTGTCGTTCCTGGGTTTTGGCGGCAAGAAAGGCCTCGAACCGGCCCTGCGGCAGAAGCACGATCTGCTTGAACTGTTCAGGACCGTAACCGAGCAGATCGGTGATTTTTTCGCGTACCAGACCGATCTTTTTTTCAGCCAGCACCTTGCCCGGCTGGGCGGCGGTAATTTCGCTTTCACCAAGCCCGGTGGCGTCGAACAGCCAGGCCTCGTGGGCGTCCCGGGTTTCGCCACCGCCGCGTTGTTTTGGCCGCATCTGTTCGGGACGCCGGCGGATGACATAGCGGCGGGCGCCAAGATCGAATACGAATTCCACCTCGGTTGCTAGGTCGGGCGAAGCATGGTCGGAGCGCAGCGAGATGGTGTCCTGCTCGGCTCTCGCCGCTTCCCCGAATAGGGCAAAGGTCATGGCGCTGAAAATCGTCGATTTCCCCGATCCCGTCTGGCCGTAGATGCCGAACAGGCCAGCGGCGACGGCTTCGCGAAAATCGATGGATTGGCGTCCGGCATAGGGGCCAAAGGCCTGCATCACCAAGCGGACAGGTCTCATGCGGCATTCTCCTCGGCGTCCAGATCGTCCAGCATGGCCGTTATCAGCGCGCGTTCTGGCTCGGAGATCGGCTCATCACGAACCTGGGCGATGAAATCGGCGATCACCTCCAGCGGATCGGCTGGGGCAGCCGTGCTGATGGCGAATTTCAGCTCCGGCGCCCGCTCGTCACGGGCATAGGTCAACTGGCAGGCATTGGGAAACACCGCCCGCAACCGCTTCATCGGATCAATCAGTGGGGTGGGATCGGTGAGCACCGCCTTGATGAAGTCCTGCGACGGTTGGGCCAGAAGCAGATCGGCCAATAGCCCGCGCAACAGGCGCACGGCCCGTGGTGGGTTGAAATCGATGGTTTCGATCCGTACCCGACCATCGGCGTCGAGATCGACCAGGGTCATGGATTTCTGTTCGCTGGCCTCGCCGAAACTGAACGCCAGCGGTGAGCCGGAATAGCGGATGTGAGGGGCTGACACATGTTGTGGCCGGTGTAGATGACCGAGTGCCACATAATGAGCGCCGTCGAAAATCTCCGGTGACACGGTCTCAATACCGCCGACGCGGGCCAGCGGACGTTCCGTCTCGCCGCTTGTTCCTCCCGCGACAAAGGCGTGGGCGATCACCACCCAACGCGCACCCTCCGGCAGGCTGCGGCGCGCGTCGGCCACCTGGGCGGCCAACACGTCTTGCGGTGTGGCTATGGCCGGGTCGGCAAAACATTCGCGGGCGGCAAACTCATAGGCGAAGGGCAGGGCGGAAAACGCCACCGGTCCGTGGGCGTCATGCAGGACAAGGGGTGTCATATCTCTTGCAATAGGGCCCTGAATGAGCGCGCGGCGCCTGTCGGTCATGATCGCCATGGCACCAATCCGGTCGCCTGAATCGTGATTGCCGGCAATGATCGCCACGGCGGCGGTGGTTTCTGCCGCCACCCGTGACAGGAAGGCGTTGAACTGGCGTACCGCTGTTGCCGGAGGGGCTGCCCGGTCGAAAATATCGCCGGCAATGATCAGGATATCGGCACGGGTGGTGCGGAGCGCATCAACGATCTGATCGAGAATGGCGTCTTGATCCTCGTCCAGCGATAATCCGTTCAGTTGGCGGCCCAGATGCAGGTCGGCGGTGTGGAGGATTTTCATGGCGTCCGATCCGGTGAGCGATGTCCGTCAGGATTATCTACTGGCATAACGCAGCGGGCTCCAGGTGAAACACCGGCCAGATCGGCTTTTCCCGGGCTCTTTGCGTGCAAGGCGAGGATGTGTTCACGTCTTTGGGTCTTGCTATGGTGGTAAGCCGGATAAGGATTGCCTTTTTGCTACTCACCTGCGATCACTTTGGTGCTGCGGTTTGGTTTTTTTGCTATCCTGCTGGGCAGGATGGCTTTCCGGCAGCCTGGCTTGTCCTTATAAACAATTGTCTTGAATGGGTGACGCACGGGCGTTGTCCGGCACGAATAGTGGTCCGCGTGATAACCAGCTGATGGAAAAAAGCCTACTCCTTTATATATGGCGGCATACGCGCAAGCAGCAGATCTGGGTTCTGACGATTGTTATCCTGTCGATGGTGCCGTATTTTCTGGCCTTCGACCTGCCCAAGCGCATCATCAATGGGCCGATCCAGGGAAGCGGGTTCGAAGCGCCGGATTCCCGACAACCGCTGTTTGCCTTCGACTGGACCGTGCCTTTGACCGATTGGTCATTGCATTCGGGCGGGATACCGCTTGATCGCATGTCGAGCCTGATGGCGTTAAGTGGCGTCTTCCTGCTGCTGGTGATCATCAACGGGTTGTTTAAATTCTACATCAATACCTATAAGGGTAGGCTTGGAGAACGCCTTTTGCGGCGGATCCGCTATGAGCTTGTGGACCGGGTGCTGCGGTTCCCGCCAAGCTATGTCAAGCAGATCCATTCCTCTGAAGTCTCGACCATGGTCCGCGACGAGGTCGAGCCGTTTGGCGGCTTTACGGGGGATGCCTTTGTGCAGCCCACTATGCTGGGCGGTCAGGCCTTGGCGGCGCTGTTCTTCATTTTCCTGCAAAGTTTCTGGCTTGGCACGATTGCAGGCGCAATGGTGGCGCTTCAGGTCGGCATCATTCCCAAAATGCGCCGTCGCTTGCTTATTCTTGGTCGTCAGCGGCAGCTTCAGGCCCGGCAATTGGCCGGAAAAGTCGGAGAAATCGTCGATGGCGTCGGCACGATCCATGCATATGATACGTCGAATTATGAACGCGCCGATATTTCGAAGCGGCTCGGCGATATCTTCAAGATTCGCTACGATCTCTATCGCTGGAAGTTTTTCGTCAAATTTTTCAATAATTTCCTGTCGCAGCTGACGCCCTTCCTGTTCTATTCCATCGGCGGCTATTTCGCGCTGAAGGGCAGTCTGGACGTGGGCCAGCTGGTGGCTGTCATCAATGCCTACAAGGATCTTCCCGGTCCGTTGAAAGAGCTGATCGACTGGGACCAGTCGCGCCAGGACGTTCAGGTAAAATATGAACAGGTGCTCGAACAATTCGAGCCGCCGCAGATGATTGAGCCAGCACTACAGGCGTTGGCGCCTGTGGG
The DNA here is from genome assembly GCF_000016285.1 of Allorhizobium ampelinum S4. Taxonomy (NCBI): domain Bacteria; kingdom Pseudomonadati; phylum Pseudomonadota; class Alphaproteobacteria; order Hyphomicrobiales; family Rhizobiaceae; genus Gillisella; species Gillisella ampelina. The sequence goes on along the minus strand of NC_011989.1, from coordinate 3,308,401 downwards.
AATGGCTACCCGTGCTGGCCAACTCGCCTTGCAGAATGTGACCTTGCAAGATAGCGGCGGTGCCAAGGTGGTGGAAAATCTCAGCCTGAAAATTGGACAGGGAGAGACGATTGCCGCTATCGACAATCGCGGCGTTGGTGCGGAAGTGATGGCTGAGGCCATTGGCCGGTTGAACTGGCCGGTGGCGGGAAAGATCGTGCTTGGTGATGCTGACCTGCTGGAATTGCCGGAATCGGTGACGGGCCGGGCTATTTCCTATGTATCTGCCGACGGTTATTTCTTTCATGGCAGCCTCAAGGAAAACCTGATTTACGGGCTGAAACATGCACCGACCAATTCGGTGAACTATACCGGGCGCGAGGCGATCAAACGCCGTTGGGAGATCAAGGAAGCGCAATTATCTGAGAACTCCGATCTCGATCCCAATGCCGACTGGATTGACCGGCGGGCGACGTCCGTGTTGCACGGTGAAGCCAGCGACCTGAAAAAATCGATTTTGACGGCGCTGGATACCGTGAAACTGACCAGCGACGTGATGGAACTGGCGCTGCATTCCATCGTCGATCCGCTTGAATATCCGGACCTGACAGAAAAAGTGGTGGAGTTGCGTCTGGCGCTGCGTGATGAATTGCAGCGGCAGGGTCTTGCCAATCTCGTGGTTCACTTTGACCCCAATGCTTATAATGCCGAGGCGACATTGGGAGAAAACCTGTTGTTCGGGACGCTGCGTCCGATCGTCAATGGACCTGTCTATGCCCATCAAAGCGATTATTTTTATGATGTGCTGGAGCGCGCCGGTCTGCTCAGCCTATTTTACGAGATGGGTTTCCTGATTGCGGAAAACCTTGTGGAAATCTTCGGCGGTCTGCCAGCCGATCACCCGTTCTTCCAGCAGCTCGATGTCCTGACCGCTGATGACGTGGTGTTTTACCAACAGATCCTGCAACGCCTTCAAGGCCGGACCAAGCCGGTGCCGAACGAGGAAGAGCAACGGGCAATGATCCGGCTCAGCTTCAATTATGTCGAGCCGCGCTATCGTATGGGTGTGCTGACGGCTGAAGTGATGGACAAGATTGTCGGCGCCCGCGACCTGTTTCACGACAACCTGTCACCGGACCTGCGCCATAGTATCGAACGCTACGATCCGCATCGCTACATGGCGGCGGCGACGCTGCGCGAGAACGTGATCTTCGGCAAACTCGTCAATCGCAATCCCGAAGCCCTGCCGAAATTCCGCGAGCTGGCGGCAAAACTAAGCTCGAAGAAAGGCCTGACAGAGCGATTCCTGGCCCTGGGCCTGGAGTTCGACATCGGCAGCGGTGGCCGCAGGCTGACCATCGTTCAGCGCCACAAGCTCAACCTTGCCCGCGCGCTGGTGCGGCGGTGCGACTATTATATCTTCAACAAAGCCCTGCCGGGCCTCGACGCGCGTGTTCAGGAGGATATCGTTAAGGATGTGCTTGCATTTCTGCGCGAGCAGGACAATGATCCCTCTATCCTTTGGGTTTTGTCGAACACATCATTGTCAAAAAACTTTGATCGTGTTCTGATACTCGACAGCGGTTCATTGGTCGCGGACGGGACGTTCGAGGCCTTGGGCAATGAAAATGATATTTTCAAGGCATTGGTGGCATGAGGGGTCAGGCCACCGAAAACCCGGAAGTTGGTGGCAAGCATGTTACTGCGAGACGAAGTGCAGCTATTGCGGAATATTCCATACTTCAAGCACGTTGATCCGTGCAAACTGAAGCTCCTGGCCTTCGCCTCACAAAGGGCCACGTATAAGCCCGGAGACATTTTGTTTCGCCAAGGTGATGGCGGTGATTCCGCTTATGTCATCCTGTCGGGAAAGGTTGACTTGCTGTCAGGCCCGCCCACAGGTGAAGTCAGAATCGGCGAGGCTGACAGCAAATCCATCATCGGTGAAATGTCGCTTCTTTGCCATGGTCCGAGACGGATGACCGCTCGCGCCGCAACCGAGGTCGAAACGCTTCGCATCGCCAAGGACTGTCTTGGCAAGGTCATGGCCGATAGCCCGCGTATGAGCATGGAGTTCAGCCGTGCACTTGCAGAGCGACTTCGGGCAATGACAACCGAACTCGACACTGTTCGCTTGGGTCAGCTCTCTCTTGTCGATTAGAGGTCGGCAAAACAAGATCTTATGATCATCAAATCGCCTGTATTTCAGGCGGATTTGAGGCAAATGCCTCGCATTACCGATGTCGATGCAAAAAATCAGGGCAGGCGGCGATAGAAGAAATAGCGGTCTTTCTCGATATGATCGAGGACTGGTAGCGGCTCGAGTGCTTCGTGGTCGAGCGGCAGGCCACTGAGCGCATAGCCGCCGGGCCGCAGCATCCCTGCCACCATATCCGGCAGCCAGGTCAGCGTGACCGCATCCCGATCGGGATAGCCCGTGCCGATATCGGCATGGACAAAGGCCGCGCCGCAGCCGGTGAAGTCCTGGCCGGTCTGGTCGATTTCCCCCAGAATCAGGTCGCCTTCCTGCGGAATGGAGCTTTTATGCGCGCCCAATTGCCGGTCGAAGGCGATGATGCGGCGACCGGTGAAATTCTCCCGCAAATGACTGAAGGTCCGGCCATTGCCAAGGCCGATTTCCAGCACCGGCCCTTCGGGCAGGGGATAGGCGTCGCGGATATGGTTCAAGAGATCGCGCTGGGCGCTCATGCGGTTGATGAAACTGTCGAGACGGCTCATGGGATCACGCTTTCACAATCGTGTGGCCCGCTGCCTGATCGGCAATGTTGCGGCGGGCAAGGGCGTTGCGGGTATCAACGATCAGCGGACACCAATCGGCCAGTTGCTGGTAATCGACGGTGTCATGGTCGGTGGCGATCAGCACGGCATCGAAGGCGGCGAGGTTTTCCTGGTTCCAGGCGATGCTGCGGCGGCCTTTCAGATGGCTATATTCGCGGGTTTTCGGAATTTCGGGCAGGAAGGGGTCGAAATAGGCGACTTCGGCGCCGCGCTCCAGAATAAGCTCCATCAGCCGCAGCGACGGGCTCTCCCTGATGTCGGGGACGTTTTTCTTGTAGGCCAGACCCAGGATCAGCACGCGCGACCGGCTCAGCGCCTTTCCTGCTTTGCGGTCCAGTGCTTCGGCCAGCCTGGAGACGACGTGATGCGGCATGGACGTGTTGATCTCGCCCGCCAGCTCGATGAACCGTGTCGGCTGGTCATATTGGCGCGATTTCCAGGTCAGGTAAAACGGATCGATGGGAATGCAATGGCCGCCGAGGCCGGGGCCGGGGTAAAACGGCATATAGCCGAACGGCTTGGTCTTGGCGGCGTCGATCACTTCCCAGACATCGATGCCCATGGCGTCATAAACCAGCTTCAGCTCATTGACCAAGGCGATGTTGACGGCGCGGAAGATGTTTTCGGTCAGCTTGACGGCTTCCGCCGTCGCCGTTGAGGAAACCGGCACCACGGTTTTGACCACGGCACCATAAAACGCCGCCATCAAGGCTGAAGCGTCGGGGCCATCACCGGCGATGATCTTTGGAATGGTCGAGGTTTCAAACTCACGATTGCCGGGATCTTCGCGTTCTGGGGAAAAACCGAGGAAGAAATGCTCTCCGGCCCGCAGTTCCGAATGTTCGAGGATCGGCTTCACCACTTCTTGCGTGGTGCCGGGATAGGTGGTGGATTCCAGCACGATCAGCTGGCCGGGCCTGAGCGACTTGGCAATCTGGCGGCAGGTGTTTTCCACATAGGATAGATCTGGATCGCGGTTCTTGGTCAGTGGCGTCGGTACGCAAATGGCGATCACGTCATAATCGGCCAGCGCCAGGAAATCCGAGGTGGCGGAAAAGCGGCCCGCCGCGCATTCTTCGCGCAGAATATGTTCTGGTACGGCCTCAATATAGCTTGTTCCGGCCTCGATTGCGTCGATCTTGGCGGCATCGATATCAAAGCCCATCACCGTGAATCCGGCCTTGGCAATACTGATGGCCAGCGGCAGGCCGACATAGCCGAGGCCGATCACCGCTGCCTTGGCGCGGCGGGACTGGATGGCGGACAGCAATTCGGCGGCAACGGGATGATGGGACATGGTGGGATAAAGCTCCGCAGGCGATTTCAATACCGGCTTCAGTTGCGGTTCGCATGATGGGATGTCAAGGGTGTGCGATGATCTTGTCGGGCAATGTTGATCGGCTGTGATGGGTGGCGAGAAATCTGCATCTGCCTCTTGCAACAGCCTGCGGACTGCGCACATGTCCCTGCATGACGATGAGGCTGCCCATGAAAATCGGCTTTTACGCGCCGTTGAAATCCCCTGACCATCCGGTCCCTTCCGGCGACCGGCTGATGGCGCGCCTCCTGTTGCGGGCTTTGCGGCTGGCGGGCCATGATGTCAGCGTGGCGTCTGATCTGCGCAGTTTCCACGCGACGCCGGAGACGGTTCTGCCGGATCTGGCCGAGGCGGCGCAGGAAGAGATCGAGCGGCTGGCCGGGCTTTATCAGCGCCAGGGCAAACCGGATCTGTGGTTTTGCTATCACCCTTATTACAAGGCGCCGGACCTGATCGGACCGCTGCTCTGCCGCCGGTTCGCCATTCCCTATGTCACCGCCGAGGCTTCCTATTCTCAGCGGCGCAATCTGGGCGTCTGGGCTGGTTTTCAGGACAGGTTGCTGGATACGATCAGGAGTGCTGCTGTCAATCTCTGCCTGACGGCGCGGGATATGCAGGGCTTGCAGGCCGTCGCTCCGCAAGCCCGGCTGGCTCGGCTAACCCCTTTTATCGATGCGCAGGCCTTTCTTGCCCGCCTGCGGCAGCCAGAGCAACATCTGCTGGCAACCGTTGCAATGATGCGCCCCGGCGATAAGATCAGCAGCTATGGCGCGCTGGCGAAAGCGCTGGCACTGCTGCCCGATCTTGCCTGGCGGCTGAAGGTGGTGGGTGATGGACCTTGTGGGGCCGAGGTACGGGCGCTGTTTTCCGGCTTTCGGCCGGATCGAGTCGAATTCCTGGGCGAGCAACCGCCGCAAGTCGTCGCCGAGATCTTATCGACTGCATCAGTCTATGTATGGCCGGGCCATGGCGAAGCCTATGGCCTTGCCTATCTGGAGGCGCAGGCGGCAGGCCTGCCGGTCGTGGCGGAGGCCGTGGCGGGCGTGCCGGAAGTGGTTGCGCCTGGTATAACGGGATTTTTAACGCCGCCCGGCGACGCGTCTGCCTATGCGCAAGCCATAGCGACCCTGCTGACCGATGCGTCCCAACGCCAGACAATGGCGCTAGCGGCCCGCAAGATGGTCGAGCAGGATCGCTCGATTGAGGCGGCCAGCGCCCGGCTCTCCACTGTTCTGGAACAGTGCCTGGGCGATAGTGCTAAACTGGAATCGGAAGGCGGGAATCATAATGTCTGAAATTCTCTTGAGGCAGTGCCTCGATGATCTCGCCGCCCAAGGAAAGACGGTCAAATTCTGGCTGCGCGATGACGATGCGGTTGAGCCGAGTGATCCCTTGGAGACCCTGCTGGTGCTTGCCCGCCGCTTCCAGATACCGCTAACGCTGGCGGTCATTCCCGAGCCGACGGGTGTGACGCTGGCCGGATTGCTGCGGGCAGAATCCCTGGCCACCATCGCCGTGCATGGCTGGAACCACCAGAGCCATGCTGGTCCGGGTGAAAAGAAGCAGGAACTGGGTGGGCATCGCCCGGCAGCAATCGTCCTGGAGGAGCTGCACCAGGGATTGGCCAAGCTGCGCGGTCTTTACAGTGAACAACTGCTGCCGATGCTGGTGCCGCCGTGGAACCGGATCGACAAGGCCCTGGTGCCAGCGTTGCCCGGTCTCGGCTTTACAACGCTGTCGGTGTTTGGCCGCGAGAAACGCATAAATACTCTAACCCTTCTCAACACCCATGTGGATGTGATGGATTGGCACGGGACGCGGGGTGGACGTGATGCCGATATCCTGTTTGCGGAACTGGCTGCCTATCTGGCCCCAGAATCTGAGCCTTTACAGGCCGTTGGCATCCTGACCCATCATCTGGTTCATGACCAAACGGTCTGGGATTTCCTGACGCGGCTGTTCGCCCTGACCGCCACCCATCCGGCCTGCCGCTGGGAAAGTGCGCGGACATTGCTTCAGCGGCAAGCATAAGCCCCTACCAGGATTTCCAGCCGATCAGCAATCCGTCATCCGTGGTCAGAGCCGTGTCCCGCGCTGCCTCCACCTCGGCAAACGGCGCGCCGCGCTCCAGATTGGCGGCCACAAAGCCGGAATCGGGAACGGTAAAGCTGGTGCCTCGAAACACCACGGTCATCAGCAGCGGCCCGGTGGACCACCAGGCGGGGGCATCCGGCAGCAGCGCCATGGCCTTCGGCATGGCCTCGATAATTCGCGCAAAGACCGGATGGCCGGGCGGGCTGGCGATCAAGGAATTGGTCAGCAGCAGGCTACCAAGGCCGGTCTGACGCGGCGTGTCCTCGGCAAGGGCGGCAAGCCCGGTCAGAGGCAGGCAATCGGCAAAGCCGATATCGTCGCGGGCCGGATACCAGTCGCAGTCGAGGTAAATCCCGCCGAATTGCTCAAGGATCAGATAGCGCGCCACATCCACGGCACCGGGATAGTCGCTACGCGCCAGCATGGCTTTAAAGCTTGGATGCTGGTCAAACCCCTGTGCTTCAAGGTCGGCCTCGCGCCACAGCCGATAGGCAAAGCCATGGCGGGCGCAGTGGTTGGCCCAGGCCTGGCAGGCGGGTGGTAGGGCGAGTGTTCCGAGCCAGATCTGGTGCAGCACTCTTGGGACTGGCACGCGGTTCAGCACCGCCATATCTCGCCGCTCATCGCTGCTGAAGCGCGAAAACGGCAAAAGCAGGTCCGGCGGTGGCGCAAGTGTATATTGCAGCCCGGTGACCCGCAGCCGGTCGCCCGCGATCTTGGCCAGCTTCAGATAGGCTGAATGCAGTTTGCGCGGCAAGCCAAGGGCGGTGTCCGGCCCCAATTCGGCCTGCGCCAGCAAGCCATGGTCGCCAGCCAGGCCATCCAGTATGGCTTTTGCCGCCTCAGGCTCCCGCTTACGGGCAAGCTCCAGGCTTTGGGCAATTATGGCGCGACTTTTCTGTCGGGGTGGAAGGTCATGACTCACGATTACAGGTCCATTTTATCAGTCTTCAGTCCTACCGATAAAAAACTGACATGTGCAAGCCGTAAAGCCATGTCCGGGTCGCGATTAAAGCATGTGTGTCAGCGATAGACATCAATGATTTGCTAAGATACGGTACCTACAAAGTCATAAGACGGGTTGGGAAAAGTGACGCATGGCAGAATGCGCAGATCTGCTTTATGTGGATAATATCAGTGTGTCTTTTCCCCTGTTGGGCGCAAGCATCCAGGCGGTCAAGTCTTTCAGCATGGTGCTGCGGCCCGGCAAGGTCACGGCGCTGGTCGGTGAATCCGGGTCGGGTAAATCCGTGCTTGGACGCTCGATCATGGGGATCGAGTCCAACCTGGCACAGATCAATGGCCGGGTTGTTTTTAATGATCCGCAAAAGGCAGCCCAGGTCGATCTGCTGTCCTTGCCCTATGACGGTCGCCAGATCCGCCAGATTCGCGGCAACCGGATCGGCATGATCTTCCAGGAGCCGATGACCTCGTTTTCGCCGGTCCATACCGTCGGCAATCAGATTGAGGAAGTGTTGCGGGTCCACACCACGCTTTCGCCGCGCGAACGTCAGGAGCGGCTGGAGGAAATGCTGGGTCTGGTCGGGTTCAACGACCCGGCCCGTGTGGCAACCATGTATCCGTTCGAACTGTCCGGCGGCATGCGCCAGCGGGCGATGATTGCCATGGCGCTGATCTGCAATCCGGCGCTGCTGATTGCCGATGAACCAACCACGGCGCTTGATGTCACCATCCAGGCACAAATCCTCAAGCTCCTGAAGGAGTTGCAGGAAAAGCTTGGCATGGCGATCCTGTTGATCACCCATGATCTGGGTGTCGTCGCCAGTCTTGCGGATGAAGTGGTGGTGATCTATCGCGGCGAAGTGATGGAATCCGGCCCGGTTGAGGCAATTTTCAGCGCACCGCAACATGCCTATACCAAGGGCCTGATGCAGGCCGTGCCGCATTTCGACATGGACCGCAACGAGCGCCTGAAGCCGCTTCGGGAAATCCGCGTCGATACCGGCCGGTTGATGGACAAATGTCGCGTGCCGTCCGGCGGCGATGGCGTGTTGCTCTCGGTGCGCAATATTTCCAAATCTTTCCAGTCCAAGGGCTCGAACGGGTTTTTCTCGCGCCCGTCTTCGCCAACTTTGGCCGTCAACGATGTCTCCTTCGATATTTTTCGCGGTGAAACCTTAGGCTTGGTGGGCGAAAGCGGGTGCGGCAAGACCACGCTCAGCAAGATTTTGATGCGCGGCGTCACCGCTGATCACGGCACGGCTGTCTATCATGGTGCCGATGGTCCGCTGGATATGCTCAAGGCTCAAGGGCCAAAGCTGCAAGACCTGCGCACCCGCATCCAGATGGTGTTTCAGGACCCGGTCTCTTCCCTGTCACCGCGCATGACGGTGCGCGGCATCATCAGCGAACCCCTGGAAATTCATGAGCGTGGCAACCGGGCCGCTCGGCTGGATCTGGTCAACCGGCTGATCCATGCGATTGGTCTCCCTGAGACGGCATTAGGCCGCTATCCGCATAGTTTTTCCGGTGGGCAGCGGCAGCGGATCGGCATTGCCCGGTCGCTGGCGCTGGGGCCGGATCTGGTGATCTGCGATGAGCCGGTCTCGGCACTTGATGTCTCGGTGCAGGCACAAATCCTCAACCTGATGAAGGATTTGAAGAGTGAGCTTGGCCTGACCTATCTGTTCATTTCCCACAATCTGGCCGTGGTGAATTACATGGCCGACCGGGTGGCGGTAATGTATGCGGGCCGTATTGTCGAGATTGCCCCTTGCGAGGTGATCATGCGCGATCCGGTCCATCCCTATACCAAGAAATTGCTGGCGGCGGTGCCGCTGCCCAACCTGGATCATCCGATGGATTTCAACCTGATCGGAGAACCGTCGCTGGCTGCCAAAAAGCGCTGGGCCAGGCATTTTCACGACGAAGGCGATCCGGCAACGCTTGCCCATGCCGATCTGGGTGGTGGCCATCTGGTTTTGGCCCGCCGTGAGGTGGATGCAAGGGAGTTGCGCTCGTGATCCGCCACCGCCTTACCCGCCGCCAGGCGTTGGCGCTGATGTCCGCCGCCTTTCTGCCCCGCCCGCTTCTGGCGGCGTCTCATCCAAGTGAACCGGAACTACTGAAAGCCAAGGTCGAGGCTGGTCAACTACCACCAATGGCTGAGCGCCTGCCGAAAGTGCCGCGTGTCGTGCCCCTTGAAGGGCCTGAGCGAGCGCCCGGACGCTATGGCGGGACGATCCGCATGTTGATCGGCGGCCAGCGCGATATCAGATATATGCCGATCAATTGTTACTGTCGGCTGATCGGCTATGATCTCGCCTTCAATTTCCAGCCGGATCTGCTGGAACGGTTCGAGGTGGTCGAGGAGCGGATCTTTACCTTCCACCTGCGCGACGGCCATCGCTGGTCGGACGGTTCGCCGTTTACGGCAGAGGATTTCCGCTATGTCTGGGAGGATATGTTCCATGACAAAAAGCTTTACAAGGGAGGAATTCCCACGGTCTTCCGGGTCAATGACAAGGAGCCGGTCTTTGAGGTGCTGGACGCGCTGACCGTTCGTTATACCTGGGAGGACCCTAATCCGGATTTCCTGGCCGAGCTTGCCGCCCCGACCGCAACGCGTCTGATGATGCCCGGCGCCTATCTCAAGCAGTTCCACCACAAATACCAGACCAAGGAAAAGCTGGAGGAGCTGGCCATACGAAACGGCGTGCAGGAATGGGTGGCGCTGCATCAGAAAATGTCGCGCATCGTGCGCCCGGAAAATCCCGATCTGCCGACGCTGGATGCCTGGATCCCCCGGACCGCCCCACCATCGGGCCAGTTCATCTTCGAGCGCAATCCTTTCTATCACCGGGTGGACGAAAACGGGGTGCAATTGCCCTATATCGACAAGGTGGTGATGGGCGTTGGTTCCGGCGACCTGATTTCGGCCAAGACCGGCACGGGCGAAAGCGACCTGCAATTCACCAATCTGGATTTTGCCGATTATACCTTCCTGAAAAACGCCGAGAAACGCTATCCGATCAAGGTCGATCTGTGGAAGCGCACCCAAGGGGCGCGCATTGCGCTGATGCCGAACCTGAATTGCAAGGATCTGGTCTGGCGACAGGTGCTGCTTGATGTCCGGGTGCGCCGGGCGCTGTCCTTGGCAATCAACCGCGAAGAGATCAACAAGGCGGTGTTTTTCGGCCTGGCTCAGGCTTCGGCCAATGCCATTCTGCCCGAAAGTCCGCTGTTCAAGCCGGAATATCGCGATGCTTGGGCTGGGTTCGACCCCGATCAGGCCAATGCGCTGCTGGATGAGGCGGGCCTTGAGCGCCCTGACCGGCATGGCCTTCGCCTGTTGCCGGATGGGCGCGAGGCGGTGCTGATTGTCGAGAGCACCGGGGAAAGCTCCTTCGATTCCGACGTGCTGGAACTGATCACCGATCACTTCCGCAAGATCGGTTTCCGGCTTTTCGTGCATATCTCGCATCGCGAGCTGTTTCGCCGCCGCATCACCAATGGCGAGACTGTGATGGCCGTCTGGCAGGGATTGGACAATGGCGTGCCGACCGCCGACATGTCGCCACGCGAATTGGCGCCGACCAGTGACGATCAGTTGCAATGGCCGCTCTGGGGCCTGCACACGCTGTCGGGCGGTGGCGATGGCCGGGCACCGGAAATTGCCGAGGCGCGGGCGTTGCTCGACCTGTTTCGGGCCTGGCGGCAGTCCGATCTGCTGGAGGAGCGCACGGCGATCTGGCATGACATGCTGCGGCTCTATACCGATCAGGTCTTTACCATCGGCATCGTCAATTCCGCCTTGCAGCCGGTGGTGAAATCGCGAAAGCTCAGGAACCTGCCGGAAAAAGGCCTGTTTGGCTTTGTCCCGACCTCCCAACTCGGCGTCTATATGCCGGATACATTCTGGTATGATGAGGATGCGACATGATCCGCTATATTCTCTGGCGCATTGCCGTGATGATCCCGACGCTGATCATGATTTCCATGCTGGTCTTCACCATTATCGAGCTGCCACCCGGTGATTACTTTGAAAGCTATGTCGAGGAAATGCGGGCCATTGGCGAAAAGGCCGATTTGCAGGAAATCGAGGATTTGAAGGCGCGCTACGGTTTCGATCAGCCTGCGCCGATCCGCTATTTCAACTGGGTCACCGGCTTTGTGCAGGGGGATTTCGGCTATTCCTTCGAATACCGCATGCCAGTGGCCGATGTGGTCGGCGACCGGGTCTGGCTCACCATCCTGGTTTCCACCGTCACCATCGCTGTCACCTGGCTGCTGGCCTTTCCAATCGGCATCTATTCCGCCACCCATCAATATAGCTGGGGCGATTACGGGTTGACCTTGCTGGGCCTGATCGGCATCGCCGTGCCAAACTTCATCCTGGCGCTTGTCATGATGTATTTCGCCAATATCTGGTTCGGCATTTCCATCGGCCATCTGATGGACCAGCGCTTTCTGGGTCAGGCGATGAGCTGGGACAAGTTCAAGTCTATCCTCGAACATTTGTGGATTCCGGTCATCATCATCGGCACGGCGGGCACCGCTGGCATGGTGCGCCGTGTCAGGGCCAATCTGCTGGACGAGCTGCACAAGCAATATGTGATGACGGCGCGCGCCAAGGGGCTGCATCCGTTTCGGGTGCTGATCAAATATCCGCTGCGCATGTCGTTGAATTTCTTCATTTCCGATATCGGCTCCATCCTGCCGACAATCATTTCCGGGGCGGAAATCACCGCCGTCGTGCTGTCGCTGGAAACCACCGGCCCGATGCTGATCCGGGCGCTTCAGGACCAGGACATGTATCTGGCCGGATCGTTTCTGATGTTTTTGGCGGTGCTAACGGTCATCGGCGTGTTGATTTCGGATATCGCGCTGGCGCTGCTTGATCCGCGCATCCGCTTGCAGGGAGGGCGCAGCAAATGAGCGACACACACGCTGGCCCCTCCATTGGTGGCGCAATACCGCATTACGTCTCGCCTTTGCCGTTCGATCCCTATGCGGCGGAGGACGAGGTCACATCCCGGCGCTCACCGGTCGACCAGGCCTCGCAATTTCGCCTGACCTGGTGGCGGTTCAAGCGGCATAAACTGGCCTATTATTCTGGCATGCTGCTGCTGGCGGCCTATCTGATGATTGTCGTCATCGAGTTTCTAGCGCCTTATAATGTCCATACCCGCAATGTGGACCGGATCTACGCGCCGCCGCAAGCCGTGCATCTGTTCGATGAAAACGGGTTTGTTGGGCCTTTCGTCTATGGCCGGACGATGTCGCTGGATATGGACACATTGAAACGGGTCTATACCGACGATCCGCAACAGGTGCAGAAGCTGCGGTTTTTCTGCCGGGGCGATAGCTATCGTTTCTGGGGGTTGGTGGACAGCGATCTGCATCTGGTCTGTCCGGCGGAAGGTGGCAATTTCTTCCTGCTCGGCACCGACCGGCTGGGCCGGGACGTGCTGTCTCGCATCCTCTACGGCGCCCGGATTTCGCTGACCATCGGTCTTCTGGGCGTGATGACCAGTTTCGTGCTTGGCATCGTCATCGGCGGGCTGGCCGGCTATTGGGGCGGCTGGTTCGATATGGTCGTGCAGCGCATTACCGAAGTCCTGCATTCCATTCCCAGCATTCCACTGTGGCTGGCGCTGGCGGCGATCATGCCGCCAGACTGGAGCCCGCTGCTGGTCTATCTCGGCATCACCTTCATTCTCGGCCTCTTGGACTGGACGGGGCTGGCGCGGGCGGTGCGCTCCAAGCTGCTGGCGCTGCGCGAGGAAGATTACGTGCTGGCCGCCCAGATGATGGGATCGGGAAGCGCCCGTATCATCGGTCGTCATCTCATTCCGGGCTTCATGTCGCATCTGATTGCCAGCGCGACGCTGACCATTCCCGGCATGATCCTGGGCGAAACAACCCTGAGTTTTCTAGGGCTTGGCCTTCGTCCACCAATTACCAGCTGGGGTGTGTTGCTGACAGAGGCGCGCTCGGTCAATGTGATCGCACTTTATCCTTGGCTGCTGTTCCCGGTTGTTCCCGTCATCGTGATCATTCTTGCCTTCAATTTTCTAGGGGATGGTCTTAGGGATGCCGCAGATCCATATAAGTGATCGCTGTAAACAGGAACGGCGACCCTTATCCATTTCCATGGCTGTTGCTCAATCCGTCCGGATTGACGGTTCCATGCAGTGACACTTCTCGGAGAGACTGACCACATGTCGAGACGACTGGGGCAAGCCCGCATCCTCATGTACAGCCATGACACGTTCGGTCTCGGCCATTTGCGCCGCTGCCGCACCATTGCCCATTCGCTGGTGGAGGATTATCGCGGCCTGCAAGTGCTGATCATTTCAGGCGCGACGATTGCCGGTGCCTTCGATTATCGCGCCCGGGTCGATTTCGTCAAAATTCCCAGCGTCATCAAGCTGCGCAATGGCGAATACACCTCGATGGACCGTCATATCGATCTGCATGAAACGCTGAAAATGCGCCAGTCGATCATCCGCCACACGGCGGAAAGTTTCGAGCCGGACATGTTCATCATCGACAAGGAACCGCTTGGCCTGCGCGGCGAGGTGGAGGACACGCTGACCTATCTGAAAACCCGCGGCACGAAACTGGTGCTCGGCCTGCGCGACGTGATGGATGCGCCGCATCTTCTGGAAGCGGAATGGAAGCGCAATGATGTCCTGGCCAAGATCGCCCGGCTCTATGATGACGTCTGGGTCTATGGGCCGCCGGATTTCTATGATCCGCTGACCGGTATCGACGCGCCGCAGGCCTTGCGCTCGAAAATGCGTTTCGTCGGCTTCCTGCAACGCAATGCCCTGACGGGAACCCGGTCCGATCACTCGCCCCAGGAAGATTACCTGCTGGTGACCACCGGTGGCGGTGGCGATGGCGGCGATCTGGTGCGCGATGTCATTGCCGCTTATCAGGCCGATCCGACGCTGGACCAGCAGGCCCTGGTGGTGCTGGGGCCTTATATGCCGGCCGACTTGCGGCAGAAATTCATGGAGGCGGGATCGCGCCATCCCAAGCTGACGATGATCGAATTCGACAACCGCATGGAAGATCTGATCGCCGGTGCCAAGGCGGTGGTGGCGATGGGCGGCTATAATACCTATTGCGAAATTCTGTCCTTCGATAAGCCCGCCCTGATCGTGCCGCGCACCGAGCCGCGCGAGGAACAGCTGATCCGCGCCACCCGCGCTTGCGAACTGGGTCTGGTCAGCATGGTCCTGCCCGACCAATCCAGCGATAGCATGGCGTTTGCCCAGGCCATCAAGGCCGTATTGAAACGCGATCCGCCCTCGATCAGTGCGCCGGGCATGCATCTGGAAGGCTTGCCGACCATTTCCCGCATCGTTGCCGATTGTCTGGAGGAGCGCGGTGCCGGACGTTTCTCGGTGGTGCAAGGGTAAGATCGTGCCGAAGCCAACAAAGATTGTCGTTTTACTGAAAGGCTATCCGCGCCTGTCGGAAACCTTTATCGCCCAGGAATTGCTGGGCCTGGAGCAGGCTGGCTTTGCGCTGGAGCTGGTGGCCATGCGCCGCCCGACTGACAAAAAGCGTCATCCCGTCCATGATGAGATCCAGGCGCCGGTGCATTACCTGCCGGAATATCTGCATGAAGAGCCGGGGCGCGTGCTGAAAGCCCTGTGGGCCGTGCGGCGTCTGCCCGGTTTTCGCCCGGTTCTCACACAGTTTTTCAAGGATTTAAGGCGCGATTTCTCCCGCAACCGGTTTCGCCGTCTGGGTCAGGCCATGGTGCTGGTGGCCGAATGGCCTGGCAAGGCGGATTGGCTGCATGCGCATTTCATCCACACGCCCGCCTCGGTCGCCTTTTATGCCAGCCTGCTTGGCAGCAGGGGGTTCAGCGTTTCGGCCCATGCCAAGGATATCTGGACATCGGAAAGTTGGGATCTGGCTGATAAATTGGCCCATGCGACCTGGGTGGTGACCTGCACGAAAGTCGGTTTCGACCGGTTGAGCGCTCTGGCCGATGGACGCGGTAGCGTCCACCTGAGCTACCACGGGCTCGATCTTGATCGGTTTCCGCATTTCGAGGGCGTGCGTCCGGCCCGCGATGGATCTGACACCGCCGATCCGCTGCGGTTGCTGTCGGTTGGCCGTGCGGTGAAAAAGAAGGGCTATGATGTGCTGCTGCGGGCGCTTTCAGCGCTTCCCGCCGATCTCAACTGGCATTTTACCCATATCGGTGGCGGTGATGAACTTGTTCGGTTGCAGGCCTTGGCGGATCAGCTTGGCATTGCCAGTCGCATCACCTGGAAAGGGGCGATGGACCAGCGCGATGTGCTGACCCATTACCGCGACAGCGATCTTTTTACGCTCGCCTGTCGGATCACCGCCGATGGCGACCGCGACGGCCTGCCGAATGTGCTGGTGGAGGCCGCAAGTCAGGGGCTGATGCCGGTCAGCACCACGGTCTCGGGGATATCCGAACTGTTCGTCGACGGCGAAAATGGACTGCTGGTGGAGCCTGATGATGCGCAGGCGCTGGCTGTGGCGCTGGAAAAGGCCATGCGTGATCCGGCCTTGCGCGCCCGGCTCGGGTCCGCCGCCGAGGGCAAGGTGCGGCGTGATTTCGATTACCGCAACAGCATCCGTGACCTGACGGACTTGTTTTCTGGCCGTCAATAAGCGCTTGCATAGGGGCTGATTTCAGGAAATATGCCTTTGACGGCGCGTGATATGGCATTCTTTGCGTCTCGCCATTCTGTGAAAAGCGGAAACTCCCCAGGAGCATACGTACATGACTCTTCGCCCGAAACGGGTATTCTTTTATGTGCAGCATTTGCTGGGTATTGGCCATCTGGCCCGCGCCAGCCGATTGGCCGGGGCCATGGCAGAATCTGGCATGTCGGTGACGCTGGTGACGGGCGGAACATCGGTCAAGGGCTTTCCGGGACCGGGTATCGAGCATGTGCAATTGCCCGCCGTTGTCTCAGCCACGGGCTTTTCCGGTCTGGTCGATAGTGAAGGCAAGCCGGTTGATGCGAGTTTCGAGACAAGCCGGTCTGCCCTGCTGTTGGCGGCTTTCGAGGCGGTGCGGCCTGATGTGGTCATCATCGAGGCTTTTCCGTTCGGTCGCAGGCAGGTGCGCTTCGAGCTTCTGCCGCTGCTGGACGCGATCAAGGCCACGCATCCCAAGCCGTTGCTGCTGAGTTCGGTGCGCGACATCTTGCAGGAAAACCGCAAGCCCGGCCGCGACAAGGAAACCGTCAAGCTGGTGCAGGACCATTTCGATGGCGTTCTCGTGCATGGCGATCCGCAATTCGTCGAGCTGGAAGAGACGTTTCCGCTGGCAAAGACCATTCACGACAAGCTGCATTATACCGGCCTGGTTGCTGCGCCTGAGCCGGATCCGGCAGACGAGGTGTTCGACATTGTCATTTCGGCGGGAGGAGGGGCGGTCGGTGCCGCCTTGATCGAAGCGGCGCTGGATGCCCGCGATAGTCTCGGCGGTGATCTTGGTGAACAGCTGCGCTGGTGCCTGATTACCGGACCCAACCTGCCTGAGGCCGATTATGAGCGCTTTACCCAGCGCGCACCCGGCACCGTTGCGCTCCATCGCTTTCGCCCGGATTTCCCGGCCTTGTTGCCCAAGGCCAAACTGTCGATTTCACAGGCGGGATATAACACCGTCTGCGATCTGTTGCGGGCCAGATGCCCGGCACTGCTGGTGCCGTTTGCGGCGGGCGGCGAAACCGAGCAGACGGTGCGGGCGGAAAAATTGGAGGCGCTGGGCCTGGCGGTGGTCATCGGCGAGGACGGATTGAATGGCGAGGCCATGGCGAAGGCCATCACCAAGGCGCTGAAATTGAAGTTTCCTAAAAACTGTCTGTTTCGCTGAACGGTGCCGTGGAAACGGCGCGGCTGGTCAAGGAGTTGGTGGAGCAACGGCAGGCGGGGTGAGGGGCTTTATGCGTCACATCTCTGATAGATGTGAGGTATTTGCACGCTCTTTAAGTTAAGCATGATTGCTCAGCTTATCACAGCCCAAGCTGGCGATAATGCTCCAGATACCAGTCCATGGTGGCCTTGACGCCGACATCCAGTGTTGTCGTCGGTTTCTGGCCGGTGAGCGCCACCAGCAGGTCGGGGCTGGCAAAGGTGCGTGGCACGTCACCCTGCTGCATCGGCAGCATTTTGCGCTTGGTCGGGCGGCCCATGATGGTCTCGATGGTTTCGATGAAATCCATCAGTGCAATCGGCTGGCCGCCGCCGATATTGATGACGCGGAATGGCGCATTATGGGAGAGCGTATCCAGGTTTTCCGGGGTGCGGACCCGGTTTTCCTCGCTGGGAGCAATGGCTGACAGCGCGATGACACTGTCGATCAGGTCGTCGATATAGGTGAAATCGCGGCTCATCTTGCCTTCGCCATAGATCTCGATGGCTTCATCGGCCAGCATGGCCTTCATGAACTTGAACAGCGCCATATCCGGGCGACCCCAGGGGCCGTAGACGGTGAAGAACCGGAAGGCTGTGGTCGGCACTTTGTAGAGATGGGCATAGCTGTGCGCCATCAGCTCCATGCCCTTCTTGCTGGCGGCATAGAATGTCATCGGCTCGTCGGCGCGGTCGGTCTCACGGAAGGGAACCTGCGGATTAGCGCCGTAAATCGATGAGGTCGAGGCCAGCATCAAATGGCCGATCTGCAATTGCCTGGCGATCTCGACGATGTTCCAGGACCCGATCAGGTTGGAATCCAGATAGGCTTTCGGGTTTTCTAGACTGTAGCGTACGCCTGCCTGGGCAGCGAGATGGATGATGACGTCGGGCTTGGCCTGATCCACGGCCCGCTCAAGCGCGTCGCGGTCCTCCAGCATGCCAATGACGCCGCTAAAGTTTGGAAACTGAGCAAGAGCAGCGTTGCGGGCTTCTTTCAGTTTCAGATTGTAATAGGCGGTCATCCCGTCATAGCCGGTGACGGTATGGCCGTCCTGAAGCAGACGGCGGGCCAGATGAAAGCCGATAAAGCCAGCGGTGCCGGTGATGAAATAGCGCACGAGAGAACTCACTTTCCAGATGGACGAAGCCGTTGTGTTTAAGAAGCGGCTCCACCTTCAAGTCAAGCAGGTTCTGGTCAAAGCCTGAAACAAGGCCTTAAAATGCGTGAACCGGCGGGTTTCCCCACCGGCTCAATGTGCTGAAAGCTTTGATCTTGTTCAGGCGGCTCTGGTCTGTGCCCGGTCTCTTGGATCGGCACCAAGCTTGAACTGATCGACCAGACCCATCAGCGTATCGGCTTCGTCGGCCAATTGGCGGGTGGCGGCATTGGTTTCCTCGACCATGGCGGCATTGCGCTGGGTCATCTGGTCCATGCCGTTGACGGCGGAATTGACCTCGCCCAAGGCCGTGGACTGGTCGCGGCTGGCCAGCGCAATCGCTTCGACCCTCTGTGAAACGCTGACGATTTTCGTCGAGATTTCCGAAAGAACCTCGCCGGTGCGCTGCACCAGCTTTGCACCGGCGGCGACTTCCGTGCTCGACGTGTTGATCAGCGCCTTGATATCCTTGGCGGCATTGGCCGAGCGTTGCGCCAGTTCGCGTACTTCCTGGGCAACGACCGCAAAGCCCTTGCCCGCTTCCCCGGCGCGGGCCGCTTCGACGCCAGCGTTTAGCGCCAGCAGGTTGGTCTGGAAGGCGATTTCGTCAATGACGTCGATGATCTGGACAATCTGGCCGGAGGCATTTTCGATCCGGCCCATGGCATCAATGGCGCTGGCGACGACCTTGGAGGAGGTATCGGCAGCGGTTTTTGTCTCGGCAACGATGGTGTTGGCGGCCTGCGCCTGTTCGGTCGAAGATTTCACCGTCACGGTGATTTCATCGACGGCTGCGGCGGTCTGTTCCAGCGATGCGGCCTGCTGTTCGGTGCGTTTGGCCAAGTCATCGGCGGCAGCGGTCATTTCGCCTGCATTGCGCTGGATCATATAGGTATTGGCGCGGATCTGGCGCATCGTGTCCTGAAGGTTTTGCAGCGACGTGTTGAAATCGACGCGCAATTGTTCGAGACGACCGGTAAAAGGCGTATCGATGGTGACGGAGATATCGCCGCTGGCCAGCCGCCCCAATCCCCCCGCCAGGGCGTTGACGGCAAATTCGATCTGTCGGTCGACCGCCTGTTTTTCCGCATCGTTGCGGCGGCGTTCTTCCTCTGCTTCATTGCGCTCAGCCTCGCTGCGCTGCTCGATCTCGATTTTCGACAGTGCATTCTGCTTGAACACGCCGAGCGCGCGGGCCATTTCGCCGATTTCATCGACACGGGCTTCCCCGCTGATGCCGGTGTCCAGCTTGCCATCGGCCAGGCGACGCATGGCCGCGGTAATCTGGCCGATCGGTCCCTTGAAGGTGAGAACGAGGCCGATACCGGCAAACAGTGAAATCAGCAGGCCGAGGGTCATGGCGCCGATGGAAATCGAATTGGCGTCACGACGTTCTTCCCCGGCGCTGACTTTTTGCATTTCGGCAAAAGATGTCAGCTGCTGCCAGATGCGGTCGAGGTCGGTGCTGGCGGTCTGGAAGTTGGATTGGCGATCCTGGCTGATCTTGACCAGTTCGGTGCTGGCCTTTTCCATCAGGGCGATGGCGGGCGACAGCTTGGCTTCAAGCGGCGCATAGAGGCCAAACGAGCCGGATGTGCCTTTGAGTGCAGCGAGCGCTGTTTTTAACCCGGCGAATTCCCGACGCAGGCTGGTGAGATTCTGCTCGGTCGGTGCCAGCATGAAGCTGGCGGTGGTGATCTGGAACCTGTAGGCGGCATCGATCAGGCCGCGCCCGTCGGTCAAAAGCAGCTGCGCCTTTTCCAGCGGCACGTCCATTTCGCCGAAGCGGGCTGTGGCATCCTTCATTTTCTGTTGGGCGGCAAGGCCGAGATAGGCAGAAAGCTGGGTAAAATTCCGCAGCTTGGTCGCCATGGCCTCGGCCACTTCCGGCGATTTGTCACCTGCTGTGACCATGTCGCCGAGATCCTTGACGATGGTCTCAATGGTCCGGGCGGCGGATTTGTTCTTTTCCGGCAGGGCAGCGGCCAGGGGTGGCTGGCGGGTCTTCATTTCGGCGAGATTGGCCGCAACGTAGTCGAATTTCTCTTCCGGGGTCGGCAGGCTGCCGAATTTGCGATTGATATCCGTCAGAAAACTGCTGGTCAGTGCAATCTTGTCGGCATCGCGCAGCATCTGCTTGGCGGCGGTCTCGTCAGCCTGGATCGACAAGGTCACTTTCTTCATGGCCTCCGACAGATCATTCTGGGCGGCGACAATATTGGCGGTGCCCTGGTTCATATCCTTGATCAGGTTGGCTTCCGTTTCGTGCAGCGACCAAAGCGTGCCCATGTGGCTGACGACGCCATCGACGGCGGTCGAAGCCTTTTCCAACTCGCTTCGGCCATCGGCATTGGCATCGAGTTGATCCAGCGTGCGCTTGAGCACCCGCTGCTGTTCTTTCAGCTTTTCGGTGACCGCATTGCGGCTTTGCTCTGTGGCCTTGTCGAGAAATTCCGTCATCGCGATAGAGACGTCGCGAAACCCGCTCAAGGATTGCAGCACGCTGTTGGAAATCTCCATTCGACCTTGAAGCAGGCCGGAGGCATAGAGACCGGTGAAGCCGACCGCGCCGATGGTGACGACGAAGGGAAGGATGAAAATCAATACCTTGGTCTGAATGCGGAAACGCGACAGCAAGCGATCTATGAACATGGGGTCCAGCTTCTCCAAAGCCATGTCGCCTGGCCGGATACGCGTCTTTGGCGCGTTTGGTTGAGCGATTGAGGCAGCAAATGCAAAGCGATTTCCGGATAAGGACGACATGTCTTGAGCGGCAAGTCTCTGCCATCGCTGTCCAGAAGCGTGTCAGACCTCTCACAGTCATTGTGCAGGCGCTGGCGGTCAACCGACATCATCGTCAATCAACGACATTAGGAGGTGTTTGTTAAGATCGACTTAAATTTGCCATTTCCCCCTTTTTATCGAGGGTATATGAGCTTGTAATATATAAGTGTAAATCAATGTTATTGAAGGAAAATGCCAACGCTGGCACTACGCCCGCTCGCATCGATCACCGTTAGTGTCGAGTAACCATTGCCATCGGGTGTCCAGCGGGTGGTGCGGGTGCGGGCGAGATCCGGCAAGGCCTGTCCATTGGCCAGCCAGCGGAAGGGCGCGCGGCCCGCCTGAAGTTTCAGCACCAGCGGGAGCTGCGCGCCATCGGCGGTCCGGCCGAGTTCCACATGGGCGCCTTCCGGGGGATAGACGATCATCGGCGGTTTTTCGCGCGCATTGAGGGCAATCAAGCCGCTGGCGTCGCGTGAGAAGCGCCTGAGGCCGGGTGTCAGATCGCTCTTGGCGATCCGCAAGGCGCCCTCCGGCGGCGGGGGCAGGGGGGCTTGCGGCAGTTTGGACCGGGCAAAAGCCTCAAACAAAACAGGGGCTGCGGTGCCATAGCCGGTCAGGCCGGGAATGGCACTGTTATCCGCCCTGCCAATCCACACACCAATCACCGTGCGGCCATCATAACCGATAGACCAGCCATCGCGGTAGCCGTAGCTGGTGCCGGTTTTATAGGCGATCCGACCAGTCAGCGCGCCAAGCGGCGGGGCGACGCCGGACAGGATATCGGTGACGTTCCAGGCCGCTGCCGGTTCCAGCAGGCGTCCGGGCTGAACATGAGCGCCACTGGGCATAGCGCAGTCGCGCAGTCGGATGGCGCTGCCTTGCCGGGCAAGGGCGGCATAAAGCCCGACGAGATCCTTCAACGTCGTACCGGCACCGCCCAACGCGATGGCCAGCCCCGGGGTTTCTGCCTTGGGCAGATCGATCCTGATATCGGCTCGTTTCAGCCGGGCAAGCAATTGCGAAGGGCCGACCGCTTCCAGCAAGCGGACCGCCGGCACGTTCAGCGACAGTTGCAGGGCATCGCGAATGGTGACGTCGCCCTGATAATGCATGTCGAAATTTTTCGGCCGATAGCCGGCGAAATCGGCGGGACGGTCTTCGATCACCGTATCCTGGGCGATCAGGCCCTGCTCGAAAGCCAGGCCGTAGATCAGCGGCTTCAGCGTCGAGCCCGGCGATCGCTTGATGCGCGTCATGTCGATCCAGCCGGAGCGGCTGGCATCGAGATAGGCGGCGGAACCGACCCGGGCGAGGATCTCGCCGGTGCGGATGTCGGCGGCCAGGATTGCCACGGAAACTTTTGGCGGAAGTCTTTGGGCGGCTTGTCTCGCCACGGTTTCCAGCGCGGCCTGCGCGTCTTTTTTGAGTGTGGTCGGATAGGTCAGGCTTTCTGGCCGCTTGCGTCGCTCGGCATCGCCGACATGGGCCGCGAGCATCGGCAATTCCAGCCTTGTCTGCGGGATCGGCACGGCGCTTGCCAATTGCCGGTCCTGCGCAGAAACAATGCCGGCTTTTTCCATGCGGGCCAGCACCCGGTCGCGGGCGGCAAGGGCGTTATCGGCAAAGCGGTCGGGCCGCCGCCGTTCCGGCAATTGCGGCAGGGCGACAAGCAGTGCTGCTTGCGCAGGCGTCAGATGTTTCGGCTCCTTGCCGAAATAGGCAAGCGAGGCGGCCCGCACCCCTTCGAGATTGCCGCCATAGGGGGCATGCGTCAGGTAGAGATCGAGAATGGCGGCCTTGTCCAACCGGTGCTCGATCTGGATGGCCCGCAATGCCTGCTGGGTCTTGGCCAGAAAGGAGCGTGATTTTCGAGGTTCGATCAGCCTTGCCACCTGCATGGACAGCGTTGAGGCACCTGACACGATCCGGCCATGGCGGATGAGTTGAAGAGCCGCCCGACCAAGCGCCAGCCCATCGACACCGGAATGCTGATAGAAACGCCGGTCCTCATAAGCGACCAGCATGCGTACCAGCAAAGGATCGACATCGGCGGCCACGGTTTTCAGCCGCCAGCGGCCTTCCTGCGTGGTGAAGGCCCGCAGCAATTGCCCATCGGCATCCAGAAGTTCCGCCGAATTCGGGCTGATCGCATCAAGCGGCGGCGGGAAGGCCGCATCCAGCCGGTTCAGCCCATGCCAAACCGCCCCGCCCACAAGCAGGCAGGTCAGCAGCACCAAGCTGAATGTCTTGCTGCGCCGGATCACTGTTCTGCCTTGACCTCCATGCGTCCCATCGCGGTGCGGGCGTAGCGCTGCGGGCGATACATATCCTCAACGCTGGCGGCGGGGAGGTCGAACACACCAGGTGTCACGGCGCGCACCACATAGGCCAGAACCATGTCGCCACTGTCCTGACTGGCGCTGTCGAGGGCGGCGACAAAGCGGTCGTCGCGGAATTCCAGATGGGCGGCTTTGGTCTCGCCCAGCCAGTCGAAATTGGCCAGATCAGCACTGCCGACCAGGGCCGGATTGTCGATTTCCAGGCCAGCGGGGAGGAGGTCCGTCACCAGCAATTGGGTTGGCAGGCTCGGTTCTCCCATAGCAGTCTGGGCAACTTTCAACACCACGACATAACGCTGGTTCTGCACCGCCTCGCTGATATTCACCTTCTCACCCGACAGCGTGTAATAGCTGCGCTCGATGGTGAAGCCTTCGCTGGCCGCGGGCAGCGGATATTTCGGCACGGCCACCGTGGTGACTGTTGCCGTCAGCGGATCGGCCCCGCTATTGTCCAGCGTCACCGGCTGATGCATCAGCTCCTCGCCCTCGATCCTCGCCCGGTAACCGCCGGTTTTCAGGCTGCCATTGACGGTCACGGCAAGGCCATCGTCGCTTTTGTCCAGCGCTCGGGCGGCCAGCAGCATCCAGCTTTCCTCCTGAGTGCTGGTATAGGATTTGCGCTTCCAGTCTTCGATCACCGACCTGCTGAGCGCCGGGATGATCGGCGGCACGGGCCGGGCCTCGGCGGCCAGCGCCAGAATGGCCGCGCCGTCGCGCAATTGCGAACCGTAATCCGACCGCGCCAGGCTGACTGGTGTGATCGAGCCTTGCTGCGACTGGGCGCTTGCGGTGCGGAAGATCGCCTCGGCCTTGACCGGATCGCCATAGAGCGACAGGGCCGCAGCCAGATGCGCCTTGGACAGCGGCGTCGGGAAACGGTCCAGCATCGTATCGGCATAGTAGCGCAGGTCGCTGATCGCGGCGCGGCGATTGCGGGCCAGCACATAGAGCGCATAGGCTATCTCATTGCCCTGCGCTTCGACATCGGTGTCATAGGAGAGCTTGTTGGCCAGATTATCGAGCGCTTGCACCAGGGCGTTGTCGGGTACGTCGAAGCCCTTTTCACGTGCGCGGGTCAGGAAATCACTGACATAGGCGTCCAGCCACAGGTCTTCCGAACCGGGTGCCCAAAGGCCGAAACTGCCCTGTGCTGCCTGATAGGACAGCACCCGGTAGATGGCGTCCTGAATGCGCCGGTTGATATCGGCATCAGCGGGCAGACCGGCGACATTGGCGAGATCGTTGAGGTAGAGCAGCGGCAGCGCCCGGCTGGTGGTCTGCTCGGCGCAGCCATAGGGGTAGCGGTCAAGGCTTGTCAGCAGGGCGGCAATGTCGAAATTAGCACTGCGCGACACCGAGATGCTCAGCGACGCGCCTTGCAGCACGCTATCGGCCAGAAGATCGCCGTCCACGATCAGGCTCTTACCCGCCGCCAGCGGCAATTCGCGCCGCGTCGTCACCGGCAACGCGGCTGGGCGCACCGGCAGATCCAGCGACCGGGTGAGCGACAGTCCAGTGTTCTTTGCCTCCCCGGTATTTGCGCCTGTGGCAGAAGTTCCTGCACCATTTGTCTCTCCGGCAGAAGCCGTTCCGGTAGAGGTAAGCGCCACGGAAACCGTGCCATCGCCGGGGACAAGACCCTTCAATCCGACCGACAGGCTGGTCCGCGCACCGGCCTTCAGCGTCACTGGAATCTGCGCCTTGGCAGGGTCAATTTCCACGGATGGATTGCCCTTCAGCGACAGCAGATAATCTCCATCCGGCGCATCGGTGGCGGCCAGATCAAGCTGGAGCCGGGCCTGATCGCCGGGGGCGAGGAAGCGCGGCAGGGAGGCTGTGATAACCACGGGGTCGCGGACAATCACATCGGTTTGCGCATGGCCGATGCCGGTGCGGTTCCAGGCGACGGCCATCAGGCGCACGGTGCCGTTGAATTGCGGAATATCAAATTCCACCTGCGCCTTGCCGGTATGGTCGAGATGAACAGGGCCGGAAAACAGCGCCACCAGTTTTTCCTTGGGCGGGCTGGCCTGCAAGGCCATCATGCCGCCATCGCCGCCGGTGCGCAGCTTGCCCATGGCACCAAGCGATCCGTCGATCAACTGACCGTAGAGATCGCGCATTTCAATGCCCAGACGCCGCTGGCCAAAATACCAGCCATCCGGGTCAGGCGTCTCAAAGCGGGTGAGGTTGAGAATACCGACATCCACAGCCGCCACCGTGACATAGGCATCATTGCCGCCACCGGTGACGCTGATCGGCACGGTCAGCTTGCGACGCGGCTCGATCTGCTGCGGCGGCGTCAGCTTGATGGCCAGCTTGCGGTTGGCCGGATCGACACTGAGCCAGGTGACGCCGATGGCGCGCATCGGCATACGGGTCTCCTGGCTTTCGCCCGGACGATAAAGGGTTGCGGTGATATAGGTGCCCGCGCCGATATTGTCGGTGACGGGAATATCGATCTCACCGCCGGTGGCGGCAAGGCTGGCGGTCTGCGTCGCGATCAGGGTCTCGGAGCCGATGGTCACCAGAACCTCACCGGCATAGCGCGATGAGACTTTCAATTTTGCCGTTTCACCGATTTTATAGACCGGCTTGTCGAGGCCGATTTCCAATGCGTCCGGGGTTTCGGTCGAGCCCGCCTCGACAAACCAGCCGGCGTTGAATTCGATGCTGGAAGCCGCGCCATTCGGTGTTGGCGCATCGACTTCCAACCGGTAACGGCCCCAGCCGACCGGCATCGGCAGATCGGTTTTCTCCGCGCCGATATCGACCGTGCCGCTGGCGGCAAGCTTGGTGGTGGTGATCGGTTCGAAGCGCCAGGCGCTGCCGTCGCGATACCATTGGTAATCGCGCTCCAATTTCAACAATTTCCACTTTGCACCAGGAAGCGCCTGCGGCTTGCCATCAGCGTCGAGCGCGATGAGCTGGAAATGGCCGGTGCTGTTTTCGGAAAGTTCGCCGGAGAACTCTGGCTTGATGCCGATGGCGGGCTGGCCGGTCTCAACCGGCAGGGTCAATTGCCGCTCCACCGCCCGGCCGCCGCCTTCCTTCAGGCGCACGGACAATTGCGCCTGCAACAGCTGCGTGGTAGCGGGCAGATCATCAACCTGAAGATCGACGCTGCCATGGCCCTTGTCATCCAGCGGTTCGAGAGCGTCCAGCGTCAGGCTGCTATTGTCTCCGGCCTCTTCATCGGCAAGGCCGAAGACGAAGCCGGGTAGGTCGTCGCGGCTGCGGGTCGGCTTGATGACCATGTCGCCTTCCAGCGAAAGGCCAGCAGCCGGTGCGCCGTAGAGATAGCGTCCATCGACACCAACCGACAGCGGCATGCCGGGTTTCAGCACCTCTGCTGCCGGTTTCAGGTCGAACTCGATCCGGTCGGGCAGGAAGTCGTCGACGAGAAAGGTCTTTTCGGCAATGGCCGGTTTTTTCGGATCGACATGAATGCCCAGCGTCCAGGTGCCGCGCATCACCGAGGTATCCAGCGCCAGATCCACAACATGACCGCCAAGACCTGCACCGGTGCTGACCATGCGGCGATATTCCACGCCGTCGGGGCGTGTGAAAATGAAGGTCAGCGGCAGGCCGTCAATGGCTTCCGCGCCGATGTCGCGGGCCAGGGCTGCCACATGCACCATGTCGCCGGGGCGGTAGATGCCGCGTTCCGTCCAGGCGAAAATATCGATGGCACCCGGTGCGGTGCGCCCGGTGACGCCCCGGTCCGACAGGTCGAAACCGGCCTTGGTCATGTCGAGGAACACGAAATCCTTGCCCGGTTGCTCGCCGGTCAGAACGGCAGGCGCTAGCGCCGCACCGGAGCGCATCAATCCAGCGGAAAAGGTGGCGCGGCCCTGATCATCGGTGGTGGCGGTGCCGAGGATTTCGTTGTTGCGGGCCAGCAGTTTCAGCTCGACACCGGCGATTGGCTTGGCGGAGTTCAGCGAGCGGGCAAACACGTTCAACCCGTCAGTACCGGCAAAGGTGGAAAGGCCGATATCGGACACCAGGAACCATTGGGTGGCGCGGTCTTCCCATTCGTCACTTTTCCCGGCAGCGGCGGCAGCTGTCAGCACATAGATGCCGGGCTTGCGTTCCGGCAGAGCCTCGTCCACCGGAAAACTGGTGGTGACCTCACGGTTCAGGCTGCTTTCAATGTCGATGGCACCTTGCCAGACCAGTTCGCCATTGTCCTTTTCGATCCGGTCAGCCCCGTAGCCACTGAGCTGCGAGAGAAATTGCGAATTGCTCATCAGCGGCGCAATCGCCCGTTCGCCAATCCGGTAGAGCTTCAGATTGGCCCTCTCGGTGTTAACAGAGACCAGCGGAATGCCGCGCCGTGCCGCCGACGGCAGTACGAAATGATCACCGGTAAAGCGCACGGTCGGGCTGCGGTCGCGGATATAGACATCGATATCGGTCTTTGCCGTCAGCGGCTCATCGACGGAGGAGGGCAGGCCTTCCCGCAGTCCAATCGTATAGCGCTGGCCATAGTCGAGGCCCTCGATGCAAAGCTGGCTGTCCTTGGCTTCCAGCACTTTTGGAGGCTTGCCATTGACGGTGACGAAGGCGGTATAGTCGGTGCCGCGATTGATCAACGGGTCGGAAAATTGCACGCAGGCGCGAGGGGATGCGGCATCGGCATCGACGCTATTGCCGGTGATGCGAAAACCCTTGGTGGCTTTCAGCGCCAGATAGGCGGCGCGAACGGATTTATCGGCGATAAGCTCAAGGCTCGCCTTATAGGCGTTCAGTGCAGCGCGAAAATTCTCGTTTTTCTCCAGCGCTTTGGCCAGCACAGCCAGTGCATCGGCTCGCTCCTTGGCGCTGCGGGTCAGGTCATAGCCGAGAAGGGCAGCGTAAAGCCCCTGATTGGCAGTTGCGCGATCATCTTTGATGGTGTTGGCGGCACGAGCGGCGCTGATCCACAGGCTGGCATCCTCAGGGGAAAGCTGGACGGCGGCCAGAAACCCGGCCAGGGCGTCCGTGCCTTTGCCCGCCGACAGGCTGGCATGGGCGCGTCCGATCAATCCGTTCAGGCCCAGTTCGGGCTGTTCCGCCGTCTGTGCCAGCCGCGCTTTGAACGCGTTGGCTTGTGCGCGCAGACCATCGGAGATGAAGCCGAGCTTTGCGGGCGCGCCGATATCCGGCTCAGTGGCACTGGTGACAATCTTACCGGCAACAGCACCCGCAAAGGGGCTGATCTGGTTGAAATCCGATTTCAGGAAGCACCAGCGCGCCTTGAGATTATAGGTGAAAGCGCGGCAGGATTTGTCATCGATACAGCTTGCCTGGCATTGGTCCAGCGTGACGTTTTGCGCGGTGCGCAGGTCAAAGCCGCTGTAATCGCCATCCTGGGTCAGGGCGATGCTGCGGTTGGTTTCGGCAGCCATCGCTGATTGTATGGAGGCTGGCAGCATGAGACCCAGGAAGGCAAGCACCGTCCCGGCGAATATCCGTTGCAGACCCATGACAATTGCCCCTCTTTCCGTCGATCAACCGGCGCGCCGCGACGAGCCGCCCACGTCTCGTCCATTTCCTTATTCCAAGGCAAGACAATGCTCAAACATTCTCGTCTTGAAACCATTGCGACGGCCCCACATCCATCCAAGACTTGAGAGTGTCGCGCATGGAATGCACCTTGCCATTTTCCGTGGCAGGTCCTTTTACTCTTCCGATTTAACCATTTGGTGTCAATGAGGTTTTTCGTCGATCACCACATCGACCCGCAGATCGCGGCCTGCCCGCCAGCCATTCCAGGTCGCGCCAAGGCCGAGCGCGGCAAACAGCAGCGCGGCCCAGGCGAAACTGCCCGTGAAGCCACGGATCAGCCCGACAAGCAGCGGGCCAATGGCGGCCAGACAATAGCCAATGCATTGCGCCATGCCGGAGAGATGGGCGGCAATCTGCGGGCTGCCGGAGCGCAGCACGATGGCGGTCATGGCCAGTGCAATCAGGCCACCCTGACCGATGCCTTGCAGAACGGCCCAGATCCACAGGGTGGAAAGCGGCGCAAACAACAGACCGATCAGCGCGATGACCGCGAGAATGGCTACAGTGGCATTGACGAGGCTTTGGTTCCTGCCCCGAACGGCAAGCTGCGGCGCGACAATACAGGCCGCCGCCTGCACCATGACCGAGACCGAGACGACCGCGCCTGCCGTTACCCCATCCAGCCCACGTTCGCGCAGGATCGGCACCAGCCAACCAAAGACGCAATAGGCCAGCGCCGATTGTAACCCGGTATAAAGCGTCACGTTCCAGGCCAGCCGGTCACGCCAAAGGCCTTTCACGTCGGTTTTGAAACCCGGCCTTGCCGCATGACTGGAAAAGGCCTGCGGCAGAAACAGCAGGAACACCACGGCAGCCGGAAGTGCCCAGGCGGCAAGGCCGATGGCCAGCGAACCGCCGCTGGCCGCCTCGATCGGCAGGGTCAGCCCGGCGGCAGCCGCCGCGCCACCACAGAGCGCCATGGTGTAAAAGCCGGTCATCAACGCGGCCCGATCAGGGAAATCACGTTTCACCAATCCCGGGAGCAGCACATTTCCGACCGCAATGCAGGCACCGGCAAGCGCTGTGCCGAAAAACAAGGTGGGAAGGCTGGAAAAGCCGCGCAAGGCGGTGCCGATGGCCAGAAACGCCATGACGGCCAACAGGGTCTTTTCCGCGCCGTAGCGGTCGCCAAGTCTGGGCGCCAAGGGTGAGAAGACCCCAAGGCAAACCACCGGCAAGGTGGTGAGCAGGCTGGCACCCAGCACGGAGAGACCCAATTGATCGCGTATTTCCGGCAGCAGTGTCGAGGCGCTGGAAAACAACGGGCGCAGGTTGAAGGCAATCAACACGAGGCTGATGCCCAGAACGATGCGCGACAGAGGCGACCGGCCTGATGCCTGCGGCGGGAGAGGGGCGTCTTCGGCCTGCGCATCAATCAGCAATTCGTCGCCAAGATCAAGCTTGGGATGGGCATTCGTCATCGGTTAAGGCTTTCAGTGGAGGCAATGTCATCGAGAAAGATAAGCACCGGCTGCATGAAGGCGCGCACCGCACTGTCTGCTTGGCCTGGATCGCCGCTGGCAATGGCATCGACAATGGCGCGGTGGGCGTCAAGGTCCGGTTCCGGCAGCAGGCCGCCGGTGGTCGCCTCAATGGTCTGGGTAATCGAGCGGGTGAAAAACTCGTAAAGCTCCAGCATGGCGGCGTTTTCCGATGCGGCGATCACCGCCCGGTGAAAGGCCAGATCGCGAGCGATAAAAGCGTTACGGTCGGGATCAGCACCGGAATGGCCACGCTGATCCAGCAGGGCGTGTAATTGCCTGATGGTGGCCGGTCTCGCCCTGATGGCGGCCAGCCTTGCCCCCTCGACATCCAGTGCCAGCCGGGCCTCCAGCCGGTCGCGCAGGCTGGTGCGGCGGGCAAGGTCCAGCGGTTCGGGGGTGATGCGGTCTTTGATCACATAGGTGCCGGAGCCCTGGCGGGTTTCCAGCAGGCCCTGCGCCACCAGAACCCGCACGGCTTCGCGGATCGTGCCCCGGCTGACATGCAGCGCTTCAGACAGGCCTTGCTCGTTCGGCAATTTTTCGCCGACCCGCCACGTCCCACGGCTAAGCGCGTTTCGAATACGTTCGGCGGCCCCATCGGCCAGATTGGTTTTTTGCAGAGGTCTCATGGGACAATTGATAAAGTCATCCGATGACTTTATCAATTGTTGTCGCACACTTATTTCAGCGGATCTGTATGGGCGGTTCGCTCCGCGCATGATAGGGACGCGCCAATTCGTTTTTCCTTTTATCAAGGCCTACAGTCGTGATCCGTTCGCTCCTCGCCAATTTTCAAACCTCTCGTGCCACCGGTCCGGCCATCATGCTGGCGGGGATGCTGATGTTTGCGCTGAACGATGCCATGGCCAAGGCGCTGGTGGCCCATTACGGGCTGGGGCAGGTCGTGGTGCTGCGCAGCGTCGCGGCGCTGCTGATCCTGCTGCCGTTTCTGGTGCGTGGTGGGTTTGCGCCTATTCTCAGCGTTGAACGGCCCTGGATGCAGCTGGCCCGGGTGACGTGCTCGACGGTGGAAATCATTGGGTTCTACTACGCCGTCAGCTATCTGCCGCTCGCCGATGTGATGACCTATTGGCTTGCCGCGCCGATCTATGTGGCCGCCTGCGCGCCGTTTCTGCTGGGGGAAAAGCTTGGCTGGCGGCGCATCACCGCCATCGTGGTCGGTTTTATCGGTGTGATCATCACGCTGGAACCGTCGCGGGCGATGTTTTCGGCACCAGCGCTGATCTCCATTATCGGCAGCGCTGCCTTTGCTTTCATGATGCTGTCCGGCCGTTCGCTGCGGGCTACGCCGGATAAGCTGCTGGTGCTGTTCCAGGTGACGGCGGCGCTGGTTGGCGGACTGTTTTTCGCGCCCTTCGATTGGGTGGAGATCGGTTCCGCCACCGATATCGTCATGCTGGGCCTGCTTGGCATCGTTGCCATGGCGGCGCATATGCTGGTCAACCGGGCGCTGAAAATATCCGATGCCGCAGCGGTTGCGCCCTTGCAATATACGCTGCTGCTCTGGGCCGTGCTGTTCGGCTGGCTGTTTTTCGGCGACGTGCCGCGCACCGGCATGGTGATCGGCGCGGCCCTGATTATCGGCTCCGGCCTGTTCATCTTCTTCCGCGAGCGGCATTTGAACAAGACCGACTGCGTGCTGCCGGCGGTGCCGGAATAGAGATTACTGTTTCGGCGCAGGCCGGGTGACGACAAAAGCCGCCGAGCAGAGTAGGATGATCCCGGTACCAACGCGCACGTAAAGCGGTGCGGATGAGAAGAACCACATCACGGCAAAGCTGACGGCCATCGCCAGGACGGCGGCGACCTTGGCGCGCCGCGAGATTGCACCTTGGCGGCGCCAGTCCAGGAGCGGCTGGCCGAAACGGGGATGGTCGAGCAGCCATTGCTCAAAGCGCGGCGAGGAGCGAGCAAACAGGGCGGCGGCAAGGATAATGAACGGCGTGGTCGGTAGCACTGGAAGGAAAATGCCGACAATGCCCAGCGCGACGAAAAACCAGCCCAAGCCCAGCAATATCAGCCGCATGTGTATTCCCTCAAACCAGATCCTATCCATGATACAGGATTTTTTGGGTATGTACTTCATGGGCGGATAGATCGATCTCTCTATCTGCCAGCGCATGGTGACGTTAACGCTGGCAGACAGTGGATGAAACCCTATGCCTTATGGGCAGCAACGGCGGCATCATAGGCAGCGACCAGCGTTGCGGCGCGTTCTTTGACCACATCGGCCTTGTCGCCGGGCTTGTAGAGGCTGGTGCCGATGCCGAAGGCGCGGACGCCCGCCTTCAGATAGTCGCCGAAATTGTTTTCGCCAACGCCGCCGACGGCGCCGATTGGGAAATTGGCGGGCAGAATGGCCTTGATGGCATTGATGCCGCTTGGTCCCAGCACGCTGGCGGGGAAGAATTTGATCGCCGAGGCACCGGCCTTGATGGCGGCCAGCGCTTCTGTCGGCGTAAAGGCGCCGGGCATGGAGACCATGCCCAGCCGGGCGGCCTGGCCAATGACTGCCGGGTCGGTGTTCGGTGTCACCAGAAGGTTGCCGCCAACACTGTGCAATTGCTCGACCGAACCGGCATCCAGTACGGTTCCCGCGCCGATCAGCACACCATCAGGCGCACGTTTGCGGGCCTTTTCAATGGAAATGAACGGATCGGGCGAATTCAACGGCACTTCGATGGCCTCGAAGCCCTGTTCCAGAAGCACATCGACAACACTTTCGATGTCCTCAGGACCGATGCCGCGCAGGATGGCGACGAGTTCGCGCTTCAACTGCGGCCATGGGGTATGGGTGGTGGTCATGATCTGGTCCTAACGTCAGTTTTGAAGAATGGCCTTGGCGGCGGCAAACAGACCGTCGCGCACCAGGGCGCTGCCGTCAAGAATGCTGGCACTGCCGTCCGCCAGGGTGATCGCCTTGGCATAGAGCGCCGAGAGCGCTTTCGAGCCGACGATATGCACGGTCTTGCCGGAACCGATCCACTCGCGCATGCCCGCGATTTCCGCGCCGATCAGCAGGCCGGAGAGCCGACTGGCCGCCTCATTGGCTCCAGGCGATGAAAGCAGACCGGCGGCACGGATCGAAAACAGGCTGGTGGTCAGGGTGAAATTTTCGCCCAGCGCTTCGCTGACAGCATCGGCAAACACGGTCTGGTCGGTTTCTGCCGGGGCTTGCTGGATCGATAGGCGCAGGATCGATTGTTTGGCAATCAGGTCAAACAGTTCGCCGGTCATGACGGTGCGAAATCTCTGCACCACGCCGTTTTCCAGATCCACCCATTTGCAATGGGTGCCGGGCATGCAGATCACGCCCGAAGCCATGCCACCCGCCACGACACCGGCAAGCTGGGTTTCTTCGCCGCGCATCACATCAAAGGGGCCGGTGTTGATCTGGCAGAGGCCGGGCAGAATATAAACCGGGCGCGATGCTTTCGGGCTGACGCTATGGTGATGAAGACCGGACAGCGAAGCGGGGGTTTCGACATAGGGCGCTTCCAGCCAACCGGCGCGAGCGCCCGCCATGCCGGCGATCACCACCGGAAGATCCAGAGGCGCTGACAGCGCCTCCAGATGTTCTTCCAACACGGCTGCAAACCGGTTGTCCGCCGCGCAGGCCGACATGCCGTCGGCAGACTGGCGCTCGCCGAGCACATTGCCCGCGCCATCCACCAGCCAGAGGCGGAAATTGCTGGTGCCCCAATCGGCAAGCCCAACGAAGGGCTGGCCGATCTCTGCACCCGTTTCGGTTATGTCAGCCATGCTGTTCGTCCGCGCTTATTGCAGGTCTTCCGGCAGCAGGGCGACCGGAATGTTCTGATAGCTGACCGGACGCAGGAAGCGACGGATCGCCATCGTACCGACAGAGGTTGCGCCGAAATTGGTGGTGGCCGGATAAGGCCCGCCATGCACCATGGCATCGCAAACCTCGACACCAGTCGGGAAACCGTTGGCCAGCACGCGGCCAGACTTGCGTTCCAGGATTGGCAGCAGCTTGCGCGCGATCTGCGCGTCGGCGTCGTCCATTTGCAGTGTCGTGGTCAACTGGCCGACCAGGCTTTCTGCAATGCCAACCATTTCATCTTCGTCCTTGACAGTGACGAACACACCGAGCGGACCGAAGACTTCCTCGCTCAACACATGGTTTGCCAGCCAGTTTTCACCTGTCGTGGCAAACAGATAGGGCTTGGCATTGCGCAGGTCGCAGGTGGAGGTCAGCACGGACTGGACGCCCGAGGTTTCCTCGATGCGCTTGGCACCTTCGCGGTAGGCATTGGCAATGCCATCGGTCAGCATGGTCTGGGCATTGGCGGCAGCCAGCGCGGTCTTGGCGGCTTCCAGGAAGGCGTCGGCCTCAGGGCCTGCCTTGATGATGGCGATGCCGGGATTGGTGCAGAACTGGCCAGCGCCCATGGTGAGCGAACCCGCCCAACCCTTGGCAATGGCCTCGCCACGGGCCGAGACGGCGGCGGGCAGCAGGAACATCGGATTGACCGATCCCAATTCGCCGAAGAATGGAATGGGCTCATCACGGCGCACGCAGAGATCAAACAGCGCGCGGCCACCGCGCAGCGAGCCGGTAAAGCCGACGGCGCGGGTCAACGGATGCAGGCAGATGGCTTCGCCGGTTTCGCGGTTGCCGCCCTGCACCAGCGAAAAGGTGCCGGGATGAACACCGGTGCTCTTGATGGCAGCGTGGATCGCCTGGGCGACGATTTCGGACGTGCCGGGATGGGCTTCATGACCCTTGACGACAACAGGGCAACCGGCGGCCAGCGCCGAGGCGGTGTCGCCGCCCGCGGTGGAGAAGGCCAGCGGAAAGTTCGACGCGCCGAACACGCCGACCGGGCCGATGGGCCGCTGCATCAGGCGAATGTCGGGGCGGGGCAGGGGCTGGCGTTCCGGCAGGGCGGCATCGTAGCGGCGGTCGAGATAATCGCCCTTGCGGATATGCTCGGCAAACAACCGCAGTTGGCCGGTGGTGCGGCCACGTTCGCCGACGAGCCTGGCTTCCGGCAGGCCGGTTTCCTGGGTGCCGATCTTGGTGATTTCATCGCCACGCGCATCGATTTCCTCGGCGATGGCTTCCAGAAACTTGGCGCGCTCTTCGCGGGAGGAATAGCCATAGCTGGCAAAGGCCTGTTCGGCGGCTTTCATGGCGCGGTCGACCAGAGCGGCGGAGCCCAGGAAGAATGTATGGCTCTCGCCCGAAGCAGGGCTGGAG
This sequence comes from Allorhizobium ampelinum S4, assembly GCF_000016285.1. NCBI lineage: Bacteria > Pseudomonadati > Pseudomonadota > Alphaproteobacteria > Hyphomicrobiales > Rhizobiaceae > Gillisella > Gillisella ampelina. The sequence goes on along the minus strand of NC_011989.1, from coordinate 3,272,759 downwards.
CTGAAGGTTCCCGTACCTTCAACCCATTCGCCGGCAATCAGGTGTTTTCCGGTGAGGTTCAGCGTCATGGAGCAGTCCTTTCAAAAGTGTCGTTCGGCAGGCGGTACGGCAATTAACCGGTCGCGCTGCTATTTGCCCTGGATGCGCCGACGTCTAAACTTTGTCGCATCGTTTGCTTGGGCATTCGGCTTGGAGGGCGGAATCGGCTGATGTCGATCCCGTCCGATAAAACTGGTCTTACTCGATGAAGGCTTCCACTTCATGACGCTCCGCCGTCAGAAAGGCGTCGGCAACCAGCCGAAGCGGCTGGAAATCGACGTCGCTTTCGCGGCTGCGCACCAGTTCGGCAAAACGCGTGTAGATGCGGGCATATTCCCGGTCGGGGCCTTCCACGGTCAGTGTCTCATTTATATAGAGTTCCGCGCCGCCTTTTGCGAGCCTCAGCGTGCCCTGATCCGTCTCGACGACGATATCCCAGGTCTGCGGACCTTCCTGGCGCCAGTCGAACTCGGCCTTGATCGGCGCACCGGCGGCACTGCGCATCGTCAGGCTGGCGGCAATCGGCTGCTGGCGATTGGCGGGGAAGGACAAGGCGGCTTTTTCAACGATGGTTTGGCCTGGAATGATCGCGGTCAGGATCGACAGGGCATTGATGCCCGGATCGAACACGCCGAAACCGCCAGCCTCCCAGATCCAGGCCTGTCCGGGATGCCAGCGACGGACATCTTCCTTCCAGGTGATCTCAATCCGGGTGATGGTCTTGTCCAAGAGCCATTGGCGGGCTGGTTCAACACCATTGGCAAAGCGGGAATGCCAGGTGGCAAACAGGGTGACGCCCGCGTCACGCGCCAATTCGGCCAGCGCCTGGGCTTCGCCGATGGTTGCGGCAGGCGGCTTTTCCATCAGCACGTCGAGGCCGTTGGCAATCGCCTTCTTGGCCATGGCAAAACGGACGTCAGGCGGGGTGCAGAGGGCGATGGCGCGGATATCCTGGCGGGTCTCCAGAAACACGTCGAAATTTTCGAAATTCTCGGCGCTGTCGATCTTGCCATTGCGGCTGATGGCGGCGGCGATCACGAAGTCACTGCCGTTTTCGCAGGACGGAATATGCTGGTCGCGGGCAATCTTGCCGACGCCGGCCAGCGCCAGGGCAATCCTGGTTCCGGTGTTTTCAGAAGAGGTCATGACCTGTTCCCTGTCTCGTCATTGAATGGTGTCAAGCGCGCCTTTGGGGCGCGCTTGACGGGAGAGAGATGGATCAATGCGCGTCCTTGCCAACGGCGGCACCACGGCAGCCCTTGAGGAAGTCGAAGTCGGCGCCGGTATCGGCACCCTCCACGTGATCGTGGAACAGGCGGGCATAGCCGCTGGCTGGCGGCTCGACATTCGGACGCCAATCGGCTAGGCGGCGCTGCATTTCCTCGTCGGAAATATCCAGATGCACCCGGCGTGCCTCGACATCGATTTCGATGAAGTCGCCATTCTTGACGATGGCCAGCGGTCCGCCACGGGCGGCTTCCGGCGAGGTGTGCAGCAGCACGGTACCGTATGCGGTGCCGGACATGCGGGCATCGGAAATGCGCACCATGTCGGTAATGCCCTTGCGCAGCACCTTGGGCGGCAGGCCCATATTGCCGACCTCGGCCATGCCTGGATAGCCACGCGGACCACAGTTCTTCATCACCATCACGCAGGTTTCGTCAATGTCGAGGGCCTCGTCATTGATCTTGGCCTTGTAATCGTCGATGTCTTCGAACACCACAGCGCGACCGCGATGTTTCATCAGATGCGCGGAAGCCGCCGATGGCTTCAGCACGCAGCCCTTCGGGGCCAGGTTTCCACGCAGCACGGCGATGCCGCCCTGCTGGGTCAGCGCCTTGTCGAAGGGGCGGATGACGTCTTCGTTCCAGTTGCGGACATCCTTGACTTCGTCCCACAGGGTTTCGCCGGAAACGGTCAGCGCGTCCTTATGCAGCTTGCCGGCTTCGGCCAGCATCTTGATGACCACGGGCAGACCACCGGCATAGAAGAATTCTTCCATCAGATACTCGCCCGATGGCATCAGGTTGACGATGGTGGGGATATCGCGGCCACAGCGGTCCCAGTCATCCAGCGTCAGATCGATCCCACAGCGACCGGCCATGGCCAGAAGATGCACGACCGCATTGGTGGAACCGCCGATGGCACCATTGATGCGGATGGCGTTTTCAAAGGCTTCCTTGGTCATGATGTCGGATGGTTTCAGGTCGTCCTTGACCATTTGCACGATCCGGCGACCCGAAAGCTGCGCCATCACCCGGCGGCGGCTGTCAACGGCGGGAATGGCGGCATTGCCGGACAAGGCCATGCCGAGCGATTCTACCATCGACGCCATGGTCGAGGCTGTGCCCATGGTGTTGCAGGTGCCGCTGGAGCGTGACATCGAGGCTTCGGCCTCCATGAATTCTTCCTGGGTCATCTCGCCTGCCTTGACGGCCTCGGAGAATTTCCACAGATGCGTGCCGGAGCCGACACGCTCGCCACGGAAATAGCCGTTCAGCATCGGCCCGCCGGTAACGACGATGGACGGAATGTCGGTAGAGGCAGCGGCCATCACCAGCGACGGCGTCGTCTTGTCGCAGCCGACCAACAGCACGGCGCCATCAATTGGCTGGCCACGCATGGCTTCCTCGACGGCCAGCGCCGCCAAGTTGCGATACATCATCGCGGTCGGGCGGAAGGTGTTTTCAGACGCCGAGAACACCGGCACTTCGACCGGAAAACCACCGGCTTCCCAGATACCGGCCTTCACCTTTTCAGCCAGCTCGCGCAGATGGCCGTTGCAGGGGGTGAGGTCCGACCAGGTGTTGAGAACGCCGATGACCGGACGGCCATCGAACAGGTCATGCGGATATCCCTGGTTCTTCATCCAGCCGCGATGGTAAATCGTATCGCGTGAGTTGCCGCCGTACCATTCCTGCGACCTCAGTTTGCGAGGCCAAGCTTTTGGTGTAAAACCACTCATGGCGTTTCTATCCCGTGTTTCGTTCAGTTTGAGCGGCTGAACGCCGCCGTTCTCTTCTATTATTCAGGCCGTATTGATGCCGCCGATTGCGGCATCAAAGCGTCTTGACGGCAAAGGGCGTTTCCGCCGCCACCACCAGCGGGTTTTGCAGCGGCAGGCCGAACTGGCTGGCGCTGACTTCGAACACGTCGCCGGGAACGGTCTTGAAGCCATCGGCAAAGGACAGCGTCGCAGTGCCGAACATATGCACATGCAGGTCGCCCGGCTGGCAGAACAATCCGTATTTGAAATGGTGATATTCCAGATTGGCGATGGTGTGGGACATGTTGTCCTCACCCGACAGGAAGGGCTTTTCCCAGACCGTCTTGCCGTCCCGAAGGATCTTCGATGCGCCGGTGACGTTGGCCGGAAGATCGCCAACCAGCAGTTCCGGGCCGAATGAGGCGGGGCGCAGCTTGGAATGGGCAAGATAGAGATAGTTGATCTTCTCGGTCACATGGTCGGAAAATTCGTTGGCGAGCGAAAAGCCGAGACGAACCGGTGTACCGTCGTTATCGATAACATAAAAGCCCGCGATTTCCGGTTCTTCGCCGCCATCAAGCGCAAAGGACGGCGATTCCAGCCCGTCGCCCGGCGCAATCGCATTGACGCCGGTGCCTTTGTAGAACCATTCCGGCTGAACGCCCCACTCACCAGCCTTTGGCTTGCCGCCTTCAAGGCCCATGCGGAACATTTTCATCGAGTCGCTCATGCCTGCCGTGTCGGCATGCATATTGTCACGGGCCGATGCCGAACCGGTATGGGTCAGGCCAGTGCCGGTCAGGAACATATGAGCGGCATCGGGGTGACGCACCGGGCAATCCAGCTTGCCGCTGGCGGCAAGGGCTGCGAGATCGACGGTATCGCCAGCGCCTTGTTTGGCGATCAGGTCGGTAATGGACACCTTGGCCGCAATTGCTGCCTTGGCGAGATCGTAGGTGGAGGAAAATCCTGGCACGAGGCGCGCGGTTTCACCCTGCCGGCAGATCACTCCGCCAGCCTTCAACTGTGAAAGATACATTGTTCAGTGTCCTTGGAACATTTCATGGAGCGTTTCATATGGCAACGGAGGCGTTGAAACGGTCTCTGGTTTTACTCTCATGCAATCGGCAGGAACGCCGCTTCACATTATTCCCGGGATTGCTGCACGTCGTGGGGTTCGGGCCGGAAGCAGGTGAGTGCTTCCGGCCCAAAAGTGTCAGGCTGCTTTATTCTTATTATAGACGTCGAAGAACACGGCGGCGAGCAGCACCAAGCCCTTGACCATCTGCTGGAAGTCGATGCCGAGACCGATGATCGACATGCCGTTGTTCATCACGCCCATGATGAAGGCACCGATGACCGCACCGGTGATCTTGCCGACGCCGCCTGAGGCCGATGCGCCGCCGATAAAGCAGGCCGCAATGACGTCCAGCTCGAAGCCGCTGCCAGCCTTCGGCGTTGCGGAGTTAAGGCGCGCTGCGACGATCATGCCGGCGAGGCCCGCCAGAACGCCCATATTGACGAAGGTCAGGAAGCTCAGCCGCTCGGTATTGATACCCGACAGCTTGGTGGCCTTTTCATTGCCGCCCATGGCGTAGATCCGGCGACCAATGGTGGTGCGGCGGGTGACGAAGGAATAGAGCATGATCAGCACGAGCATGACGACCAGAACGTTCGGCATGCCGCGATAGGTTGACAGCAGATAGCCGAGCAGCAAGACAGCGCCTGAGACGATCAGGTTCTGCGCCACGAAGAAGCCGAACGGCTCGACATCGATGCCGTGGGCGACATTGACCTGCCGACGACGCCAGGCAAGCACGAACAGCGCGACGGCGCCGATCACGGTCAGGATAATCGATGTCGAATGGATGTCACCCATGTCGAACAGATCCGGCAGGAAGCCGGTGCTGATCAGCTGGAATTCCTTCGGAAAAGGACCGATGTTACGGCCACCGAGCACGAACAGGGTCAGGCCACGAAACACCAGCATCCCAGCCAGCGTGACGATGAAGGACGGAATGCGGTGATAGGCGACCCAATAGCCCTGTGCCGCACCGATCACACCGCCAATCACCAAACAGATCAAAACCGTTGGCAGGAAGCCAAGGCCCCATTGCACGGTCAGGATGGCGGCAATGGCACCGATGAAGCCGACGATGGAGCCGACCGACAGATCGATATGTCCGGCAACGATCACCAGCAGCATGCCAAGCGCCATGATGATGATGAAGGAATTCTGCAAAACTAGATTGGTCAGGTTGACCGGCTTGAAGAGAATGCCGCCCGTGTAGAACTGGAAAAACACCATGATGGCGACGAGCGCGATCAACATGCCATATTCGCGGATATTGGCGCGAATATAGGAGGCGACCGACACCACGTTCTGTTCTTCCGTGGAAGGGTTGACGGAACTCATTATTTCTTCTCCCCTGAGCGCATGATAGCGCGCATGATGCTTTCCTGGCTTGCCTCTTCTTTCGAGAGCTCGGCCACCATGCGTCCTTCATTCATGACGTAGATGCGATCGCAGGTGCCAAGCAGTTCGGGCATTTCCGATGAAATCATCAGAACGCCTTTTCCGTCGGCTGCAAGCTGGTTGATGATGCTGTAGATTTCGTATTTCGCGCCAACGTCGATACCACGGGTCGGTTCATCGAGAATGAGAACTTCCGGGTTGGAAAACAGCCATTTCGACAAAACCACCTTCTGCTGGTTGCCGCCCGATAGATTGACGGTTTCCTGGTAGATGCCGTGCGAACGGATGCGCAGCTTCGAGCGATAATCGGTGGCGACCTTGATTTCCCTGATATCGTTGATGACAGTGGCCTTGGACACGCCGGGCAGATTGGCAAGCGTGGTGTTGTGCAGGATGGTTTCGGCCAGAACCAGGCCCAGATGCTTGCGGTCTTCGGTGACATAGGCGAGACCCGCGTCGATGGCCTTGCGCACGGTCGAGACATCGACCGGCTTGCCGTCGATCAGAACATCGCCGCTGATCTTGTGACCATAGGCTTTGCCAAACACGCTCATGGCGAATTCTGTGCGACCGGCGCCCATCAGCCCGGCAATGCCGACGACTTCGCCGCGTTTCACTGACACGTTGATGTCATGCAGAACCTGGCGGTCACGGTGCTGATGGTGGAAGGCGTTCCAGTTCTTAACCTCAAGAACGGTTTCGCCAATCGGCACGTCGCGTGGCGGGTATCGGTCTTCCAGGTCGCGGCCGACCATGTTGCGGATGATGACGTCTTCGCTGACTTCTTCCTCATGACAGTTCAAAGTCTTGACCGTCATGCCGTCGCGCAGCACGGTGATCTGGTCGGCCACCTTGCGCACTTCGTTCAGCTTATGGGTGATGATGATCGAGGTGATGCCCTGTTCGCGGAATTCCATCAACAGGTTCAACAGCGCGTCGCTGTCGGTTTCGTTAAGCGAGGCAGTTGGCTCATCGAGGATCAAAAGCTTGACGCTTTTTGACAGCGCCTTGGCAATTTCCGCCAGCTGCTGCTTGCCGACACCGATATCCGTCACCAACGTTGATGGCTGCTCCTTCAAGCCAACCTTGGCGAGGAGCTTCTTGGTGCGGCTGAAGGTTTCTTCCCAGCTGATGACGCCGTTGCTGGCAATTTCGTTGCCAAGGAAGATGTTTTCGGCAATCGACAACTGCGGAACCAAAGCCAGTTCCTGGTGGATGATGATGATGCCAATTTCTTCGCTATTCTTGATCACCTTGAAATTGCGCACTTCGCCATCATAGACGATGTCGCCATCATAGGTTCCTGCGGGGTAAACGCCGGAGAGAACTTTCATCAGGGTGGATTTTCCGGCCCCGTTCTCTCCCACCAATGCATGGATTTCACCACGGCGAACCTTGAGGTTCACATTCTCAAGCGCTTTCACGCCCGGGAACGTCTTGGTGATGTTCCGCATTTCGAGGATGGTATTTTCCATAATATCGTTCCAGAGCCACGGCCGCCCAAATCCACAGTAGGCCAAATCCACAGTAGAAATGCGCAGGCGGGCGACAATAAAAAGGAAGCCGGAACTTTTGCTTGAAAAGTTCCGGCCGCTTTTTGTTACTTCAGCTGGTCGGCCTTGTAGTAGCCGCCTTCAACCAGGACCTTTTCGTAGTTGGCCTTGGTCACAGCAACGGGCTTCAGCAGGTAAGCCGGAACCACCTTGACGCCGTTGTCGTAGGTCTTGGTGTCGTTGACTTCAGGCGTCTTGCCTTCCATCAGCGCGTTGACCATGGAAACGGTCACCTTGGCGAGATCGCGGGTGTCCTTGAAGATCGTCGAATACTGCTCACCGGCAATGATCGACTTGACCGAAGGCACTTCAGCATCCTGACCGGAGATGAATGGCAGCGGCTGGTCCTTGGAACCGTAGCCAACGCCCTTCAGCGAGGAAATGATGCCGATGGAGATACCGTCATAAGGAGACAGAACGGCATTGACCTTGGCGTCGGTGTAATAGGCCGACAGCAGGTTATCCATACGGGCCTGGGCAACGGCACCATCCCAACGCAGCGTACCGACCTTGTCCATGCCGGTCTGGCCGGACTTCACGACCAGCTTGCCGCTGTCGATGTAAGGCTGGAGAACCGACATTGCGCCATTGTAGAAGAAGAAGGCGTTGTTGTCGTCAGGCGAGCCGCCGAACAGCTCGATGTTGAACGGACCTTTGCCGTCCTTGAGGCCGAGGCCGTCAACCAGCGTGCCAGCCTGCAAGACGCCGACCTGGAAGTTGTCGAAGGTTGCGTAGTAATCGACATTGGCGCTGTCGCGGATCAGGCGGTCATAGGCAATGACCTTGATGCCCGCGTCATGGGCCTGCTTCAGCACGTCGGACAGTGTCGTGCCGTCGATGGCGGCGACGACCAGAACCTTGGCGCCCTTGGTGACCATGTTCTCGATCTGCGAGAGCTGGTTCGGGATATCGTCGTCAGCATACTGAAGGTCGGTGGTGTAACCGGCTTCCTTGAGCTGCTTGACGATGTTGTTGCCGTCATCGATCCAGCGGGCCGAAGACTTTGTTGGCATGGCAATGCCAACCGTGCCCTTGTCGGCTGCAAATACAGACGACGACATGACGGCTGCGCCCAAAGCGATGGACGCAAAAAGTTTTACGAGTGTCTTCACGAGGAACCTCCCTTGGTTTCCATATAAATCCGCTACATGATCTGGCGCGTAATCCGTTTCCGGTCTGGCACGTCATGCAGAAGCGGCCCCAGCTCCTTCTGTTCGCCGCAAAGAATCTGGCAGGCTTTATAAGCACTACACGATCCATGGTGAACTCTTATCCGTCCCGATATGTCATTCAAATGATTTATTTGACATTCCCCATATCAATCTTGATATACGCTGTATGAATAATACACCGGCAAACCGGCTCCAGCCGAAGCATTTCACCTTGATCAAGGCGATTGGCGATCTTGGACAGTTGAGCCTTGCCGCAGGCCAGGTCTCGATGACCCAGCCTGCGGCATCGCGCATGCTGGCCGAAATTGAGCGGATCGTCGGCGCGGCGGTGTTTCTGCGCACGCCCAAGGGTATGGAGGCGACAGAAGTGGGGGCGGCGCTGGTGCGACGCTCGGAAATCCTGCTTCAGGAAATGCGCGAGGCGATGCGCGAGGTGGATGCGATCAAGCGTGGCGCATCCGGCACGGTCAGCGTCGGGGCGGTGACGGGTGGTGCGCTCGGCTATATCGTGCCGGCCATCAGCACCCTGAAGGCGGAGGCACGGACCGCCGATATTTACGTCGATGTGGCACCAAGCGGCACGCTGATCTCCAATCTTGTTTCGGGACAGTTCGATTTTGTGCTGGGGCGGATCCCTGTTGGTGTCGATGCCCGTCAATTCCATATTCGTCATGCCCGCACCGAGGAAGTGGACCTGATCGTCCACCAGAGCCATCCCCTGGCCAATTCGACGGATCTGCGCATGACCGACCTGCTGCATTTTCCTTGGGTGATGCAGGGGCCGGGCGCGCCGGTGCGCCAGGCCGTTGAAAACGCCTTCATCGATGCGGGAACAACGCTGCCGGTGGATGTCGTCAACACCACGTCGCTGCTGGTGATGATTGCGATGATTGCCGCGTCCAATGCGATCACGCCACTGTCGCGGGAGGTTTCCGACCTGCTCTGTCGCCAGACAACCGGGGCTGGGCTGTGCCGCCTGAAGATCCGCAGACCGATTATCGTCTTGCCCTACCATTTGATCAGTATGAAAAACCGCCATATGTCAACGCTCGCCGCCCGCCTTCAGGATCTCGTCCTTCAGGAATTCATCACGCGCTGAGGCCTGTGCTTTTCTGGTATCTGGTTGCCTGTGAGGAGGGTCGTTTTGGAGCAGCCCTCACGTTTCCACGGGGTAGCGGTTGTACACAGACCGGCCAAGCACTGGTGGTTTTGCCAGTTTGTCGGCAAAGCCGTGTTTATCGATAGTCGAACGTACCGAAAGCGTTAACAAAGGCTTGTTTTGCAATCGCGACCTCCCTTAAATGCCGCAGGCATGAGGTCATCATGTCACGGGGACGGGGGGGCGCGGAGGCTATAAGCTGGTGCGGTTCCCTCGTATCGAGGGTCAGGAGGTTTCCATGAGTTTGACAATAGGCTCACCAAAAGAATTATATGCTGGCGAAGCGCGCGTTGCGATGACGCCCGACAGCGCACAACAATTGCAGAAACTTGGCTATGCCTGCCTGATCGAGACGGGTGCTGGCAAGGCGGCGGGTTTTTCCGACGATGCCTACCGCAAAGCGGGCGTCACGGTCGCCGATAGCGCAGACGCGCTTTACGCGCAGGCGGATGTGATTGCCAAGGTGCGTCCGCCGGAATCCTCTGAGGTGGAAAAGCTCGCGCCAGGCAAAACCCTGATCTCCTTCTTTTATCCCGCGCAAAATACGGCGCTGCTGGAAGAAGCCAAGGCCAAGGGCGCCAACGTTATCGCCATGGATATGGTGCCACGCATATCGCGCGCTCAGAAAATGGACGCGCTGTCTTCCATGGCCAATATTGCCGGTTATCGCGCCGTGATCGAGGCGGGCAATAATTTTGGCCGGTTCTTCACCGGCCAGGTGACGGCAGCGGGTAAGGTTCCGCCAGCCAAGGTGCTGATCATCGGTGCCGGTGTCGCCGGTCTTGCTGCCATCGGTACGGCAACCTCGCTCGGTGCCATCGTCTATGCGTTCGACGTTCGCCCTGAAGTGGCCGAGCAGATTGAAAGCATGGGCGCGCAATTCGTCTATCTCGAATTCGAAGCCAGCCAGGATGGGGCCGCGACCGGTGGTTATGCCGCGCCGTCTTCGCCGGAATTCCGCGAAAAGCAATTGGCGAAGTTCCGCGAACTGGCTCCCGATATCGATATCGTCATCACCACGGCGCTGATCCCCGGTCGGGATGCACCAAAGCTGTGGCTGGCCGATATGGTGGCCTCCATGAAGCCCGGCTCTGTCATTATCGATCTGGCGGCTGAACGCGGCGGCAATTGCGATCTGACCGTGGCCGACCAGCGGGTGGTGTCCGACAATGGCGTTATTGTCATTGGCTATACCGATTTCCCCAGCCGGATGGCGGCGCAATCCTCGACGCTTTATTCCACCAACATCCGCCATATGATGACGGATCTGACACCGGCCAAGGATGGCAAGCTCGTCCATAACATGGAAGACGACGTTATCAGGGGCGCGACCGTGACCTTTGAAGGCGCGATCACCTATCCGCCACCGCCGCCCAAGGTGCAGGCGATTGCCGCTGCCAAGCCGAAGGAGAAGGTCAAGGAACTGACCCATGATGAAAAGCGGGCCAAGGAAGCTGCCGAGTTCAAGGCGCAGACCGCCAATCAGATCAAGCTGCTGGCGATTGGCACGGCGGTGATGCTGTTGGTGGGTGCTTTCGCTCCGGTCAGCTTCATGAGCCATTTCATTGTGTTCGTTCTGGCCTGCTTCGTTGGTTTCCAGGTGATCTGGGGTGTCAGCCATTCGCTGCACACGCCGCTGATGGCCCTGACCAATGCGATTTCCGGCATCGTCATTCTGGGCGCATTGCTCCAGATCGGCTCCGGCAATTGGCTGGTGGTGACACTGGCTGCACTGTCCGTGCTGATTGCGACGATCAATATCGTCGGCGGCTTCCTTGTGACACGGCGTATGCTCGCCATGTTCCAGAAGTCCTGAGGGGGAAGACGTTATTATGGCTATTGGTATTGTTTCTGCGGCCTATATTGCAGCCGCTGTGTTGTTTATCCTGTCGCTGGGTGGCCTGTCGGGCCAGGAAAGCGCCAAACGGGCCGTGTGGTACGGCATTGTCGGCATGGGCCTTGCGGTCATCGCCACGATTTTCGGCCCCGGCATTGGCCATTGGTTCATCATTGTACTGATGATCGCTGGTGGGTCTGTGCTTGGCTATTACGTGGCAAACCGCGTGCAGATGACGGAAATGCCACAGCTTGTGGCGGCATTGCATAGCTTTGTCGGTTTGGCCGCCGTGTTTATCGGCTATAACACCCATCTGGAAGAAGCCCATGTTGCCCGGTTGGACGAGACGGCGCGGGCCGCACTCACCGGCTTTGCCGCTATTCTCGCCCATAAACTGCCTGTCGAACTGTCGATCATGAAGGTCGAGGTGTTTCTCGGCGTCTTTATCGGTGCCGTCACCTTCACTGGCTCGGTCATTGCTTTCGGCAAGCTGGCAGGCAAGATCGATGGCAAGGCCAAGCAGTTGCCCGGCGGGCATATGCTCAACGCCGGTGCCGCCGCCTTGTCCTTCCTGCTGTTGATCGCCTATTTCTACGGCGCTGGTGCCTGGGCGCTGGTGCTGATGACGCTGCTGGCCTTCTTCATCGGCTATCACATGATCATGGGCATTGGCGGTGCCGATATGCCGGTGGTGGTCTCGATGCTCAACAGCTATTCCGGCTGGGCAGCAGCGGCCATCGGCTTTACGCTCGGCAATGACCTGCTGATCGTGACCGGCGCGCTGGTTGGCTCGTCAGGCGCGATCCTGTCTTACATCATGTGCAAAGCGATGAACCGGTCCTTCATCTCGGTCATCCTCGGCGGCTTTGGCAGCACCACTGGCCCGGCGATGGAAATCGAGGGCGAACAGGTGGCTATCGATGCGGAAGGCGTGGCCAATGCGCTGAACGAGGCTGAAAGCGTGATCATCGTGCCGGGCTACGGCATGGCGGTGGCTCAAGCCCAGCAGGCGGTATCGGAACTCACCCGCAAACTGCGTGACGCTGGCAAAAACGTGCGCTTTGCCATTCATCCGGTGGCAGGCCGTTTGCCCGGCCATATGAACGTGCTGCTGGCCGAAGCCAAGGTGCCTTACGACATCGTCATGGAAATGGACGAAATCAACGACGATTTTCCAAGCACCGACGTCGTCATCGTCATCGGCTCCAACGACATCGTCAACCCAGCAGCCGAAGAAGACCCCAACAGCCCGATTGCCGGCATGCCTGTCTTGCAGGTGTGGAAGGCCAAGCAGGTGTTCGTCTCCAAACGCGGCCAAGGCACCGGCTATTCCGGCATCGAGAACCCGCTATTTTATAAGGAAAATACGCGGATGTTCTATGGCGACGCGAAGAAGTCGATCACTGAATTGTTGCCGATGATTAAGTAAGATTTGACAGGTTTGAGAGATGGAAAGCCGGGTGGAAACACCCGGCTTTTTGAATCCTCACATCACCGCACCAACCTGCCAAGGCACAAATTCATTATCCCCCAAGCCCAAAATCTCCGACTTGGTCTTCTGCCCCGAAGCTGAAGCGAGCACGAGATCGAGAATCTCTCGCCCTTTCTGTTCCACCGAAATCCCGGCGCTGATGATGTCGCCGCAGTTGAGGTCCATGTCGTCGGGCATGTCCTCGAACAATTTGCTGTTGGTGGCGAGCTTGATGGTGGGGGTGGGCTTGGAGCCGAAGGCGGAGCCTCGGCCGGTGGTGAACACCAGCATTTGCGCGCCGCCAGCGATCTGGCCGGTGGCAGAGACCGGGTCGTAGCCTGGGGTGTCCATGAAGACGAAGCCGGGGGTTTCGATCCGTTCTGCGTAGTTCAGCACGTCGGTCAGCGGCGTGCTGCCGGCTTTGGCGGAAGCGCCCAGCGATTTTTCCAGAATGGTGGTCAGCCCGCCCAGTTTGTTGCCGGGGCTGGGGTTGTTGTCCATCGAGCCACGGTTCATTTTTGTATAGTCTTCCCACCAGCGAATGCGGGCAATCAGCTTCTCGCCGATTTCGCTTGATGCGGCGCGGCGCAGCAGTAATTGTTCGGCACCGTAGATCTCAGGGGTTTCCGAAAGAACCACCGTGCCGCCCAGGCCGACAAGCAGATCGGAGGCGATGCCGAGCGCCGGATTGGCGGTGATGCCGGAAAACCCATCCGAGCCGCCGCATTGCAGCGCCAGTTTTAGCTCCGAGGCCGGGATCGGCTGGCGCTTGATGGCGTTGACCACCGGCAGGATGGATTTGATGTGGTCGATCAGATGCGCGATGGTCGCAGCGGTGCCGCCACTCTCCTGGATTGTCAGGCCGAAGAACCGGCTTTCGTCATTGCCACCATAAAGCATTTTCATCCGGGCGAGTTGCATGACCTCGCAACCCAGACCGACAAAAACCGCAGCGCCGACATTGGGATGGGTGGCGTAGCCCCATAGCACCCGTTGCAGAATATCGGCTCCTTCGCCGCCTGCATCCATGCCGCAGCCGGTGCCATGCGCAAAGGCGGCGATCCCGTCGATATTGGGGTAGTCAGCCAAAATACCGGAGCGGTTGATGTCATCGGCAGCACGCCGGATGACCGTGGCGGAACAGTTGACGGTGGCGCAGATGGCGATGAAATTGCGCGTTCCCGCTTGTCCATTCGCCCGGCGATAGCCCATGAATGTCTCAGGCTTAACAATGGGAATGGCGGCCAGCGCCTTCTGGTAATCGGCGCCGACCTCATAGTGCTGGTCGTGAGCGCCGAAGGAACAGTTGTCGGTATGCACATGCTCACCCGCCCGGATCGGGCGGCTGGCATAGCCAATCACCTGTCCGAACTTGATGATATTGCCTCCCTCCGCCATATCCTGTCGGGCAATCTTGTGGCCACGCGCCACCGGATGATCAAGGCTCACGCCAAACCCAAGCGGCTGCGCGCCTGCCGGGGCGGGATTGGTCAGGATGGCGACGGTGTCGTCCGCGTGCAGCAACACTATCCCTGTCCCTTCAGCCATAATGCACATGTCCGTGAGAGAGGGCGCGAATGACCCCGCGCAGTTCCGCCAGACCGCGCAGACGCCCGACCAGCGGATAGCCGGGATGGGTGCCACGGCTGACATCGTCAAGCAATTCGTGGCCGTGATCGGGGCGGAAGGGAATTTCGAAATCGGCGCGACCGTCTGCCTTGCGGCGGCGTTCTTCGGCAATCAGCACGGCAATCAGCGTCACCATGTCGGTATCGCCATCCAGATGCGCGGCCTCCTGGAAGGAACCGTCCTTCTCCTTGGCCACATTGCGCAGATGGGCGAAATGGATGCGCTCGGCAAAGCGTGCGGCAATGGCAGGCACATCGTTTTTCGGATTGGCACCCAGCGAGCCCGCGCACAGCGTCAAGCCGTTGGCAAGGGCCGGTTGCTGTTCCATGATCCAGGCAATGTCGTCTTCGCAGGAGACGATGCGCGGCAGGCCGAGAATATCGCGCGGCGGATCGTCGGGGTGTACGCAAAACCGCATGCCAAGCTCTTCCGCCGTCGGGATGACTTCGGCCAGGAAGCGTGCATAGTTGGCGCGGATCTCATCGCGGCTGATGCCGTGATAGCGCTTCAGCGCCTCACGCAACCCGCTTATGTCGTAGCGGTCGAAGGCACCGGGCAGGCCGGACATGATGCTGTTCAACAGGTTTTGGCGCAGGCCTTCGCTGGAGGCGTCGAACCAAGCCTTGGCGGCCTCGCGCACCTCTGGCGAATAGTCATTTTCAGCACCGTCACGTTCCAGCATATGGATCTCGAAGGCGGCCATATGCGGTTCGGAAAACCGCAAGGCGGTGCCGCCGCGCGCAACCGGCGCATCCAGCTGAGTGCGGGTCCAGTCGAGCAATGGCATGAAATTATAGCAGATCGTGTGGATACCGGCATCGGCCAGGTTCTTCATCGATTGGCGGTAATTGGAAAACAGCCGCTCAAGATCGCCTTCGCCGCGCTTGATATCCTCATGGATCGGCAGGCTTTCCACCACATTCCAGGTGAGGCCTAAGCCGCTATCGGCGATCTCGTCGCGCCTTGCCGCAATGGCATCGCTGCCCCAGACCTCGCCATAGGGTATTTCATGCAGCGCGTTGACGATGCCGGAGGCCCCGGTCTGGGCGACCTCGGTCAGGGTAATGCGATCAAAGGGTCCGTACCAGCGCCAGCTCTCTTTCATCGGCTCAAATCCTCTATCGTCTGTCGCGCGCCCTTGGTCACAAGGCTTTGATAAGCTGTCGTCAGCGCGTTGCGGAAAGTTGGGTTGTCGGCCAGCGGTGCAGGGAAAATCTCGCGCACCGACAACAGCGCCGCGACCTTCTCGGCAGGCTCGGCAGCACCATCGCTCAGGCTTTTCAATCGTGTGGCCAGCGGGTCGCGGACGTCGATGGCGTCGCCCTTTTCATCGATACCGCCAACATAACGCATCCAGGCGGCAACGGCCAAAGCCAATCCCGTGATCGGCCGGTTGGCGGCGAGGTTCTCCGTCAGAGTGCCGAGAATTCGCTGCGGCAGCTTCTGTGATCCGTCCATGGCAATCTGCCAGGTGCGGTGGCGGATGGCGGGATTGGCGTAACGGTCAAACAGGGCTGCTGTATAATCGCCAAGGCTGATACCGGGTGGGGCTTTCAGGCCGGGGGTGATTTCGGTGTCCCACAGCATTTTGCAGAATCGGGCAAAGACCGGATCGGCCACCGTCTGGGCAATGGTTTCGTGACCGGCGAGATAGCCGAGATAGGCAAGTGAGGAATGGGTGCCGTTCAGGCAGCGCAGCTTCATATGCTCGAACGGCGTCACATCCTTGACCAGCTCGACGCCGACCGCGCCAAGATCCGGTCTTTCACCATCAACGAAATGGTCTTCCACAACCCATTGCCGGAAAGGCTCATGCATGACGGGGGAAAGATCCAGCACGCCGGTGATCTGCGCCAGCCGGTCGATATCCTCCGGCTTGGTGGCGGGCACGATCCGATCCACCATGGTCGAGGGAAAAGCACCTTCACTGGCAATCCAGCCTTGAAGATCGGATGAGATCAGTCCGGCAAGCTCCAGCACGACGCCCCGCACCACCTTGCCGTTTTCCGGCAGGTTGTCGCAGCATAGCACCGTGAAGGGACGCAGGCCCGCCGCATGGCGCTTTTCCAGCGCCCGTACCAGAAAGCCGAGGGCGGAGACGGGGGCTTCTGGATAGGCCAGATCATGCTGGATGTCGGGATGGTTGCGGTTCAGTTTGCCGGTGGAGGGTTCGTGGCAATAGCCTTTTTCCGTTACCGTCAGGCTGACGATCTTGACAGCCGGATCGCTCATCGCGTCGATCACGGCTCTCTGGTTTTCCCGTGCCACCAGCACATCGTTGATCACGCCGATCACATGCGGTGTTTCGCCATTCGGCCCAAGCTCGACGGCGGTATAGGCGAAATCCTGGGGGGCGAGCGCATCGCGCTGGTCGGGCCGCATCAGGCTAACGCCGATAATGCCCCAATCCCCGCCGGATTTCTCCATGGCCTGTTCGATATAGATCGCCCCATGGGCGCGGTAGAACGCGCCAAGCCCGAGATGGACAATGCCCGTCTGCGGTCTGATGCTATCGGGGCGGCGCAGCCGTTGCGGATTGGCGGATATATCAGCGGGCAAGCCAGCCTCCATCGACATTGAGAATGGCGCCATGGATATATTTGGCTGCCCTTGAGGAAAGAAACACCGCAGCGCCGCCAATGTCTTCGGCCTTGCCCCAGCGACCAGCCGGAATGCGCTCCAGGATCGCCTTGTTGCGGGCCGCGTCATTGCGCAGCGCCTCGGTATTGTTGGTTTCGATATAGCCGGGGGCAATGGCGTTGACATTGATGTCTTTTGCCGCCCACTCGTTGGCGAGCAGCTTGGTCAGCCCGGCGACACCGCTTTTCGACGCCGTATAGGATGGCACGCGGATACCGCCCTGGAAGGACAGCATCGAGGCGATATTGACGATCTTGCCGCCTGCGTCGCGGGCAAACAAGGCTTTGGCGAAGGCCTGGCAGAGGAAGAATACCGCCTTCAGGTTGACATCCATCACCGCGTCCCAATCGGCTTCGGTGAAATCCACCGCATCGGCGCGGCGGATGATACCGGCATTGTTGACGAGAATATCGACCGGGCCGAGATCCTCGAAAATGCCGCTGCCGGCCATCGGGTCTGACAGGTCGAGGGTAAGGCCGGACGCCTTGCCGCCAGCATTGGTAATCTGCTCGACAGTTTCCGTCACCGGCGAACGGCCCGCGCAAATCACGCTGGCGCCAGCCCCGGCCAGCGACAGGGCAATGGCCTGGCCGATGCCGGTATTTGCGCCTGTCACCAGCGCTGTCTTGCCCGAAAGAGAGAACAGATCGCTCACTTCAGCGTCTCCATCGAGACCACTTCGACATCCTTGTAATCGACATTGTCACCGGCCATCGCCCAGATGAAAGTGTAATTGGCGGTACCTGCACCCGAATGGATCGACCAGGGCGGCGAAATCGCGCCTTCCTCGTTTTTCAGCACCAGATGACGGGTCTCGTCCGGCTCGCCCATCATATGGAAAGCGCGCTGGCCTTCCGGCAGGTCGAAATACAGATAGGCTTCCATGCGCCGGTCATGGACATGGGCGGGCATGGTGTTCCAGACGGAGCCGGGGGCAAGCTTGGTCATGCCGACCACCAGCTGGCAGGCCTTCATGACGTCAGGATGCACGAACTGGTAGATCGTGCGCTCGTTGGAGGTCGCCTGCGAGCCAAGCGTCACATTGGCGGCTTCCTCAATCTTGATGAGGCGCGACGGATAGGTGTGATGGGCCGGGGCCGAGAGAATGTAGAACCGGCCAGCGCCTGAAAAGGTGATCTTGCCCGCGCCCATGCCGAGATAGAGCATGTCGCCCTTGCCCATTTCATAGGTGGCATCCGCCTCGACCGTGCCGGTGCCGCCGATGTTGACGACGACAAGTTCGCGCCGGTCGAGAATGGAGGCGGTGCCGCATTCCTTCACATGGTCCAGCACCAGCGAAGCGCCTTCAGGCACCGCACCACCGACGATCATCCGGTCGTAGTGGGTATAGATAAGCCGGATTTCGCCCGCCGCAAAAATACCGCCGACATGGAAATGCTTGCGCAGGGCCGTGGTGTCGAAGCTTTTGGCGGTCTGCGGGTCGATGGCGTGGCGGGTTTCAACGCTCAGCATGGGCTTTACTCCTCAAATATCAAAGAAAATCGTCACGCCGGGGCGTGAATGTGTCGATCAGCACACCGGGCTCCATGGCCCGGCAGCCGTGAAAGGCAAGGGAGGGAATAACGAAACTGTCGCCCGGACCGACGGTGAACGTCTCGTCGCCGATGGAAAATTCGAACCGGCCTGATTGAACATAGGTGGATTGCACATGCGGGTGATGGTGCCGCAGGCCCTCCGCACCCTTGGCGAAGGTGAATTTTACCACCATCAGTTCTGGGCTATCGGAGAGAACCTGGCGGGTCACCCCGTGGCCGGTTTCGACCACCGGAAAGGTCCTGACGAAGTCTGTATCCATGGCTGGCTTCTCCTCCATCGAGGCTGTCTGGTTCAGTCTGAAGCCACAGTACACGACGCAAAGGTCTTGCGGCTTTGCCGCCCCCTCATCCGGCTGCTGCCACCTTCTCCCCGATGGGGAGAAGAGACTTGCAGTGGCGTCCAGCGCTTTCTTTGGTGCTGTAAAGAGCGAGTAAAGCCCTTTTTCAACATCAGAATAAAGCTGAGTGCTATCGCCTTGGCCTCTTCTCTCCAGCGGGGAGAAGTCCCCGGCAGGGGGATGAGGGGGGCGAAGCCCATGAGTCCTTTGGGCGTGTACTGTGTTCTGAACCAGGTAACCTCTCGCTTTCCTTTGTTTTCGTTTGTCTTTTCGGGAAAATCGGTATCCGCTTTTCTCTGAAAAACGCTGGGACCCGCTGCTCCTCAGCTAGAGCCGATAGGCCTTTTTCGCCAGTCCGTAGGCGAGATCGCCTGCAAGCTCCTGGGCTTCGTCCTCCTCCAGTCGGCCCGTCAGCACCAGTTCGGCCAGATAGGCGCAATCCACCCGCCTTGCCACATCATGGCGGGCCGGGATGGAGCAGAAGGCGCGGGTGTCGTCGTTGAAGCCGACAGTATTGTAGAAACCGGCGGTTTCGGTGGTGGTCTCGCGGAAGCGGCGCATGCCATCCGGGCTGTCGAAGAACCACCAGGCGGGGCCGAGCTTCAGGGCCGGATAGGCCCCGGCCAACGGTGCCAATTCGCGCGAATAGCTGGTTTCGTCCAGCGTGAAGAGAATGACCGTCAGGTCCTTTTCCATGCCGACCGCATCCAGAAGCGGCTTTAGCGCCCGGACGTAATCGGTGCGGGTCGGGATATCGAAGCCCTTGTCGCGGCCATGTTTGGCCATGATACCGGCGGAATGGTTGCGGTAGGAACCGGGATGGATTTGCAGCACCAGCCCATCCTCCAGGCTCATCCGGGCCATTTCCGTCAGCATATGGCCACGGAAGGCATCTGCCTCATCGGGGGTGATCCGCCCGGTCAGCGCCTTATCGAACAGCGCCTTGGCCTGATCCTGGGGCAGATCCTCGGTGCGGGCCGAGGGGTGGCCGTGGTCGGAACTCGTGGCGCCATAGGATTTGAAGAAGGCGCGGCGGTTGCGATGCGCCTCCAGATAGCCGCTCCAGCTTGTCGCATCGACGTCAGCCAATTGCCCGAACCGCTCGATATTGGTGGCAAAGCCTTCAAATTGCGGATCGACTACAGGGTCAGGCCGGTAAGCGGTGACGACGCGGCCATCCCAGCCGGAGGCGCGGATCGTCTCATGCCATTTCAACTCGTCCAGCGGGCTTTCCGTGGTGGCGATCACTTCGATATTGAAGCGCTCGAACAGGGCGCGGGGGCGAAATTCCGGTTTCGTCAGGCAATCGGCGATATGGTCATAGGTCTGGTCCGCCGTCTGCGCCGACAGCCGGGTCGTCAGTCCGAACACATCCTCAAAAGCATGGTCCAGCCACATGCGGCTGGGCGTGGCGCGAAACAGGTGGAAGTTTTCGGCAAACAGCCGCCAGATCTTGCGGCCATCGGTTTCCGTCATGCCGCCATCGACACGCGGCACGCCAAGCGCCGTGAGGTCGATACCCTGGGAATAGAGCATGCGAAACACATAATGGTCCGGCACCACGAACAACTGGGCCGGATCGGGAAACGCTTCATTTTCCGCAAACCAGCGGGGGTCAGTGTGGCCATGCGGGCTGACGATGGGCAGGTCGCTGACCGTGTCATAAAGCGTGCGCGCCAGCGTGCGTGCTGTGGGGTCAAGGGGAAAAAGCCTGTCTGGATGAAGCAATGCCGTGGTCTCCGCGTGCGCCCCGTAATTCTAATAGAGCATAATATCGCAAGCCGATTTCGGTCCGGCGTATTATGGCTTAAAACAACTGCCGCCCCTTGCGTTGGCCATCGTCTTTTGATCGATGGCCTGGGCGGTGACAGTGGTGGCGAAACGCAATTGCATTCCGCTGCCAATCTAATATGTTAGTATGCAAATTGTGTCAATGCGGTCCCGGGGGATGATCCCGGATACTTGGCCCGGCTGCTTTGGAGTGACGATGGCGGTGGTAATCGGAGGGTGGGATGATTGATACGGTCAATGTGCGCACGCTGGACGTTCAGCGGCAACCTTCGGTCACCGAGCAGGTCTTCGAGCTGTTATACCGGCAGGTGGTTGAACTGGAGCTGCCGCCCGGGGCAAAATTGTCGGAAGTGGATGTTGCCAAGCAGATGGGTGTGTCGCGCCAACCGGTGCGCGACGCCTTCTATCGCCTGTCGCAGCAGGGCTTCCTGATGATCCGCCCGCAACGGGCAACCGTGGTGACGCATATTTCCGAGCGTGGGGTTTTGCAGGCCCGCTTCATCCGCACAGCGCTGGAAATGGAAACCGTGCGAGCCGCCGCCGAGCGGTTGAGCGAAGAGCAGATCGCGGCGCTCGACGAATTGGTGCAGCGGCAGATCAAGGCCATGGAGGCTGGCGACAAGATGCTGTTTCATGAGTTGGATGACGAGTTTCACCGGCAGATCTGCAAGATGTCCGGCCACGAATTCGCCTGGGCGCTGATCCGCGACAGCAAGGCGCATATGGACCGAATCCGCTATCTCAGCCTTGCTTTTGGTGCGCAAAGCGCCATTGACGACCATATCGAGATTATGGCCGCGCTGAAGGCACGCGATGGCGACCGGGCTGCGGCCAACATGCGTGTTCACCTGTCACGTATCTTGTCGATCATCAGCCGGATCAGGGAAACCCAAGGCCAGTATTTCGCGACCGAATGAGGATGGCAGGATAATATGAGCGGCAAACGGATCTTGGCCATCGGCGAATGCATGGTGGAAATGGCGCCCCGCGAAGACGGTGCCTATCATCGCAATTTTGCTGGCGATACATTCAACACTGCCTGGTATCTGCGTCGCCTTCTGGGCGCTGACGACGTGGTGGATTACTGCTCGGCTATCGGCGTCGATGGTATTTCGCAAGCCATGCTCACCTTCATACAAGCGGCGGGAATAGGCACAGGGCATTTGCGCCGATTGGAGGATGCGACGGTCGGGCTTTATATGATCGAGCTTGCCAATGGCGAGCGCAGTTTCAGCTATTGGCGCGGCCAATCCGCTGCCAAGCGTCTGGCAGACGACCGGGAGTTTCTTTTAGAGGCCGTGCGAGACCGCGATCTCATTCTGTTTTCCGGTATTACCCTTGCCATCCTGTCCCCGGCGGGCCGCCAGCAATTGCTGGAGGTTCTGGCGCAGGCACGCGATGCTGGCAGCCTGATCGCTTTCGATCCTAATATGCGCGCCCGGCTTTGGCCGGATCGTGACAGCATGTGCAATGCGGTTTCGCAGGCGGCCAAGATTGCCGATATTGTCCTGCCGTCCTTTGACGAGGATGGGCCGAATTTCAACGATGCCACACCTGACGCCACGATTATCCGATACCGTGAAGCAGGTGCGGCCACCGTGGTGGTCAAGAATGGCGCGGGCCGTGTGCATGCCTTTGACGCAGCAGAAGGGCCAGTGACATTCGATCCCGTGCCGGTCGCCGATCTCGTCGATACGACAGCAGCTGGCGATAGTTTCAATGCCGGTTTCCTGTCGGCCCGCCTTTCGGGTGTCGCGATGGCTGAGGCATTGGCGCAAGGAGCTGCCGTTTCCGCTCAGGTGATCCGTAAGCGAGGCGCTTTGGTGAAGATCGAAAATATCCTCTGAAAACATCTCCTCAAAACACCCTTGGCCGACGGACACGCGAAAAGCCGTGTCCGAAAACCAATGTCGCAAGAATGCTCGCTTCTTTGTGTTGCGATGCAAATTATTTTCGCTTGAACCCTTGCAGCTTTTGATTCTACTCTGCGCCTAAAATAGGAGATTGGCGATATTTCCCTTTTTTGTCATAGGCTTGTGGCCCTTGTCAAAAAGGACTGGCCAGTCGCGATGCGTCAAAAGGTGAGTGTTCATGCAATTGGTTTTCGACGGGCATAATGATGTCCTCCTGCGTTTGTGGAGGGCTCATGCAGCGGGCGTCGATCCGGTGCGGCAATTCATCAATGGCACACGGGAAGGTCATATCGATGCGCCACGCGCCCGCCGGGGCGGGCTTGGTGGCGGTCTCTGCGCGATTTATATTCCCTCCGATGGCGAGTTCGTGCTGACCGAGCCGGATGACAAGGGCCACTACAATACCCCTGTTGATAAGCCCCTGGCGCGTGCATCCTCACTCGACATCGCCTTGCAGATGGCCGCGATTGCGCTGCGGGTCGAGCGGGCGGGGGGCTGGCGGCTGTGCCGCTCGACATCGGATATTCGCGCTGCAATGGCCGAGGGCGTCTTTGCCGCCGTGCTGCATATGGAAGGCTGCGAGGCCATCGATGCTGATCTGGCCGCCCTTGAGGTGTTTTACCAGGCGGGCCTGCGCACGCTCGGCCCGGTCTGGAGCCGCCCGAATATTTTCGGGCATGGTGTTCCCTTCGCCTTTCCAATGTCGCCGGATACCGGGCCGGGTCTGACGACACTCGGTTTTGAGCTTGTGAAAGCCTGCGACCGGCTGGGCATTGCCCTCGACCTTGCCCATATCACCGAAAAGGGCTTCTGGGACGTGGCGAAAACCTCCGACAAACCGCTGATCGCCAGCCATTCCAATGCGCACGCGCTGACACCAGTGGCCCGCAACCTGACGGATCGGCAGATGGACGCGATCCGCGAGCGCAAGGGCATCGCCGGTTTGAATTACGCCGTGACCATGCTGCGCTCCGATGCCCGCGATTTTGCCGAGACCCCGCTGTCAGATATGGTACGCCATATCGACTATATGGTGGAACGCATGGGTATCGATTGCGTCGGCCTCGGCTCCGATTTCGACGGTTGCACGGTGCCCGGTGCAATCGGTGATGCCAGTGGGAACCAGAGGTTGCTTGAAGCGTTGCAATCGGCTGGATACGGTGATGCAGATATTGCTAAGATTGCCCGTGAAAACTGGCTGCGGGTGCTGGGGACGACGTGGGGCGAGTAATTCCGGCATCTGTTGACGATCATTGACTTTAAAGAAGGGGAAGGGACCATGACCATGACATTGACGCGCCGCAGGCTGATGACGACGGCCAGTGCTGTTCTGGCATTGGGCGTTGCGGGGGGCGTTACGGGCGTGCCGCGCGCTTTTGCCGCCACGCCGAAAGATACCCTGGTCGAGGCCTGGGCGTTTGACGATATCATTACCATGGACCCGGGCGAGGCTTTCGAAATCTCTGCCGCCGAAGTCACCGGCAATACCTATGATACGCTGGTAAAGCTGAATATTGCCGATACCTCGACCGTGGCTCCCGGCATTGCGGAAAGCTGGAGTGCGTCTGAAGACGGCCTGACCTATACGTTCAAGATCAAGTCCGGCATCAAATTCGCGTCCGGCAACCCGATCACTGCGGAAGATGTGGCCTATTCTTTTGAACGGGCCGTCAAGCTCAACAAGAACCCGGCCTTCATCCTCCAGCAATTCGGCCTGAGTGGCGAGAATGTCGCGGAAAATGCCAAGGCAGTCGATGCCTCGACCTTCCAGTTCAAGGTGGACAAGCCTTATGCGACCAGCTTCGTGCTGAACTGCCTGACCGCAACCGTCGGTGCCATCGTTGACAAGAAACTGGTGCAGAGCCACGCGGCAGCGGTGACGGTTTCCAAGGATTATCCTTATGACACCGATTTCGGCAACGGCTGGTTGAAGACCAATTACGCTGGTTCCGGTCCTTTCAAGCTGCGCGAATGGCGTGCCAATGAATTGGTCGTGATGGAGCGCAATGATAATTATTATGGTGAAAAGGCTAAGCTTAAGCGGGTCATCTACCGCTTCCTGAAGGAAAGCTCAGGCCAACGTCTGGCGCTGGAATCCGGTGACGTCGATGTGGCGCGTAATCTTTCGCCGACGGACTTTACCGCGATTGCCAATGCGAAAAATATCAAGACAGATTCTGCCCAGAAGGGAACGGTCTATTATCTCGGTCTCAACCAGAAAAACCAGTATCTCTCCAAGCCGGAAGTCCGCCAGGCCATCAAATATCTTGTCGATTACGATGCCATCGGCGCAACCCTCATCAAGGGTGTCGGCACCGTGCATGAATCCTTCCTGCCCAAGGGTATTCTTGGCTCGATCGATGACCAGCCCTACAAGTTGAATGTTGCGAAAGCCAAGGAATTGCTGGAAAAGGCTGGCCTCAAGGATGGCTTCAAAGTCACCATGGATGTGCGCTCCATCGAGCCGATGACCAGCATTGCCCAATCCATGCAGCAAACTTTCGCACAGGCGGGCATTACGCTGGAACTCATCCAAGGAGATGGTAAGCAGACGCTGACCAAATACCGCGCCCGCAACCATGACATCTATATCGGGGATTGGGGTGCTGATTATTGGGACCCGCATTCCAATGCCGAAACCTTTACCAGCAATCCTGACAATTCCGACACGCCGAAATCCAAGACACTCGCCTGGCGCAATGCCTGGGATGTGCCTGAATTGACCAAGGAAACCAGCGAAGCGCTGTTGGAGCGGGACACGCCGAAGCGCAAGGCGATGTATGAAGACTTGCAGCGCAAGGTTCTGGCCGACGGTCCGTTTGTGATCATCTATCAAAAAACGGAAATTGCCGGCTATAGGGCCAATGTTCAAAATTATAAGCTTGGCCCCACCTTCGACAGCAACCTCAAAAACTTGATTTCCAAGGATTGATCAGGAGCAGGGCTCTTGGCTCTCACCACAACACAAGCATCTGCCGGTCGCAGGCGCGACCGGCAGTTAAGAGGGTTCAAGGCAGTTGCGGGATTTTTCGTGACTGTTGCGACGACTTATCTCGGTCTTCTGGCGGTCACGTTCTTCATTGGTCGGGTGATCCCGATTGATCCGGTTCTTGCTGTCCTGGGAGACCGTGCGCCGCAGGCGGTTGTCGAACAGACGCGCCGGGCAATGGGGCTGGATCAACCGCTCTATTACCAGTTCTTCGTCTATCTAAAACAGGTGCTCTCGGGCGATTTTGGCACATCGGTTCTGACAACCAATCCTGTCATGACCGATATCGGCCGGTTTTTCCCAGCAACTGTTGAGCTTGCCACGGTCGGCACGATCATCGGCGCGGTGATTGGCCTTCCCTTAGGCGTTCTGGCCGCAGTCAAGCGCGGCAGCCTTGCGGACCAGATTGTCCGGGTCATCGGTTTGATCGGCTATTCCGTGCCAATCTTCTGGCTCGGCCTTTTGGCGCTGCTGTTTTTCTATGCCAAGCTGCAATGGGTGGCCTATCCCGGGCGGATGGATGTGGTCTATGAATATGACCTGATACCCGTCACCGGCTTTTACCTGTTGGATGCGGCCATGGCAGGCCAATGGGAGATCCTCTGGGATCTGTTTCGCCATATCATCCTGCCCGGCGCACTGCTCGGCTATTTTTCGCTTGCCTATATCAGCCGAATGACCCGCTCTTTCATGCTCAACGAACTGTCGCAGGAATATATCGTGGCGGCTCGCGCCAAGGGCCTGTCCGAAAGCCGGATCATCTGGTTCCACGCCTTGCGCAATGCTGCTGTGCCGCTGCTGACGGTGATTGCCCTGTCCTATGCCGGGCTGCTGGAAGGCTCGGTGCTAACAGAGACGATCTTCTCCTGGCCGGGCATCGGTCTTTACATCACCAATTCGCTGCAAAATGCCGATATGAATGCGGTGCTGGGCGGAACCATCATTATCGGTTCCGTGTTCATCGCCATCAACATCCTGTCGGATCTCCTTTACAAGACCCTTGACCCGAGGACGCGCAGCCGATGATGACGCCCTCAGATAATATGTCCCTTCGCGAGTGGCTGCTGTCGGACCGGCCCCAATCACGCCGGCAGGCCCGGCTTGGCCGCGCCTATGTCATCTGGCGGCAGTTTTCGGCCAATCGGCTGGCGCTGCTGGGGCTTGGCATCATTATCGCGCTCATTCTGGTTGCTGCTTTTGCCAATCTGCTCGCCACCCACAATCCGGTGCAGGGCGATCTTGCCAATGCAAGGTTAATGGCGCCCGGTACCGGTGGTTTCTGGCTCGGCAGCGACGATCAGGGCCGCGACATCTATTCGCGGCTGATCTACGGGTCGCGGCTGACATTGATGGTGGTGGTGCTGGTAGCAATCATTGCCGCACCCATCGGTCTGCTGGTCGGCACGGTGGCCGGTTATGCGGGCGGCTGGGTCGATGCGGTGCTGATGCGGTTGACCGATATTTTCCTGGCCTTTCCGAAGCTCGTTCTGGCTCTGGCGCTGGTCGCAGCCCTCGGCCCCGGCATTGA
Source organism: Allorhizobium ampelinum S4 (assembly GCF_000016285.1). Lineage (NCBI taxonomy): Bacteria > Pseudomonadati > Pseudomonadota > Alphaproteobacteria > Hyphomicrobiales > Rhizobiaceae > Gillisella > Gillisella ampelina. The sequence continues at coordinate 3,245,682 of NC_011989.1, read as the reverse complement.
AAACGCCATTCTGGCCATCGCCGTCACCTCCTGGCCGCCTTATGCGCGCATCGCCCGGGCCGAAACGCTGACGGTTCGCAATTCCGATTATATCTCTGCCGTCAAGCTGATGGGCGCTTCGCCCTTTCGCATCGTGCTGCGCCATATCATGCCGCTCTGTCTGTCCTCGCTGATTGTCCGCGTTACGCTGGATATGGCGGGTATTATCCTGACGGCGGCCGGTCTCGGCTTTCTGGGCCTTGGCGCCCAGCCGCCCCTGCCGGAATGGGGGGCGATGATTGCCGATGGCCGCCGTTTCATTCTCGATCAATGGTGGGTTGCCGCCATGCCGGGCTTTGCCATCCTGATCGTCAGCCTCGGCTTCAACCTGCTGGGCGATGGCCTGCGCGATGCGCTGGACCCGAAGGAGGCCGGCCAATGAGCGCCTTGTTGACGGTGGATAATCTCAAGGTCAGTTTTCCGACCCGCACGGGTCTGGTGGAAGCCGTGCGCGGCGTGTCCTTCACGCTGGGCAAGGAGCGACTCGGTATTGTCGGCGAATCCGGCTCCGGCAAATCCCAGACCGGACGGGCGATCATGGGTCTCACCCCCGCCCATGCACGGATAACTGCCGATAAACTGCATTTCGGCGATACGGATCTGCTGGCGATTTCGACAGCGAAGCGTCGGACGCTGCGCGGCAAGCGGATGGCGATGATCCTTCAGGACCCCAAGTATTCGCTGAACCCTGTCATGCCGATTGGCAAACAGATCGTCGAGACCTTGTTGACCCATGAACGGATGACGGGAAAGCAAGCCCGGCAAAGAGCGTTGGCCATGCTGGAGGCGGTGCAGATCCGCGATCCGGAGCGGGTGTTCAAGCTTTATCCGCATGAAGTTTCCGGCGGCATGGGCCAGCGGGTGATGATCGCCATGATGCTGGTCTGCGGGCCGGAACTGCTGATTGCCGATGAGCCGACCTCAGCCCTGGATGTGACGGTGCAGCTGGAAGTGCTCGATATTCTCGACATGCTGGTGCGGGAACGCGGCATGGGGCTGATTTTTGTCAGCCATGATTTGCGGCTGGTCTCCTCCTTCTGCGACCGGGTGCTGGTGATGTATGCGGGCCGGGTTGTCGAGGAACTGAATGCGGCCAACCTGTCCGAGGCCAAACATCCCTATACCCAGGGCCTGCTGAATTGCCTGCCGCGCCTGGAAGGCAACCAGCATCCGCTGCCAGTGTTGGAGCGTCAGGTGGAGTGGGCGCAATGAGCAAGGCCCTGATTGTTGAAGAGATGGGCGTGCGCTTTGATGAGTTTCTGGCGCTGGACGGTGTCAGCATCGCCGTTGAGCAGGGCGAGAGCTTTGGTCTGGTCGGGGAATCCGGCTCCGGAAAATCAACGTTGTTGCGGGCGATTGCCGGGCTAAATGCCTTTGAGAGCGGCGCGCTGACTGTCGATGGCAAAAGCTATGACAGCAGGCAGCGCGACAAGACCTTCTATCGCACCGTGCAGATGGTGTTCCAGGACCCTTACGGTTCGCTGCATCCGCGTCAGACTGTGGACCGGCTGCTGCTGGAACCTTTGGCCGTGCATGGATTTTCCGATGTCGATAGCCGGATTGCCCGCGCTTTGGATGAGGTAGGTCTTGGTTCCGGTTTCCGCTTCCGGTTTTCCCACCAGCTCTCCGGCGGCCAGCGCCAGCGCATCGCAATTGCCCGCGCCTTAATCGTTGAGCCGAAAATCCTGCTGCTGGATGAGCCAACCTCAGCGCTCGACGCCTCGATCCAGGCGGAAATCCTCAACCTCCTCGAACAGGCCCGCAAGGATCGCGGCCTGACCTTCCTGATGGTCAGCCACGATCTGGCTGTTATCAGCCATATGTGCGACCGGCTGGCGGTGATGCGCACTGGCCAGATCGTGGAAGTCATGGATGTCGAAGCGTTGCGCCGTCGTGATGTGCAAGCAGATTATACACGGCAATTGATGGTGGCGAGTGAGGGGTTTCGGCGCAAAAGCTGACCATCACCCAACCCGCACCCCTTCACGCCAGATCTGCTTGATGAACGGATGGCCGCCATGCTGGCCAATTTGCAAGAGGTCGGCGCGCTTGCCCAGCGCGATCTCGCCGCGGTCGTTGAGGCCGGAGGCTTCTGCCGGGGTCTTGCTGACCATGCGGATCGCGGCGGGCAGGTCGTAGGCGAGGTCTGGGTCGGCGGCGATGGCGAAGGGGGCGTCCAGCAGGGCGCGTGGTACATAATCGGAGGCGAGGATATCGCAGAGGCCTTCGAGCAGCAGATCACGCACTGCCACATTGCCGGATTGTGAGCCGCCGCGCACGATATTCGGTGCGCCGCCGACGATCTGCATGCCACGTTTGCGGGCTTCGCGGGCGGCCTCCAGCGTGCAGGGAAATTCGCTGATCGATACGCCTTCGTCAGCGGCGAGATCGACATGCTCGATATCGGTATCGTCATGGCTGAGCAGCGGCTTGTTGTGGCGCTTGGCGATATCCACCACCTGTGGGCGGATTCTGTTGCCAATGGCCTGTTTGGCGGTGATCAGGTCCGCAACCCGTGCTGTGGTCACAGCAAGGGCTTCGCCGCGCAATTTCGCGACCTTGGCCAGATAGGTGTCGAGATCTCGCGTCTGGCGGATACCGGGCAGATGCTCCATGACAGAGACGACGCGCACCAGAGCATGGCCAATATTGGCTTCCATCAGCGCAGGCGTTTGTTCATCGATCACTTCGCAGCGCAGATGCACGAAATGCTCGGCCCGCAACATGCCAGCACCTTGAGCCTTTTCCAGCGCCTCGATCATTGGCCCGAGGATTTCCGCCCGCTCGCTGCCGTCTTCCGCTGCGCCGACGCAGAGACTGTCGAACACGGTGGTAATGCCGGCGCCGATGATTTGCGCGTCATGGGCAAGGGCCGCCGTCGTATAGTTCCAGCGGACATGGTGGCGGGGAAAGACATGCTTTTCGAAATGGTCGGTGTGGATATCGACGAGGCCTGGGATCAGCATGTCGCCACCAAGGTCGATGGCGTCGCTGGCATGGGTTAACGGGCCGATGGCGATGATCTGGCCGTTTTCAATTTCGACCGTGCCGGTCTGTATGCGGTCGGCAAGGACAAGGGCGGCATTGGTCAGGACCAGGCGTTTCGAAGGTGTCTTACCGCTCATGTCCATCCCGATCTCTCCGCTTTTTATTCCACATAGCATGGTTCAGGCGATTCGAGCCGTGCTGCAACAGGCGCGGTGTAAATCTCTGTGATGACCGTTCTATGTCAGCGGAGTAAAATCAGACAGCCAGATCACGCCAGGCCAGTTGGGCATCGTCGTAAGGCAGGGCTTGCGCTTCATACACGCCACGGGCGATGGCGCGGGCCATGGTGAGGGTGGCGAGATGGCAAAGGTCCATGAAACTGGCAAGGTCCGGCAGTGGCTTTTCGCCGGTGGCAGCGGCAAACACCGTATCGCCATCGGCAGGCAGATGGGCAGGCAGCAGAGCCCGCGCGAGTCCGTCATGAGCCATGATCGACAGGCGGTGGCATTCCGCCTTGGTCAGTTCAGCATCTGTGACAATGACGCCAATGGTGGTGGCGATCGGGTCGCGGCCCTTGAGGCGCAATGCGCTATCATCAGGGCTGAAAGAGGAGGGCATGCCGAGACCGCCGAATTCACCGTCTTGCTCGAAAGGTGCCGCCCAGAAATGCCGCGAGTGGCCAATAGTGGCCGTGCCAAGCGCATTGACAGCAACCAAGGCCGCCACGGTATGGCCGCTGGCGGAGATGGCGCTGGCCGAACCGAGCCCGCCCTTGACCGTCGCGGTGGTGGCCCCTGTTCCAGCCCCGATTGTTCCTAACGCGAAGCGGCCTCTACTGCGGGCCTGAAAGGCCTCATAGCCCATTTCGCGATAGGGGGAATGGAGGCCCCAATCCTTGTTGCCGCCATTCAGCAGATCCATCAGGATTGCCTGCGGCACGATGGGGACGTTCATATCACCGACCGGAAACCCCTGGCCGATCTGGCGCAGGCCCGCCTGCACGCCGCCCGCTGCATCCAGCCCAAAGGCGGAACCGCCCGACAGGACCAGCGCATTGACCTGCGTGACCAGGGACAGCGCCGGATCGAGCAAACCCGTCTCACGCCCACCCGGCGCACCGCCCAGCACCGAGCCGGATGCGGTGGCCGGTTGATCGAAGATGATGACAGTCACCCCGGAACCGAGCGCCAGATCGGTGGCATGACCGACCGAAAGACCGGTAACATCCGTCAGCAGGTTGAGAGGGCCGGGCTTCATGCGGGATGCTCCTTCGGATTGTGTTGCGGACGACTTGATTTCAATCAAGGACGCACCGGCAAAGGCCAGTAAGTTTGACGCATAAGCGTTATACCCTGAAAGCGCTCGTAACAAGTTTATACAGTGAATTTAGTGTCTTACGGCTTGACCGACCGTTGGATTTCCACGCTGTCGGCACCCTTTTCGAGATTTGAGCTGTCCATGCAGAAGCCCCAGAAATTCGCCCTTGCCTTCGTTGTCGTTCTGCTTGCCGCATCCGGCGGCACCTATGCCTATTTGAAATTCGGGCGAGCCGATACGCTGCCGTCAGGCATCGTCACGGGCAATGGCCGGATCGAGGCGACCGAGGTCGATATTGCCAGCAAAAGCGCAGGCCGGCTGGTCTCCGTCGAAGTCGGCGAGGGCGATTTGGTCACCAAGGGCCAGGTGCTGGCGCATATGGATACGGTGGAACTGCAAAGCCAGTTGCGCGCGGCAAAGGCCAAGATCGCCGAAGCCGAACAGAGCCGCGATGCTTCGGCGTTCAAATTGTCTCAGGCACAAAGCCAGCTCGATCTGGCCGAAAAGGATCTGGAGCGCAAGCTGGTCCTGCTCGGCAAGGGTTTCGTTTCCGATCAGGCGGTTGACAGTCAGCGGCTGACCCGTGACAGCGACAAGGCGGCGGTCTCGGCGGCCGAGAGCACGTTGAACAGCGTGCAGGCGACCATCGACAATGCCAAGGCGGAGGCCGACCGCATCGCCCAGACCGTTGCCGATGCGACGCTGACGGCGCCGAAGGACGGGCGGGTGCTTTACCGGCTTGCGGAGCCGGGCGAGGTGCTGGCGGCGGGCGGCAAGGTGTTGACCGTGCTTGATCTGTCGGATGTTTATATGACGATCTATCTTCCGTCTGCGGACGCCGCGAAAACCGCAATCGGTGCCGAGGGCCGTATCCTGCTCGATATTCTGCCGGACCGGGCCATTCCCGGAACGGTGTCCTTCGTCTCGCCGCAGGCGCAATATACGCCGAAACAGGTGGAAATCCGCAGCGAGCGCGACCGATTGATGTTCCGCGTCAAGATCAGCGCACCGAAGGAACTGGTAAAGCAATATCTGCCGCTCGTCAAAACCGGGATCACCGGTCTTGGCTATGTGAAGACCGATGCGGCCGCGGTCTGGCCGGATCGGCTGCAATCCGATCTGACGACAGCGCCTCTCGACCCTTCGGCTTCGAATACCCAACCTTCCGCCAATAAGCCTTAAGCGGGGCAGCTATGGAAAACGCTGTCGAACTGGCAGGCCTGTCCCATTTCTATGGTAAGCGCCAGGCCTTAAGCGCCATCGACCTCGCCATCGAGGCGGGATCGCGGGTGGCCCTGGTCGGGCCGGACGGGGTGGGCAAATCCACACTTCTGGCGCTGCTGGCGGGCGCAAAAAAAATCCAACAAGGCCGGATCACGGCGCTTGGGGCGGATATGGCGAGCGCCGGTGCGCGCACCGACGTGCAGCCGCGCATCGCCTATATGCCACAGGGCCTGGGCCGCAACCTCTATCCGAACCTGACGGTTGTCGAGAATATCGACTTCTTCGGCCGGCTGTTCGGGCAGGACGCGACGGAACGGGCCGGGCGTATTGACCGGCTGCTGAAGGCGACCGGGCTCGATCCGTTCGGTGACCGGCTGATGGGCAAGCTGTCGGGCGGCATGAAGCAGAAGCTCGGCCTGTGCTGCGCCCTGGTGCACGATCCCGATCTCCTGCTGCTCGATGAGCCGACGACCGGTGTCGATCCCTTGTCACGGCGGCAGTTCTGGGACCTGGTGGAGAGCATCCAGGCCTCGCGGCCCGGCCTGACCATTATCACCGCCACGTCAGACATGGAGGAGGCGAGCCGGTTCCAGCGCGTGGTTCTGGTGCACGATGGCCGTATCCTGGCGGATGGCACCTGCGAGACCCTGCTGCAACAAACCGGGCGACAAACCCTAGAACAGGCTTTCATTGCGCTTCTGCCGGATGAGGCAAAACAGGGCTATGGCGATCCGCCGCCCAGGCTTGCTTTCGTGGATCGGGGCGAGGTTGCCATCGAGGCCAAGGAGCTGACCCGGTCATTCGGGGCTTTTACCGCCGTTGATCATGTCAGCTTCCGCATTCCCAAGGGCGAAATTTTCGGCTTCCTCGGTTCGAATGGCTGTGGGAAATCCACCACCATGAAAATGCTGACCGGGCTTTTGCCAGCCAGTAGCGGCGAGGCGCGGCTGTTTGGCCAGTCGGTCGATGCCAAGACGGGTGCCGGCGATGTCGATGCTCGCCGTCGGGTCGGTTACATGTCGCAGGGCTTTTCGCTGTATGCCGAATTGACGGTGCAGCAGAATCTCAACCTGCATGCGGCGATTTTCGACCTGACCGGGGAGGCGGCCAAGGCGCGGATCGAGACCGTGGCGCAGCAGTTCGGCCTTCAGCCCTATTTGCAGTTCCTGTCGAGCGATCTGCTGCTCGGGGTGCGCCAGCGCCTGCAACTGGCCGTGGCGCTGATCCACCAGCCGGATATCCTGATCCTCGACGAGCCGACATCCGGCGTCGATCCGCTGGCGCGTGACGGCTTCTGGAACGATCTGGTGGAGCAATCGCGGCAAAACGGCGTGACAATTTTCGTCTCCACCCATTTCATGGCCGAAGCCGAGCGTTGCGACCGGATCGCCTTCATGCATGCAGGCAAGGTGATTGCCAGCGGCACCCCGCAGGAGCTGAAGGAGCAGACCGGCAGCGCCAGCCTCGACGATGCCTTCGTCGCCTTCATGAAGGCGGGAGGACGACAGGAAAACCTGACTGATGCAGCAACCCAGCCGCAGGCCGGTGCCGCAACGGTGGTGGAGAACGCTGCCGGGGCCTTGGTGCGCAAGGGGTTTTCTCCGGCCCGGCTCATGGCCTATGCGCGGCGCGAGACGATGGAGCTGATGCGCGACAAGATCCGGCTTGGTTTCGCCCTGGCTGGCACGGCGCTGCTGATGCTGATTTTCGGCTACGGCCTGACGCTGGATGTCGACCATCTGCGGTTTGCGGTGCTCGACCGCGACCAGAGCGCCGAGAGCCGGGCCTATATCGATGCCTATTCGGCCTCCACCGCCTTCACCCTGCAACCGGCCATCTCAGATGAAGCCGGGATGCTGTCGCGGTTGAAGGCCAACGACATTATGCTGGCGCTTGATATACCCGAGAAATTCGGCGCTGATCTGCGGGCCGGCAAGCGGCCGAACGTGCTGGCCATGTTGGACGGCGCCATGCCGTTCCGTGGTGAGACGGCGCTCGGCTATGTCTCCGGTGCCCATCAGCGGTTCTTGCAGGAGATTGTCCGTCAGTCTGGAGGAACGATCCGGTCGGTGGCTGGCGTGGAAATGCGTTACCGCTACAATCAGGCTTTTCTCAGCCTGAATGCCATGGTGCCAGCGGTGATCGCCCTGCTGCTGGTGTTCATTCCCTCGATCCTGACGGCGCTCGGTGTCGTGTCGGAAAAGGAAATGGGGTCGATCAGCAATCTCTACGTGACGCCGGTCACCAAGCTGGAATTTCTGCTGGGCAAGCAATTGCCCTATGTGGCCATCGGCTTCATCAACTTCCTGATGATGTTCCTGCTGTCCGTCTGGCTGTTCGGTGTGCCGTTGAAAGGCTCTCTTGCCGGTCTATCGGTGGCTGCTTTTGTCTATGTGCTGGCGACAACCTCAATCGGTATTTTAAGCTCAACCTTCACCTCAACCCAGGTGGCGGCCCTGTTCGTCACCGCCATCGGCACGATGATGCCCGGTACGCAATTTTCCGGCTTGTTGCAGCCGGTGTCGTCGCTGCAGGGCATGGGCCACGTCATCGGCCTGGTGTTTCCCACCACCTATTTCATGCGCGCCAGCGTCGGGGCTTTCACCAAGGGGTTGGGCTTTGTCGAGCTAATGGGCTTCGTCTGGCCGCTGGCCCTGTTCTGGATTGGCGCCATCGGGCTTGGCTGGTCGCTGCTGCGCAAGCAGGAAAGGTAAGGGATATGGATCTTCGCACGGTATTTGCTCTGTTTCGTAAGGAGTTGATCGGGCTTTTGCGCGACAAGGTGCTGATGGCCATGGTCATCTATGCCTTCAGCCTGGCGATCTATACCCAGGCGACCGGTCTTTCCCACGATCTGCGCAATGCGACGCTGGCCGTGGTGGACCGGGACATGTCGCAATTGTCGTCTTCCATTCTCGACGGATTGATGCCGCCGCGCTTTCAAAAGCCGGTGGCAATCGCGCCCCAGGATATCGACCGCGCTATGGATCAGGCGCGCTACACCTTTGTGCTGGATATTCCCGAACGGTTCGAGGCTGATGTTTTGGCCGGGCGTAGCCCCTCGGTGCAGTTGCTGATTGACGCGACCGCGTTGATGCAGGCGGGGGTGGGCTCCAGCACCATCCAGCAGATCGTCAGCCAGCAGGTCGGGCTTTATGCCCAGCGTGTCGGCGTCTCAAGCAGTCAGGCGGTAACGGTGGAAACACGGCTCGCCTTCAATCAATCGCTGAATTCGGAGTGGTTTTCCGGCACGATGGCGCTGATCAACAATATTACCATGCTGGCCATCCTGCTGGCGGGCGCCGCTTTGGTACGCGAACGGGAACATGGGACGCTGGAACATTTGTTGGTCATGCCGGTCAGGCCTGTCGAAATCATGGTCAGCAAGCTTGCCGCCAATGGTCTGGTTATTCTGGTCATGACGCTGTTTGCCATCGTCACCGTGTTGGTCAAGGTGCTCGGCATGCACATTACCGGCTCACTGACGCTCTATATGGCGGGCGTGGCGCTCTACCTGTTCTTCGTCACCTCGTTCGGGCTGTTTTTAGGGACGCTGGCCCGCAGCATGCCGCAACTGGCGCTGCTGTTCATCCTCACCGCTTTGCCGATGAATATCCTGTCAGGCGGGTTCACCCCGCTGGAAAGCCAGCCGCAATGGCTGCAAAACGCCATGCAGGTCTCACCTTCGACCCATTTCGTCGCCTTTTCACAGGCCATTCTCTATCGCGGCGCGGGCTTCGATGTGGTCTGGCCGCAATTTACCGCGACGCTTGGCATCGGGCTGATATTTTTCCTGTTCAGTCTCAGCCGGTTCCGGACGTTCATCGCCGCGCAGCAGTGAATGAACGTCCTGACCGGATAAAAGATCAGCGCTTCATCGAGCGCGGATCGAGCGCATCACGGATGCCATCGCCGATATAGTTGACGCTGAGGACGGTGAGCGAAATCGCCAGACCTGGCCAGATGGCGCGGGCCGGGGTGATTTGTAGGAAGTTCACACCGTCATAGAGCAATCGACCCCAGGTCGGGAAGTCGGAGGGGAAGCCGAGGCCGAGAAAGCTGAGGGCCGATTCCGTGATGATCGCCGAGGCAATGCCGAGTGTGGCCGAGACCATGACGGAGCTGAGCACATTGGGAACGATATGCTTGAGGATCACCCGGTATTCCCGCATGCCGCTGGCCTTGGCGGCCAGCACGAATTCCTGGTTTTTCACCGTCAGTACATCGCCGCGCACGATGCGGGCGGTGTGCATCCAGCTGGTAATGCCGATGACGAAGACGATCAGGATGAAAATCCCGGCTTCCGGGCCGAACGCGGCGCGCAGCACATCACGAAACAGCATGGTGATGACCAGCAGCAGCGGCAGGATCGGTAGAGCCAGGAACAGATCGGTGATGCGCATCAACGGCCCGTCGATCCGCTTGAAATAGCCGGAGAGCACGCCGATCAGTGTACCGACGAACAGCGAAATCAGCATGGCCACCATGCCAACCGCCAGCGAGATCTGCCCGCCGGCCAGAACCTGCGCGAACAGATCATGGCCAAGATTGTCGGTGCCGAACGGATGGACCCAGGACGGTCCCTGGTTCTTGTCGCGGATATTCAGCTTGTTGGGATCGACGCGGTGGATCAAAGGCCCGACATAGACGGCCAGAACGATCAGCACGAAGACGGCAAGGCCGATCACCCCGCCGGTATGGCGGCGGAACTGCCCCCAAAGCTGGGCACTGAAGGATTGCGAGCGGTCGGCTTTGGCCTGGGTGGTGAGGGGTGCATCAGTCATAGCGGATCCTCGGATCGAGAATGCCGTACAACACGTCGGCAATAAGATTGAAGAGTACGATCAGCACGGCGAAGATGAAGGTCAGTGTCTGCACCAGCGGCAAGTCGCCGCTCTGGATGGCGGTGATCAGCAATTGGCCAAGACCGTTGACCCGGAAAATCTGCTCGGTGATGATCGCGCCGGAAAAGATCGTCGGCACGCCGAGCGCAATCACTGTTACAACCGGGATCAGGCTGTTGCGCAGCACATGCACCAGCAGCACGGTCTTTTCCTTGACGCCCTTGGCTCGTGCGGTACGCACATAGTCCTGATGCAGATTGTCCAGCATGGAAGCGCGCACGAATCGGCTGATCTGCGAGGTATTATAGAGCGTCAGCACCATGACCGGCAGCACCATCTGCTTGACCTGGGCGACGAAGCTTGTCCAGTCCACGACCTGGAGATTGGTATCGTAGACCGAGGGAAACCAGTGCAGGGTCGAGGAGAAGATCACGATCAGCAGCACGCCGGTAAAGAAGGTCGGCACGGAATAGCCGACCATAGAGACGAAGGTGCCAATCTGATCGAAGATCGAATATTGCTTGTAGGCCGAGATGACGCCAAGCGGAATGGCCAGCAATACGCCGAACACATAGGACAGGCCGACAACCCAAAGCGTCTGCGGCATGCGCTGGACGATCAGGTCGACGACGGGGCTGCGGGTGGTCCAGGACAGGACCCGCAGACGCTGGCCGGAACCGACGGTCAGGCCGGTGATCTGCTCGAAAATATTCAGCGGCTCATTGATGAAGAACTGCTTCAGCCACAGGAAAAAGCGCACAATCATCGGCTGGTCGAGGCCAAGGGCGGCGCGCATCTGTTCGCGCACTTCCGGTGGGATCGTTAGCGGCAAATCGCCGAGCGGATTGTTGGGCGCCATCGCCAGCAGCGCGAAAATGATGAAGCTGATGATCAGCAGGGTCGGGATGGCAAACAGCAATCGCCGGATCGTATAGGTAAACATTATTTTTTATATCTCCGGGCGCGCCAGGGAGGAGAGATGAAGCTGGAACAGGGCGTCGGCGCATAGTGGGTGCCGATAACCGCCAGCTCACCGGACCCGCGTCATGCGGGTCCGGCAAGGCGCTTGTTACTTGGCGCGCGACCAGTCGGCGATGTTCCACAACTCGCTGTCCCAGCCGGTCATCTTGATGCCCTGGAGACTTGCGGCGAAGGCCGAAGGCTGACCGCGATAGACGAGCGGCAGATGCGCGCCAGCTTCCGTCAGCATGTCGTTGAGCTTCTTGACGATCTCGACGCGCTCTTCGATCTTGGCGGTCTGGGAAAGCTTGGTGACGAGTGCATCATAGGCTGGATCGCAATAGCGCGGCATGTTCTGGCCCTGCCAGCCGTTTGCCGGGCTTGGGATCTTGTCGCACATCCATTCGGCCATATAGGCTTCCGGGTCGGTGCCGTCGAAATTGTTGGTGTACATTTCCACGTCGGCGTAGAATTTCTGGAACGTGTCCGGGCTGGACGGATCGCCGCCGAAGAATACCGAGGCCGAAACGTTGCGCAGTTCAGCGCCAACGCCGATCTGCGACCACATATCCTTGACCAGCGCCTGGGTGCCCTGGCGGACGGAATTGGTCGAGGTCAGGTAGAGGAAGTTCAGCTTGACGCCGTTCTTGGCGCGGATGCCGTCAGAGCCCTTTTTCCAGCCAGCATCGTCCAGCAGCTTGTTGGCGCCGTCGATATCCTGCTTCAGGCACCAGTCATTGGTGGTGGAGACATAGATATCCGGGCCGGGGACGATATTGCAGGTCGGCTTGCCGGCAAGGCCATAACCGGCTTCGACAATCACATCACGGTCGATGGCCATGGAGAGCGCCTTGCGCACAGCCGGGTCGGACAGGGACGGATGCGGGCCGCCTTCCTTGGTGGAGCGTTTGTCGCCAAGTGCCGGATCGGCATTGGTGAAGTTGAGGTTGATACGCTCGACCTGGCTGCCGAAAGCGGTGATGATCTTGCCTTTGCCGGCGGCTTCCATGGTTGCCAGCACTTCAGGCTCGACCTGCATGTTCCAGGCATAGTCGTATTCGCCAGTTTCCATCACGGCACGGGCCGCTGACAGCGCATCGCCGCCGCCTTTCAGCGTTGCGGTTGCAAAGGCGGGCTTGGCCGGATCGCGGTAGTTTTCATTGGCCGTGAAGGTGATCACGTCGTTCGGCTTGAATTCCTTGACCTTGAAGGGGCCGGTGCCGATAGGGGCAAAGTTGGCAGCCGTGCATTCCGGCGCCTTGGGGCCGAGGCAATCCTTGAACTGGGCCTTCTGGATGATCGGCGCCTGCGAGCCGACAAAAGCCGAATAGGGATAGGGCTTTGGCGAGGTGAACGTCACCTTGATGGTCTGCGGATCGAGCGCTTCGACAGTCTTTACGCCGTCATATTTCTGCTTCTGGGCGCAGCCGCCGCCATCTGCCGTGCAATATTGCCAGGTGAAGATCACGTCATCGGCGGTAACCGGCGTGCCATCCGACCATTTGATGCCGTTCGACAATTTCCAGGTGATGCTGGTCAGATCCTTGGAGACGCCGCCGTTTTCTACAGTTGGGATGCTGTCAACCAGCTTGGGAACCAGTTCGCCTTTTTCGTCGAAGCCGGCCAGCGGCTCAATGACGATGGAGGATGCATATTGCTCCTTGGTGCCGCCGGACAGATAGATGTTCATGGTGGACACGGCCTGCCAGAAAAGCATCTTCAGATCGCCGTCACTGCCGCGCTGGGCCATGGCTGGCGCGCCCGTCATCATCAATGACGCGACGGATGCCGCCAGAATCAACCGGATGTTACGCATGGTTTGCTGTTCCCTTGTTAATCTCGTGGTCGAGAGTTTTCTTCTGGCAGCGCATGCAAGGACGCTGCCAATTTTCCCCATTGCCTCAATGGCATTGAATTTAAAGAGTATATGGCCCTGATCCCCTCTGGGCCTGGTCGGATTGCCTGTCCTGATGATTGGTTTGCCCAAATTTTGGGCTATAAAATCACAAGCTTATTTTTCATTCAAGATGGAAAATGCGAGACCGTGCATCAACTGTGGATAGGGTGCGGGTCAAAGTACCATTCGGTGGCAAGGCGCTTCAAACATGCTGGCGTCAGTGGCGTCAGCATGTCGCGTATCAATATGCGCTTCTTATAATGGATCTTACTTGCTACGGGTCCAGTCCGCAACATTCCACAACTGTGAATCCCAGGGATTGAGTTTTGCACCCTTCAGCGTGTTCGAGATGGCCGAGGGCTCGCCGCGATTGACCAGCGGAATGACCAGGCCGTCATTGACGATCATGTCATTCAATGTGCGGACCAGTTCGGCGCGTTTTTCGGTGCCGGAGGTCCTGCGTAGCTCGCTCAGCAGCGTGTCATAGGCCGGATCGCAGTAGCGGGCGATGTTCTCACCCTGCCAGTTATTAGCGGGAGTGGGGATCTTTTCACAGGTGAAACCACCCATGAATTTCTCAGGATCGGTGCTTTCAAAGCCGCTGGCATACATTTGCACGTCGGCATAGAACTTCTGGTAAGTGTCAGGGCTGGCTGGATCGCCGCCGAAGAACACCGAAGCGGAGACATTGCGCAATTCGGTTTCGACCCCGATCTGTGACCACATGTCCTTGACCAGAACCTGCGTGCCCTGGCGCACCGAATTGGTGGTGGTCAGGAACAGAAAGGACAGTTTTCGGCCGTCCTTTACGCGGACGCCATCGGGGCCTTTTTTCCAGCCTGCTTCGTCCAGCAGCGTGTTGGCTCCGTCCAGGTCCTGCTTTCCGCACCACGTCTTGGCCTTGGAGGCGAAAATATCCGGGGCCGGGATGATGTTACAGGTCGGCTGGCCGGCAGCGCCATAGCCTGCCTCAACGATCACATCGCGGTCGATGGCGAGCGCCAGCGCCCGGCGTACTCTAGGGTCTGATAGGGCTGGATGCGGACCGGCCTCTTTGGTGGAGCGTTTGGCACCGAGGGCCGCATCGACGGCATAGGGGTTCAGTTGAATGCGCTCGACCGTGGAGCTGAAGGCCGAGGTCATGGTGCCCTTGCCAGCTTTCAGCATGGATTCCGTCACTTCAGGTTCCACCACCGTATTCCAGGCAAAATCATATTCACCGGTTTCCAGCACGGCGCGGGCCGCCGACATCGCATCGCCGCCACCTTTCAGGGTGATGCTCGCAAAAGCTGGCTTGGCCGGATCGCGGTAGCGCGGGTTGGCGTCAAACAGCACGACGTCATTGGCTTTGAAATCCCGGACGACGAAGGGTCCGGTGCCGTGCGGCTTGAAATTGGCCTCGGTGCATTGTGGGGCTTTCTCGCCCAGGCAGTCCTTGAACTGGGATTGCTGGATAATTGGCGAGAGTTGGCCGACAAAGGCGCTGTAGGCAAAGGGCTTGGGGGCGTCAAACGTCACTTTCACGGTCAGCGGGTCGATGGCCTCCACCGATTTCACCCCGTCGAACTTGGCCGCCTGGGCGCAGCCGCCGCCGGGCGCCATGCAATATTTCCAGGTGAATACCACGTCATCGGCGCTGACGGTCCCGCCGTCCGACCAGGTCAGACCCGGTTTCAATTTCCAGGTGATCGAGGTCATGTCCTTGGCGATGCCCCCGTTGTCAACAGTGGGGATTTCGGCGGCGAGCCGGGTGAACAGATTGCCCTGCTCGTCGAAACCGGCCAGCGGCTCGATCACCATCGAGGCGGCATAGACTTCCTTGCTGCCGCCCGACAGATAGGGATTGAGGTTGGAAACGGCCTGCCAGAACAGGATCTTTACGTCGCCATCCGTGCCGCGTGCGGCTATGGCAGGGGTGCTGACAAATGCGCCAGTCGCTGCGAAAATGGCGGCTGCCGATAGCGCCCTTAAGGGCCTGTTATACGTCATGGTTGCCGTGTCCTGCTTTGGTTGAGATGATCGCATTGCTTCGCAGCACGGCGCCCAGAGTCAAGAACGCAGAGGTTTAATCTACTAAAATAACAGACAAGATGACGGAGCGCTTTGGCATTCGAACGTGACCCAGAGCACTGATCTGATTAAGTTTTGGGCTATTGCCGTTTCAGGCTATTTTTTGTTCATTCATTGCATTTGCGACTTGCAAAACGCCAGAGTTGATGAACAGTATGCCATCGAAAACCGGATGGGAACAGCAAAAAGAGGTCATTCATGCCCATTTTGAACCGTGCCAGCGCCCTGCAGGAAGAGGTCGCAGGCTGGCGGCGCCATTTGCACCAGACACCGGAACTGTTGTTCGATGTGCATCAGACAGCCGCTTTTGTCACGCAGAAGCTGAAGGAATTCGGCTGCGACGTGGTGGAAACAGGCATTGGCAGAACGGGTGTCGTTGGCATCATCAAGGGCAATCGCGGCGAGGGTACCACCATTGGCATGCGCGCTGACATGGATGCCTTGCCGATCACCGAGATCACTGGCGCGCCATGGGCTTCGACGGTGCCGGGCAAGATGCATGCCTGCGGCCATGACGGCCACACCGCCATGTTGCTGGGGGCGGCGAAGCATCTGGCGGAAACCCGCAATTTCGCGGGTTCGGTTGCGGTGATCTTCCAGCCGGCGGAAGAAGGCGGCGGCGGTGGTCTTGCTATGGTGCAGGACGGAATGATGGAAAAATTCGGCATTTCCCAAGTGTTCGGCATGCACAATGCGCCGGGCGTGCCGCTTGGCGATTTCGCCATTCGCAAGGGCTCGCTGATGGCGGCGTCCGATACGTTCGAGATTGTTATCAAGGGCAAGGGCAGCCATGCCGCCCAGCCGCATATGTCGGTCGATCCGGTGCTGGTTTCGGCGCATGTGATCATTGCCTTGCAATCGATTGTGTCGCGCGGCGTCGATCCGCTGGAATCGCTGGTTATCAGCGTCACCACCACCCATGGCGGCGATGCCTATAATGTTATTCCGATGGATGTGACCCTGACCGGCACCGTGCGCACCCTGCTGCCGCAGATCCGCGATTTTGCCGAAAAGCGCGTGCAGGAAGTGGCAAGCGCCACGGCCATGGCGCATGGCGCTATCGCCGAAGTGCATTATCACCGGGGCTATCCCGTTACCTTCAATCACGCCGAAGAGACGGATTTTGCCGCCTCGGTTGCTGCCAAGATCTCTGGTGAAAACCGGGTGAAGACCGATATGGCGCCGAAAATGGGCGCCGAGGACTTTTCCTATATGCTGGAAAGCCGTCCGGGCGCCTTCATTTTCTTAGGCGTCGGCGATACCGCCAATCTGCACCACCCGGCCTATGACTTCAATGACGAGGCCATTCCTTACGGCATCAGCTATTGGGTGGAATTGGCCGAAACCGGTTTGGCAGCCTGACTTAGTGTTTGTCGCGGTGGACCAATAATAAAGTGCCTCGGTCGTGAAATCGAGGCCGAAAACAGGGGAAAACGGGCCTATGGCTGAAGATCTCACCACTCAGGGCGCAATTCAGGGCGGGCATGTCCAGCCAGTTCTGTCCGTGCGCAATCTGACCACCTCGTTTCGGATCGGCGACCAGTGGTCTTCCGTGGTGCGCAACATGAGCTTCGATGTCGCACCGCGTGAGACGGTCGCCATTGTCGGCGAATCCGGTTCGGGCAAGAGTGTGACATCCCTGTCGATCATGCAATTGCTGCCGAAGAATTTCAGCCGGATCGAGGGCAGCATCAAGCTGAACGGTCGTGAATTGCTGACGCTGGCACCAGAAGAGATGCGCCGGGTGCGCGGCAATGATATTTCGATGATTTTCCAGGAGCCGATGACCAGCCTCAACCCGATTTTCCCGATCGGCAAGCAGATCGCCGAGGCCATTCTATGCCACCGCGATATTTCCAGGGCAGAGGCGAAATCCGAAGTGATCCGGCTGTTGGAAAAGGTCCGCATTCCCAATGCCAAAAGTCGGTTCGATGAATTCCCTCACCAGTTTTCCGGCGGCATGCGCCAGCGGGTGATGATCGCCATGGCACTGGCCACCAAGCCGAAACTGCTGATCGCCGACGAGCCGACCACGGCGCTGGATGTGACCATCCAGGGCCAGATCCTCGACCTGATCAAGGTCCTGCAGGAAGAAGAGGGCATGTCGGTGCTGTTCATCACCCATGACATGGGGGTTGTGGCAGAGGTGTCTGACCGCACCATCGTGATGTTCCGGGGTGAAATGGTCGAAGGCGGCACGACGGATGATATTTTCAACCGCGGCCAGCATCCCTATACGCGGGCATTGCTGTCGGCGGTGCCGAAACTCGGTTCGATGCACGGCCATGCCTTGCCGATGCGGTTTCCGGTGATTGACATCAAGACCGGTGACACCCTGGTCGAGGAAGCGGAAGTCGGCGCCCTCGACATGGTGCCGCGCCCGATCCTCGAAGTGAAAAATCTGACGACACGCTTTGCTATCCGTTCGGGACTGCTGGGGCGTAAATCCGGCGCTGTGCATGCGGTAGAAAATGTCAGCTTCGATCTCAGGCCCGGCGAGACCCTGTCGCTTGTCGGTGAATCCGGTTGCGGCAAGTCGACGACGGGCCGCTCGATTACCCGACTGATCGAGCCGAGCAGCGGCACGATTGCGCTCGATGGTTATAATGTCATGTCGCTCGACAGTAGCACCCTGCGCAAGATGCGCCGCAGCATCCAGATGGTGTTTCAGGACCCCTTTGCCAGCCTTGATCCGCGTATGTCGGTGGGTACCGCGGTGATGGAGCCGTTTCTGGAGCATAACCTCGGCACCAAGGCACAGGCGCGCGAAAAGGCTGCCGATCTGTTGCAGCGCGTCGGCCTCAGCGCCGATATGATGCGCCGCTACCCGCATGAGTTTTCCGGCGGTCAGCGCCAGCGCGTCGCCATTGCCCGTTCGCTGATGCTCGATCCGAAAGTGATCGTCGCCGACGAAGCGGTCTCGGCGCTCGACGTATCGATCAAAGCGCAGGTCTGCAACCTGCTGCTTGATTTGCAGGAAAGCTTCAATCTCGCCTATCTGTTCATTTCCCATGACATGGCCGTGGTGGAGCGCGTCAGCCACCGGGTTGCGGTGATGTATCTGGGTGAAATCGTTGAAATCGGCCCGCGCCAGGCGGTGTTCGACAATCCGCAGCATCCCTATACCAAAAAGCTGATCGCCGCGGTGCCGGTGCCCGATCCGGCGCGCCGCAACATCACCCGGCAAATGTCCACCGATGAAATCAAGAGCCCGGTCCGGCCCCTCGGCTATGAACCGCCAGCGCGCCATTACCGGGAGGTCTCGGCGGGACATCTGGTGCAGGAAACGGTGTAAGCGCCGCTGGTCCTTTCTCTATCGACCCTTGCGTTCGTCGCGGGGACTTTCCATATGCCGCTCGCGGCGGAGCGTTTTTCGGGTTCCGCATCGACCTTTGAGGAGCGGCAATGGATCAGAGAGTGGACAGTGGTGCTGAGCAGACGGAGGCCCTGCCGCTTTCGCAGATCCTGTTTCGGATTGCTGAGGATGAAACGAGGGCGCGGGTCTCGATTGGTGATATTTTCGAGGCGCTCGGCGACCGGGCTTTTGGCGCGTTGATCCTGATCTTCGCGCTTCCCAATATCGTGCCGACCCCGCCTGGCACGTCGGCCATAACAGGCGCGCCTTTGGTCTTTCTGGCGGCGCAGTTGATGCTGGGCTGGCAGCCCTGGCTGCCCGGCTGGATCACCAAACGCTCGCTGGCGCGGGCCGATTTTTCCGCCATCGTCGCCAGGATCGTACCCTGGCTTGCCCGGGGCGAGCGGCTGCTGAAGCCGCGCTTTGGCCTGCTGGTAAGCGGACCGGCGGAAAACATCCTAGGGATCATGGCTTTCATTCTGGCCATCATTCTCGCATTGCCCATTCCGCTCGGCAATATCCTGCCGGCCATTGCCCTGTCGCTGTTTGCCTTCGCGCTTCTGGAGAAGGACGGGCTTTACGCTGTGGTGGGCAGTGTGGTGTTTCTTCTGTCGATTGTGGTCGTCGCGGGCGTGATTGTGGCGCTCGGCAAGGCGGCCTTATTGCTGTTCAGCATATCCTTTGGCTAAACCGAATTGCTTTGTATTGAGCCTTGCGCTGCCGGAATGGCCGTAACGTTTACCGGGGCGTGTCTCGCCATTCGTTTACGGCTTTTGGGTTGCTAATCGACCATATGGCAAGTTTCGCGACAGCTTCGCTTCCTATCTTTCCCCATGATCGCCGGTCGAGCGTATGTCGACTAAACGCTTTGTTGCTGACCTGCGTCGGCAATTACCACAATGGGGATTTACCGTGGCAACGTCTAATAAGACAACGACTGTAAGCAGTCTTGATGGTTTGACTGGAACGAGTGCAACGGACATTATTCTCCTGACCGATCAGGTTTCGGGCGCTTACCTTGATCTTGGTGGTGGCAGCGACAAGCTGATCCTTGGCAATTTCGACAATGATGTGACATTGTCCAATGTCGAATCCGTTTTGGGCGGCACCGGTGCGGATTCGATTTTCTACGATACCAAGGCTACCTCAGGTTACATCGACTTGGGCGCCGGCATCGACAGCCTGACCTTTTCAGACCTTGGCGTCACCGCAACCATCCTCAATGTGGAAACGATCGTCGCTGGCCAGGGCAATGACTATTTGACGATGAGCGCCCAGGCGCTCGGGACCTATATCGATCTCGGAACCGGTTCGGACCGGGTGATCCTCGGCAAATTCGATAATTCGCTCACCCTGATCGATGTTGAGACGGTTACCGGCAGTACCAAGTCCGATATCGTGATTATGGAGAATAAAAGCGGCGACCAGACGCGCCGCGTGGATCTCGGTTCCGGCAACGACTCTGTTAGTCTCGGCGATGGCGGCGGCACGGTCTATGTCTCCAATACCGAAACAATCGTGGCTGGCAGCGGCGACGACCGCATTCAGCTGAACAGCAAGGCTTCCAATTTCAGTATCGATGCCGGTGAAGGCGATGATACTGTCGTTCTCAGCAATTATACCAATAAGCTGACAATCTCAGGTGCCGAAAGCATCGTCGGATCGAGCGGAAGCGATCACGTCACGATCGGGAGTGTGTTCACTGGCGGATATGTTTCTCTGAATGGCGGCAATGATACGCTCGTTCTGGGAAATTACACCAATTCCGTCAGTGTCTACGGTGTCGAGACCATTTATGGTGGCTCGGGCAGCGATTTTATCTACATGCAGGAGGCCAAGTCCGGCGGCTTGATCGATCTCGGAGCCGGCGAAGATACACTGGTCTTCAATGAGGACGGCGGCACGGCCACCTTGAAAAATGTCGAGAATATCATCGGCAGTGAAACCAAAGACTATATTATTTTCAAAACGCAGATAACCGGCGGCCTGATCGATCTGGACGACGATGGCGACCGCGTAACCCTGGGCAAGTACAACAACAATGTCACGTTCGCCAATGTCGAAACCATTACCGGCGACAGTTCCAGCGACATCATTACGCTGACCACCGAGCTGACCAAGGGCACGATCAATCTCAGCACTGGCATGGACAAGCTGACGCTGGCCGATGGTTCCAACACCATCAACATTTCCGGTGTCGAAACCCTGATCGGCGGCGATGGTGAAGATACGATCAATTTCTCGGTCGCCTCGACGGGTGGCGAAATCGATCTCAAGGGCGGCGATGATACATTGACGCTTACCGGCTCTGGACGAACCTTGACCATTTCCAACGTCGAGACAATTCTGGGCAGTTCCGCCAGCGAGCAGATTCTGTACAAGACCCTGTTGACCGGCAATCTGATCTCGCTCGGCTCCGGCTCCGACAAGCTCACGATGGGTGATTTTGATAATACCGTTTCCATCGCTGGGATTGAAACCATCGTCGGCGGCACCTTGACCGATGAAGTGTATATCACCAGCGCCATTACTGGCTCGCTGATCGATCTGGGTACCGGCATCGATACGGTGACCATCATGAAAGGTGGCACGATCACGGCCCGCAATATCGAGAGCATCATCGGCGATGACGGCATCGACGTCGTTAAATTTGATCGGGCCGCGGAGAAAGTCTATCTCGACCTGGGGGCTGGCAATGACAGCGTCACCTTCGGCAATTACAACAATATAGCCGAACTCCGGAATGTTGAGACCATCAATGCGGGCACGTCCAGCGACGTGATCACGCTCGGCACTGACATGTCGGCCGGTACGATTGACCTCGGCAAGGGTCTCGATCAGCTGACGCTGAGTGACGAGGGCGGCACCCTGACGGCGGCCAATATCGAAACGATCTTCGGCGGTGCGGCGGACGACGTCGTGACGGTTTCAGGAACCGTGACCATTGGCACGATCGACCTCAAAGCGGGTGACGATACGTTGACCATCGGTGGTAGTGCGACCGTGACCGTGCAGAATGTCGAAACGCTGGTCGGCGGAGCCGGAACCCAGAAAATCATCCTTGCCAGTGGGTTCAAGGGCAGTATCGATCTCGCTGACGGTGTCGATACCATCATCATGGCCGATGTCGCTGACGCCAACGCGACCGCCATGAAGAACCTTATCACGATTTCCAATGTCGAAACCATCACCGGCGGTTCCGGTTCGGATACAGTTGTGATCGGCACGGTCGGCGGCGCAACCATGATCGATTTGGGTGATGGCGACGATACCTTGAAATTCCAGGATAATGGCGGATCGTTGACGGCTGCCAATGTGGAGACGATCATCGGTGGAACCGGCGATGAAGTCATCCGGTTTAACGCGACGGTCACCGGCGTTGATATCGACCTCGGCGATGGCAACGACACTGTCATCTTCGGCAATTACGCCAATGAGGCGACGCTGGCCAATGTGGAAAGCATCACCGGCGGCACCGGCAGCGACGTGTTCACGCTGGCCTCCGGCACGACTGGCATGGCCCTCAATCTCGGCAACGGGCTCGACAGCCTGACGCTGGCGGATGAAGGCGGAACGCTGACGGTCTCCAGCATCGAAACGATTGTCGGCTCGGATGTCGACGACATTATTTCGCTTTCCGCCTATATGACCGGTGGGGAGATTTCGCTTGGTGCCGGCAATGACCAGTTCATCATTGGCGATGTCGGCGGCACGGCGACGGTGAACGGCATCGAAACGGTGACCGGTGGTGCTGCCGCCGATCTTATCACCCTTGCCGAAGGTGCATCGGGCTATATCAATCTGGGGGCAGGTCAGGATGGCGTTATCCTGTCGGCAACCGGAACTACGGTGACCGTGGGTGGCGTTGAAACGGTGATCGGCAATAACGTGACCCTGTCGGGCGTCGAAACGGTGACCGGGGGTGCGGGAAATGATACGGTTGAGTTTTCCGATGCGGTAACCGCGACGACTATCAAGCTCGGCGGTGGCAACGACATTCTTCAGATGTCGGAACTGGGAGGCACTCTGACCGTCACCGGGGCCGAATCCATTCTCGGCGATGTCGGCAGCGACGTCATCACCCTTGGTGAACAGATTACGGATGGCTTCATCAATCTCAATGCTGGCAGTGACCGCCTCATCCTGTCTTCCGCCAACAATACGTTGACGGTGGAAAATATCGAAACGGTGACTGGCGGCTCGATGATCGACGACATCACTTTGTCTGGCGTCTATACCGGCGGCACTCTGGATCTGGGCAGCGGCAATGACCTGCTGACGTTCGGCGAATCCGGAACCGTGACGATCGCCAATGTCGAAACGGTGGTCGGGTCAACCGGCGACGATGTGCTGACTGTCAGCGGGTCGATCGGCGGGGCAACTCTTAATCTGGGGGATGGCCAGGATACCCTGAGCTGGAGCGCGGGCCTGACGGCAACGGTTTCGAACGTTGAGACGGTCAATGGCGGCTCCAATGCCGACATCATCACGCTGGCCACGCAATGGACCGGTGGATTTATCGATCTGGGCGATGGTTCCGACAAGCTGACGCTGGCCAACACGACCAATACGGTGACGGTGGCGAATGCGGAAACCATTATCGGTCAGTCCATGGCGGACTATATCGCCATCAACAGCAGCACCTATAGCGGCTATATTTCACTGGGCGGAGATACGGATGAACTAAAGCTGGCGTCCTCGACAAGCACGGTGACAATCGTCGGCGTTGAAACGGTCACGGGTGGTTCCGGCGACGACAAGGTGACATTGGGTGCTCAGGTGTCGGGCATCCAACTCAACCTGGCCGACGGCAATGACGTGGTCACGCTCGGCAATTATTCCAATGATATAACCCTCTATAATGTCGAATCCGTCACCGGCGGCAGCAATACCGATGTGGTCTATATCAAGGACACGGAAATCTCCAACGGCCAGTATTTCCTGGGTACAGGCGTGGATTACCTGAACTTTGAGAAAGCCGCGACCGCGACCGTTTCCAGTGTCGAAACCCTGGTCGGTTCTGCCTATGACGATACGATCACCATTTCCGGCCAGTATACCGGCGTGACGATTGATCTGAGCGCGGGCTCGGACACGTTGACGCTCGGTTCCGCCTCGACGCTGACCACGGCCAATATCGAGTATATCACCGGCAGCACGGGGGCCGATTTGATCGTGCTGTCGGGCAGCACCAATACGACGGTGGACCTGGGGTCTGGCAATGACACGATCTATATGAGCAGCGGCTCCGATACTGTGACGGGTGGGGCCGGTTCCGACCTCTTCACCTTCACCTCCACGGACAAATCGAGCACGTCGAGCCCGGACAAGATCACCGACTTCGTCAATGGTGAAGACAAGCTGGTGTTCAACGGTCTGCTGCAGGGCACCTTCACTTATCTGGGGGCAGAGAAATTTTCGGTCACAGACCATACCCAGGCCTATTTCGTCAATGATACCGCAACACTCTATATCGATTTCGATGGCGACGCGGTGGCAGATATGCAGATGACCTTGTCCGGCAAGACCGCCGACAACATGTCGGCCAGCGACTTCCGCTGGAACTCATAAGGCAGTGCTCCCGGCCCTGGGTTTCTTGACCTGGGCCGGGCAACTGTCTGTGTACGAGCACTGCACGGCATCGAAAACCGGTTCCCTGTTTTCGGTTCGGTGTTGTATCGTGGCATTTCCACGAATCGGAGACCTGCAATGATTGAAGTTCCGGTGTCCTGGGGTGAGCTGATCGACAAGATCACCATTCTCCAGATCAAGGCAGAGCGGATCACGGACGAGGCCAAGCGCACCAATGTCGAGCGCGAGCTGTCCCTGCTCAATGAACGGCTGAAGCCGGTGGCCGATCATCAGGGTGTCATCGCCATCAGCCGTGATCTTCTTGCTGTCAATACGGCGCTGTGGGAGATTGAGGACGATATCCGCGATTGCGAGCGCGACGGTGATTTCGGTCCGCGTTTCGTGTCTCTCGCTCGTTCGGTCTATGTCACCAATGACCGGCGCGCCGAGTTGAAGCGGCAGATCAACATTGAGCTTGGCTCTGACATCATCGAGGAAAAGTCCTACAAGCCCTATGCTGCGGCCTGATTGATGGTGGCATGGGTCTTTGATTCATGTTTGGGACTCTTTGACCTTTAGGCGAGGATGCATGAGCATGTTTTCGCCCTGATATTAAGTGGCCGACGCGCCGATTTTGGGTAAAACAGGGCCATGATGGTTCGGTGTTCCTGGCCTTGGATCTGGCCCATGGATGAAAGAAGAGCGCGTTATGACGACGCATGAGGTTTCGCAGTGCCGTTCGCTTTTGGCGCAGGGGCGCGTGGCTGAGGCCTTACAGGGCTTGACGGCGCTTGTTGAGGCCCATCCTGAACATGCCGAGACCGCTCATTACTATGCGCTCGCCCTTCATCTTTCCGGCCGTTCTCGTGAGGCCATTCCCGCTTTCGAACATGCTTTGCAACTTGCGCCAGACCAGTCCGGCCTGCTGCAAAATATGGTTCTTCCGTTGATTGCAGTGGGTGACCATCAGCGCGCCATTGATATCGGCGCTCGCGCCGTGACGCTTGACGGTAAAGCCGTTGGCGCATGGTCCAATCTGGTTCTGGCCCTGACATCGGCAAAACGATGGGATGAAGCCCTGAATGCGGCTCGGCAGGGTCTGGCGCTTGACAACAATGAACCGTCTCTGCTGGCTCAGATGGGTGTCATCCTGCTGGAGCTTGGAGACAGTGCGGGAGCCGAAACCCATTTGCGCCGGGCGCTGGAGCTGAAGCCGGATGCCGAAGCTTTCTATAATCTCGGCGTGCTGCTGCATGGATTGCAACGCGATCCCGAGGCCTGTGACAGCTATACAAAGGCGCTGACGCTTGATCCCTCGCATCGACGCGCCGCCAATAATCTGGCGGCAAGCCTGCGCATTCTGGGCAATTTGAAGGGTGCTGACCGGATTCTCAAGCAATTGATTGGCATCGGCGATGCCCCCGTTCACCGCTTCAACCGCGCCTGCCTGCAATTGCTGGACGGCCAATGGAGCGAGGCCTGGGCCGATTACGAGTTGCGTGATCAGGCCACCGGGAGTTCCACCTCGCCCTTGCTGATGCAGGGGCCGCGCTGGCAGGGCGAAGCGCTGCAAGACCAGACGCTGCTGGTGTTTCATGAGCAGGGATTGGGCGATACAATCCAGTTTATCCGGTTTTTGCCGCGCATTGCGGACCGGGTCGGCCATGTGGTTTTCGTCTGCCAACCGCAACTCTACCGTCTGCTGAACCTTTCCGAACTTTTTGCCACTCCGTCCATCACGCTCTTGCCTGATGGTGCGGATCTGCCCGCTTACGCGGCCTGGGCACCGCTCTTGTCGCTGCCGGGCCTGATCAACCTTGTGCCAGAGGCGACAGGCCAGCGCGTTCCCTATCTCACCCTGGAAAAACAGCTTTTCGAGCGCTGGCGCGACTGGCTTGGCGGGCTTTCTCCAAGCCAGGAGCAAGAGCAGGAGAAGGAGAAGACACGTTTTCGTATCGGTCTATCCTGGCAGGGCAATCCAAAGGCCTATGGTGAGCCGGGCCGCTCGCTGCCGCTGGAACTCTTCCAGCCGCTTGCCGAATTCTCAGATGAAATTGACATCATTTCCCTGCAAAAGGGGGTAGGAGCCGATCAGCAAGCGCCGGAGGGATTGGCGCTGCACCCCGTTCCGGGTCTGGATGACGGTCCCGATGCCTTTGTCGATACCGCAGCCTTGATGGCGTCGCTGGATCTGGTCATCACCTCAGATACCGCCCTTGCCCATCTTGCGGGCGCATTGGGCAGGCCGGTCTGGCTGTTGCTGAAGAAAGCCCCGGACTGGCGCTGGGGCATGGATGGCATTCTGACCGACTGGTACCCGACCATGCGGCTGTTTCGCCAGATGGAGGCGGGGCAATGGCAACCGGTTCTTCAGGACGTTGCGCATGAGTTGAAAGTGCTGCTGTTTGCCGGACGTGCCACGGATGATGCGCCCGATGAGGCCGCTGACGGATTGAACGAGGCGATCAAGCGCCATCAGGGCCGCGATTATGGCCGGGCCGTGCAGCTTTACCGGCATGTGCTGACGCAGGATTTTCAAAGAGAGCGGGTGCTCAATCTGCTTGGCATGGCGTGTCTAGAGGCCGGTGAACGCTCATCGGTGGCAGGGCGGCAGGCCATTCCCTTTTGCGCCCGCGCGGTGGCGATCCGCCCCTCGCTTGGCGATCACTGGAGCAATTTCGCCATTGCGCTCGATGCTGCGGGGCTTGTGACCGATGGGATGCGGGCGCTGCGCCACGGGCTGCTCTACGATACCGGTCACGCAGCGTGCCTTTTGGCGCTGGCCCGGCGCGAAACGTCGGTGGGTGATGCCGAAACAGCCTTCCGCCGCGCAGGCGAGGTGCTGAAAGCCCAGCCGCGCTCAGGTCACGCCCTGTCGGTTTATGCGGCGGCGGCGCTGGCGCTTGGCCGGTTCAACGTGGCGGAGGAAGCTCTGCGACGCGCCTGCCGGATCGAGCCGGAACTGGCCTCGCATCACGTGCAACTGGGTGCTGTTCTGCTAAAAGCCAAGCAGCCGCAGGCCGCCGCGCGCGCCTGGGAAAAGGCTTTGACGCTTGACCCCGGCAATGCCGATGCCTGGAGCAATCTGGGTGTGGCGGAGCGTAATCACGGCTATGCCGATCTTGCCTGCTGGATCCAGAGGCAAGGCGCGCTTGCCAAGCCCGGCCATGCCGAATCCTGGAGCAATCTCGGCATCAGCCTGATGGATACCGGCCGCGAAGACGAGGCGATACTGGCTTTTGGCAAGGCGATCGAGGCCCGTCCCGGCTATGCCGATGCGGAAATGGCGCTGGGCATGTGTTTGCTGAACGAGGGCGATTATGCCCGTGGCCTGCCGCTTTACGAGCGTCGCTTCCTGGTGGAAATCCTCGGCATAGATCGCACCCGCGTCCGGCTGCCGGTCTGGCAGGGGGAGGATCTGGCGGGCAAGTCCATTCTGGTTCTGGCCGAACAGGGCTTTGGCGATGCTTTCCAGTTCGTCCGCTATGTGGCGCTCCTGAAGGAAAAAGGCGCGGCCAAGGTGATGATTGGCTGCCGTCGCAAGATTGCCACGCTGCTGCAAACCGTGCCGGGAGTGGATGGCGTTGTCTGCGAAAGCGATCCCGTCCCGCCGCTCGATTACCACGTTTTCATGATGAGCTTGCCGCTGCTTTGCGGCACAGTCGTCGAGACAATCCCGGCTTTTCCCGCCTATCTGTTTGCCGATCCGCTGCGGGTGCGGCGCTGGGCAGGCTGGCTTTCGGCAAAGCCTGGCTTCCGCGTCGGCCTCGTTTGGCAGGGCAATCCCGATCCACAGGTCGATAAGGGCCGCAGCTTTCCCTTGCAGGTGTTGGCGCCGCTTGCCGCCATTGACGGTGTGCGCCTGATCGCCTTGCAAAAGGGGGCAGGCGAAGAGCAGTTGGACATGGTGGATTTTGTCGTCGAGCGCCCGCCGGAAGAGTTTGACAGCGGTGCCGATGCCTTTGCGGATACGGCAGCGATGATCATGAATCTCGATCTCGTCATCACCTCCGATACGGCGGTGGCGCACCTGGCTGGTGCGCTTGGCCGCCCGACCTGGGTAATCCTCAAATCCCATGCCGAATGGCGCTGGCTGCGCGGACGCAGCGATAGCCCCTGGTATCCGACAAGCCGGGTGTTTCGCCGGGTGGCCGATGAGGTCGAAGCGGAACCCTTTGCCGGTGTCGTCTCCCGCGTGGCCGACGCGCTTGGCAGGCTGGTCGAGGGTGACAGGGCGCAACTGTTTGAAGCCGCCGAGCCTGTGGTTGCCGTTCCGGCCCAGCCGGGTCCGCAGCAACGATTGGCCGCCGCCATCCGCACCCATATGGCCGGCAATGTCACTGCCGCCGAGGCGACCTATGCGGCGCTGCTGCATGAGGACGAAACACGGGCCGAGGCGCTGCATATGCTGGGCGGGTTGGCGGTTGAGCGCCTGCATTACCATCGCGGCTATGTCCTGCTGCGGGGCGCAGCGGCACTTGGCCTTGCAACGCCGACCTTCCAGACCAATTATGCCATAGCCCTTCGCCACGTCGGCAAGCAGGATGAGGCCGAGGCCTGCCTGCGCCAAAGCCTGGAGACCAGCCCCAGCGCCGAAGCCTATATGACGCTTGGCAATCTTTTGCGCGACACGGACCGCTATGGGCAAGCGCTGGAGGCTTACCGCGCCTCGATCCAATTGCGTCCGGATCTGTCCAAGGCCCATCGCGGGCTTGGCAATGCATTGCGCGAAATGGGCCGGGTTGAGGAGGCAATCGCCAGTCTCGATCGGGCGCTGGATCTCCTGCCTGGTGATGTCGAAACCCTGATCGACCGGGCGCATGCCCATTTGATGGCGGGCAATCTGCCGCAGGGTTTTCGCGATTACGAGACGCGCTGGCAGGGTGCCGAAATGGTGGCGCGCTCGCTGCCTATGCCGCGCTGGACTGGCGAGGCCCTGCCGGACAAAGTACTGCTGATCCACGGAGAACAGGGGTTGGGCGACCAGATCCAGTTTGCCCGTTTCGTGCGCCAAGCCGCTCTCAAGGTCGGGCATGTCATTCTGGAATTGCGTGAGCCGCTGATCAGCCTGTTTTCAACGCTGGTGGTGGAGAGGCGCAACATCACCCTGCGCCGCCAGGGCGTCGATGCCATTGACGATGCCGATGTCGAAGCGCCGATCATGAGCCTGCCGCTGATTTTTGCAACCACGCTGGAAACTTTGCCCGGCCCGGCCAATTTCCGGCCCGATCCTCGCCGGGTGGCGGATTGGGAAGCGCGGTTTGCGCATCGTGACGCTTTGCGGGTCGGGCTGGTCTGGCAGGGCAATCCGGTCGCGCGCGCTGACAAGGGGCGCTCGCCGCCCTTGAAAGTGTTGGAGCCATTGTTTGCTGTCGAAGGAGCGCATTTCATCAGCCTGCAATTCAAGGACGGGCTGGAACAGATGGCCGGTCTGGAGTTTGCCAAGGCCATGCAGGTGCCGGGGTCAGACCTTGGCGATTTCGGCGAGACGGCGGCAGCGATTGCTGCGCTTGATCTGGTGATTTCCTCCTGCACCTCCACTCTGCATCTTGCGGCATCGCTGGGCGTGCCATGCTTTGCGCTGCTGAAATACGGTGCGGATTGGCGCTGGATGACCGGTCGAGACGATAGCCCCTGGTATCCGGGCCTGAAACTGTTTCGCCAACCGCAACCAGGCGATTGGGCAAGTGTGGCCAAGGCGGTGGCAGAAGACCTTAAACGGTTGGTGGAGCGTAAGCCATGACGAACCAAACTGCGTCGGGCGAAAGGCTGATCCAGGCCTTTCAGCTGCACAAGGCTGGGATGCTGGACGAGGCGATTGCCCATTACCGTGCCATTCTCGAGGAAGAGCCCGACCAGGTCGATGCGCTCAGACTGCTGGCCTCGGCGGAGCGCTCGCGTGGCGATCTGGCGCAATCACTGTCGCTTTATGCCAGGGCGCTCAGACTTGCGCCTGAGGAAAGTGATATCTGGTACAATCTCGGCAATGCGCTGGGTGAGGCCGGTCGCAAGCCGGATGCGCTGGAAGCCTATCAAAGGGCCGCGCAATTGGCACCTGACAATGCCGCCTGTCACGCCAATATCGGCGTAACGCACGCTGATCTCGATGATTATCCGGCAGCGATTACCGCTTATCGGCAAGCGCTGGCACTCGATCCGCAAAACCGCATAGCGCTCCACAATCTCGGCAATGCGCTGTCCGAATTGGGCGAGGCGGAAGCGGCGATGGCGCTGCTGTCCAAGGCGCTGGAAATCTATCCCACCTCCGCTGAGGCTCATTATAACCTTGGCCTCAACCTGCTGCGGCTTTTCGATTATACCACTGGTTTTGCCGAGTACGAATGGCGCTGGCAGGCCGAAGGCTTTCCGGGAGAGGCACGTCACACGGATATTGCCGATTGGAACGGGCGGCCTTTTCAAGGCAAACGCCTGTTGGTTCATGCGGAACAGGGGCTTGGCGACACGATCCAGTTCGTCAAGCTGCTACCCCTGGTCAAATCGCTTGGCGGCGAGGTGATCCTGCAAGTGCCAAACAAGCTGGTCGGGCTGCTGGCGGATGTGCCGGGGGCAGATCGGGTACAGGCAGAGAACCCGCCAGCAGGGACCATCGATTTTCAGGTGCCGTTGCTTGGTCTGCCGCATCGGCTGAAATTGACGCTGGGCAGTGTGCCGAAAGCCCGTGCCTATTTGCAGCCACAGGCGGAGCGGGTTTCGCTGTGGCGTGAACGGCTTGATTTGAAACAAGGCGAGAAAGCCCTGGGTTTTGTCTGGCGCGGCAATCCCCTGTCACCAGCGGAAAAAGGCCGCAGTCTTGCCGGTCCCGAACAGCTGTCGCCCTTTGCGAACCTTGGCGGCACGCGGCTGATTGCCCTGCAAAAGCTTGATGAGGCGGCGTTGGAACCCGCCGATACCCCGTCAGGCTATAAAGTGGCGGGCCTGTCCTTCACGCTGGAACATCCAGGCCCGGACTTCGATGCCGGAGCGGATGCCTTTCTCGACACGGCTGCCATCCTCACCCAGCTTTCGGCCTTCATTTCGGTCTGCACCGCGCCTTTGCATCTGGCCGGTAGCCTTGGCGTACCGACCATCGGCCTTTTGAAGAAAGTGCCGGATTGGCGCTGGGGTTCTGAGGGCGCCACCACGCCCTGGTATCCGTCGATGCAGCTTTGCCGCCAAACCGAGGCGGGGAATTTTACCGCCTCGATTGCCCAGGCGGTGTCACTTGCTGAAGCGATTACTGATAGGTCCTGATAATCTTTTTCATCGCATCCGCCGTGCGCGACCAGGTATAGCCAGCCAGTTTCGCCGCGCCGCGCTCGCCACGGCGACGGGCTTCGTTGCGGTCGCGCCAGACCCGCTCCAGCGCCTCTTCGATTTCATCGACGCTGCTTTCTCCCCACCCGGCCACGGAGCCGACACCAGCGCCTTCGCCTGCAACGGGGGTCTGATGTTCCAGCGCATAGCAATTGCCGCCGTCGATCAGGTCGAGATGACCGGTATTGGCCGACAGAATCGTCGGCACGCCACAGGCCATGCATTCCATCGCCACCAGATTGGTGCCGCCTTCGGAGCGGTTGGGGAAGACCGCGACGTCCATTTCGCGCAGGATCGGCGCCATCAGCGCGTTTGGTACGGAGCCGAGATCGAGGAATTGATGGGCAGCGATATCGTTGGCGGCAATCCAGGCGGATTGATCGATGGCGCCCTTGTCATTGGTGGTGATGGCGGTGGCCTTGCCGGACCGGTTGAGCGTCAGGGCAAATTGCGGCCATGGACTGTGCCATGCGGAAACCAAGAGGGCTTCGGGATGGCGTTTGGCAAACCTTGCGAAGGCTGCCACCACCAGATCCTGCCCTTTGCGCAATTCCAGCTTGCCGCCTGAAAACACCAGGAACCGGTCGGCCAGAACGCCTTGGCGCGGGCCGGGGTGAAACAGTGTCTGATCGATGCCTTGGATGACGGTGGTAACATTGTTGAGGCCATGGGCGCGCATGATCTCTTCATTCCAGCTCGATCCGGCAATCACCAGCGGCAATGCTTTGGCTCTGGCTTTCGTGGCCTCCGACAGTTGCGGTAGTTCGAAGAACACCACGCCCAGCGTCGGACTGCCGGAAAGGGCAACGCCTTTGGGGCCGGGCGACATGGTGAAATCATTGCCCAGCCCGGCGAGAAGCGGGGTATTGACCGTCAGGGACTTTTCGCTCTGGGCGGCGATGCGGTTCGAAAGGTCGGCGCTGGCCCGGAAAAATCCGCCAAGTGCGCGCTGGCGCAACGGATCGACGACGATCTGGTCGGATTGCAACGGAAAGGATGTGACCGGCTCCAGCTGCGGATCGGTGGACCAGTTGAGCGCCAGGTTGAGGCCGTAAATGCCCCAGCCGAAAAAGCTGGATATGCCCCAATGGATAATCACGGGCCGTCTGGGCGTCTGGGTCACGGCTGCATATCTCCGGGCTTTGCGGTTTGAAGGGCGATTCGCCCCGGTTGCAAAAGCTTAACCTGCTTTTCCAGGCGCTGGAACGGTGTGGGCCGCGTTATCAACGACGGTATTGGATCTGTTTCTGTTTGCGACGCGGATTCACGAAAATCCAGCATGGCGAAAGCTTCGGCTTCTACGGTCGGGTTGAATGGGTCCGTTCCCGGCTTGTGGGGCAGGACGGATCCTCACGAAAAACTCGCCATGTGTGCTTCCGGCGATGGATGATGAGGTGTGTCGATGAATGCTGAAGACAGAGATCTGGCGGATGAGGGGCAGGCCAGATCCGCTCTTGCTGCATTGGCTCTTGCCACGCAAAAATTGGGCTTATCCCTCTCGGTCGAGCAATTGTGCCGCGATTACGGCGATGAGGAATGCTTTTCGCTGCCGCAACTGGCCGAAATCATCGGCGATCATGGGGTAAAGGCCAAGCCGATCCGCATGAACTGGAAGCTGTTGAGCCAGATGGAAGGTGCTGTCGCCGCCGTCATTCAGCTCAATGATGGGTCGCTCCTTGTCTTTGAAAACTTTGTCGATGATCCGCAGACGCCGCGCATGGTGTTTCGTGATCCCGCCGATTCGAAAGCCGCCCGGTTTGTGGTCGATGAATTGCGGCTGATGGAAAACTGGAGCGGCCATGTCCTGCTGATGAAGCGGGAGATGACCGAGGCAAGTGCGCGTGAGGAATTTGGCTTTCACTGGCTGCTGGCCCAGGTGATGCAGGACCGTCGCATGGTGCGCGACGTGTTCATTTCGGCCATTTCGCTGGGTATTCTGGCGCTGGTGCCCTCGCTGTTCTACATGGTGGTGATCGACAAGGTCATGGTGCATCACCGTTTGTCGACGCTGACGCTGATGGCTGCGGCCATTCTGGTCGTGCTGCTGTTCGATATGCTGCTCGGTTATATGCGCCGGACTGTGACCGCCATCGTCACCGCCAAGATTGACGTGCGGCTGAACCTGATGATCTTTGACCGGCTGTCGCGTCTTCCCATCGAATTCTTCGAGCAGAATGCCACCGGTGGCATCGTCCATCGGCTGGGCGAAGCCCGTCGGCTGAGGGCTTTCGTCACCGGCCAATTGTTCGGTTCGGTGCTGGATATGCTGTCGCTGTTCGTGCTCATTCCTGTCATGTTCCTGCTCAGCCCCGGCCTGACCTTCTGGGTCCTGGGCCTCGGCGCGATGATGAGCCTGATACTGTTTATCTATATGAAGCCGATTCGCCGCGCCTATGCGCAGGTGATGGGCAGCGAACACCGCCGCACCGCCATGCTGATCGAGATGATCAACGGCATCCGCACGGTGAAATCTCTGGCACTTGAAGGCCGCAAGCGGCGCGAATGGGACCAGAAAGTCGCCGAAGCGGTCAATAACCAGACCAACCTGCTGTTTCTGGCCAACCAGCCGCAGACCTTGCTGGCCCCTTTGGAAAAGCTGATCTATGCGGGCTCGCTGTTGATCGGCGCCTATCTGGTCATCGTCAACGAGCATACGGTCATGACCGGAACGCTGGTGGCCTTTACCATGATTGCCATGCGCGCCACCCAGCCGCTGGTGCAGATGGCTGGCATGATGCAGCAGATGGAAGAGGCGCGCGGTGCATTGCGCCAGGTCGCATCCGTCATCAATGCCGAGCCGGAACCGCGCCGTGAACACGGGGTACGCCCGGAATTTTCCGGCCGGATCAGCTTCGAGGATGTCCGTTTTGCCTATGCAGGTACCGCGGTGCCGGCGCTCAACGCCATCAATTTTCACGTCAAGCCGGGCAATATCGTCGGGCTGATGGGCCGTAGCGGCTCGGGCAAGACCACGGTGACGCGGCTGTTGCAGGGCCTGCATCAGAGCTATTCGGGGCTGATCCGTCTCGATGGCGTCGAGCTGAAGGAAGTCGATCTCTATCATCTGCGCACCAATGTCGGCGTCGTGCTTCAGGAAAGCTTTCTGTTTCGTGGCACGATCCGTGACAATATCCTGATCGCCAAGCCGGATGCCTCGCCTGAGGAAATGATCGAGGCGGCACAACTGGCCGGTGCTGATGAATTTATCGAACGTCTGCCGCGCGGCTATGACACGATGCTGGAAGAACATGCCAGCAATCTCTCCGGCGGCCAGAAGCAGCGGTTGGCAATTGCCCGGGCGCTGATCGTCAACCCGCCCATTCTGATCTTCGACGAGGCCACCAGCGCGCTCGATCCGGAAAGCGAAGCGATCATCTTGCGCAACCTGAAGCGCATTGCCGAAGGCCGCACCGTGCTGATGATTTCGCACCGTCTGTCCTCGCTTGTCGATTGCGACCAGATCCTGGTTCTGGATCGCGGCCAGTTGAAGGACAGCGGCACCCATCACGACCTGCTGCGCCGCTCCGGCGACTACCGCCACCTCTGGAACCAGCAGAACCGCCACCTGACGACGGGAAAAGATCATGACGAAAACCTTGACGCTGTCGCCTGACGAGCATCGTTACGCGGTCCGTACGACAGCGGAATTCCTGTCCGAAAGCGCCAGCATCCTGCATCGCACCCCGCCCAAATCGGCGCGGATGACGATTGCCACGGTGGCGGCCCTGATCACCAGCGCGATCCTGCTGTCGGTGTTCATGCCGGTCGAGCGGGTGGTGACTGCACGCGGTCGTGTCGCCTCCGAAGCGCCCAATACCGTGGTGCAGCCGCTGGAAACCTCGATTGTGCGGGAAATCCTGGTGCGCGAAGGCCAGGACGTGAAAGCGGGGCAATTGTTGGCCACGCTCGATCCGACCTTTTCGCGTGCCGACCAGACCACGGCCAGCCGGCAGATGGCCAGCCTTTCGGCGGAAGTCGAGCGGCTGAAGGCGGAAATCGATGGGCGTGATTACCAGCCGCGCGACGGCGATAGTTTCGGCAAATTGCAGCGCCGGTTCTTTGAAGCCCGCCGGTCGCAATATGAAGCGTCGATGTCGACCTTCAAGGCGAAGATCTCTTCGCTACAAACCACGCAAGCCCAATTGCAGCAGGAACTCACTGTCAATCGCCAGCGCTTGTCGCTCAGCGAGGAAAGCGAGGCGATGAAAAGTGCGCTGGTCGAGAAGAAATATGCCTCCAGGGCCGATGGTCTGAAGGCCAAGGACTGGGTGCTGGAAGTCACCGGCACGATCCGCGAAGTCGAAGGCAAGCTGGAAAGCGGCGCCCATGACATTCAGTCGGTGCAGTCGCAGATGGAAGATCAGGCCCAGCAATGGCGCTCCGACGCCATGGGCCAGCTGGTCAAGCAGCAGGTGGCGTTGAATGCAGCCATCGAGGAGCTGAACAAGGCTGACAAGCGTTCCGACCTGATCGAATTGAAGGCGCCGGAAGACGCAACCGTGCTTCAGATCGGCGATATTTCTATCGGCTCGGTGGCGCAGACGGCACAGAAAATGTTCGTGCTGGTGCCCAAGGCAGCTCGGCTTGAAGTGGAAACGGAAATTTCCACCCAGGACCAGGGCTTTATCAAGGTTGGCCAGCCGGTCGATATCAAGCTCGATGCCTGGCCTTTCGCCCGCTTTGGCGGCTTGCGCGGCACAGTCCGGGCTGTCAGCCCTGATAGTCTGAAAGTCTCGCGCGGCGACGGCGCGGCAACGCAAGGCGCATCCGAGCGGACATTCTATATCGCCAAGATCACCATTGACGACCCGCATCTGAAAAGCAATCCGGCGGATTTCAGCCTGATTGCCGGGATGACGCTGGTGACGGACGTGGTTGTTGGCGACCAGACTGTGGCGGCCTATCTGTTTGACCGGGTTGTGCCGGTCGTGAGCGAGGGAATGCGCGAACCATGAAGCAATTGCTGTCTTTTGTGCCCTTTTTTGTCCGAGGCGCGGCAATCCGGCAGGCTTATCGCCATGGCATGAAGAAGCTTGGGGCGGGCCGAATGCCGCTGGCCGCAAGCGCCCTACGCAAGGCGGCCAAGGGCGGCCATGTCGGGGCATCCTATGAACTGGCGCGGCTATATGAAACGGGGCGCGGGGTGATTTCCGATCTGGCCGAGGCCCGCCGGTTGGCGCGCTATGCCGCCGATGCGGGGCATGTCGGTGCCATGGCGCTGACGGCCCGGCTCTATCTGATTTCACCGCGCCAGGACATGCCGACGTCTCCGGCGGCTGTGCGGCTCTATGGCGATGTCATGCAGCTGGTTTGCGAGCCGGAACTGGCCCGCGACTATGCACTTCGCGCCCATGAGCACGGCAATGTCGATGGGTCGGCGCTGGCCGGTTATCTTCTGGCGTCCGGCATTGGCGGCGAGGCCGATCCGCATACGGCACTGGTCTGTTATGAGCCAGCGGTGACGGCGGGCAGTGTGCGAGCGCATCTGGGCATGGGAACGCTGCTGGCCGGTGGACATTTGGGCGAGGTGGACTATGCCCGCGCCCTGCCATATTTCAAATATGCGGCAGCGGCTGGCAACAGTACGGCGCGCCATTACCTTGCTATGCAATATTTGAATGGCCTTGGCACCGCACCCGACGAGGAGAAGGCACTGCGCTTGCTCAGCGCTGCTGCCGCCAAGGGCTACCGCTCCTCTATCGAGGAATTGGCGAAATATTATCTGCACGAAGCCTATCCCGAGCGGGGCCGCGCCCGGGGCGTGCGCTGGCTGACGGCGCTTGGCCGCATGGGCGACAGGCGCGCCTGCCGTGATCTGGAGCGGCGTTATCGCCATGGCATCGACGTCAAGGCCAGTTCGGTGGAAGCGGTGATGTGGCTTGAAAAGGCCGCGCTGAAGGGCGATGTCGCCGCGCAGTTCCAGATGGCGGTGGTTGCCGCGACCGGTGCAGGCGAAGGGGAGGGCGATCTCAACCAGGCGCGGATCTGGTTTGAAATGGCGGCTGAAAACGGTCATGCCCTCGCCATGGTCAATCTGGGACGGTTCCGCATGAAGGGCATTGGTGGCATCGTTGATCTCGATGGCGCGCAAAATATGCTGGAACTGGCTGTCGAGGCTGGCGAAATGGCGGCCTATGCGGTGCTGGGCGAATTCCACGCCTATTACGCCGATCCCTCCGATGTCGAAGCGGCCCGTGAGATCCTCATGCACGGCGTCGAAAAAGAAGATGCCGTCTGCAAGGATATTCTGGCACGGCTGGAAGAAAAGCTATTGGCCAAGGTTGCCTGAAGGCCAAGGTAACCTAAAGGCTGTAGACTTGATCATCATGCTCGAATTATGAAATGTCACAGTCGCGTTGATGCCGTCGTTTCCTGTGCATGCTACTCTCAAAGAGTGCATGGTGGCGGAGCGACGGCGCAACGGTAAGGAACAAACCGGCACTTCAAGCCTTTTGAGCCCAACTCTGACCGATCCGGACATGCATGACGACTCAACAGATTTTGGCTTTCTCCGTCATCGGCCTGATGATGGTTGCCTTCATGTGGGACCGTATCCGCTACGATGTGGTGGCGGGGCTGACCCTTCTGGCGGCCGTTGCTCTTGGCCTTGTGCCAGCCGATAAGGCTTTTTCCGGGTTCAGTGACGATATCGTTATCATCGTCGGCAGTGCCCTGGTGGTCAGCGCCGGGGTGGCGCGGTCCGGTCTGGTCGATGCCGCCATTAAACGATTCTTCCCCAACCTGACATCAATGCGCGCCCAGATCCTGCTTCTGGTGCTGACGGTGACAGTGCTGTCGGCCTTCATCAAGAATATCGGCGCATTGGCCATCATGATGCCGGTCGCGTTCCAGTTCTCGAAGAAGTCAGGGACGCCGGTCTCCGCCTTCCTGATGCCGATGGCATTCGGTGCGCTTCTGGGCGGGTTGATGACCCAGATCGGCACCTCACCCAATATTGTCGTGTCCAAGCTGCGAGGCGAACTGACCGGCACGCCTTTCACCATGTTCGATTTCACCCCTGTCGGCGCGATCCTGGCCGTTGCCGGGGTGATTTTCCTGATGCTGTTCTATTGGCTGGTGCCCAAGCGCCAAAACCAGAACCCGACTTTGCAGGAAGCACTCGGCAATTCCAATTTCTCCACCGAGGCGACCCTGCCCGAAGGTTCCGCACTATCAGGCAAACCGCTGCGCGATCTGTTGAAAACTACCGCCGGCGAAGTGATCGCCACCGCCATCCTGCGCGGCCACAGCCGTATTTCGCCTTTCCCGGATATGGTGTTGAAAGAGCAGGACACATTGCTGCTGGAGGGACCATCCGATGCGCTTGACCGGCTGGTCAGCCAATCCGGTTTAAAACTGTCGGGCCGGGAGATCGGTTCGGGCGGTGAAATCACCGCCATCGAGGCGGTGGTCGGGCCGGGATCGCCGCTGGAAGGCCTGACGGCCCGCGATGTTTCATTGTTCAACACGTATGGCATCAACCTCCTGGCCGTCAGCCGCCGCGGCAAGCGGCTGAAGGAGCGGCTGGCGCATGTGGCCTTGCGCGCTGGCGATGTCGTCGTGCTCCAGGGGCGACGCACCGCGCTGCCAGCCGCGTTGCAGACCCTGGATTGCCTGCCGCTGGCCGAGCGCGAAATCCTGCTCGGCACCAGCCGCAGCGCGCTTATCCCGGTGCTGATCCTGATTGCCGCGATGGGATCAACCGCAGTCGGTCTGGCACCGGTGCCGGTTGCCTTCTTTGCCGCTGCCCTGGCGATGGTGGTGTTCCGGGTCATCCCGCTCAACGATTTCTATCAGGCTGTCGATGGTCCGATCCTCGTCATGCTGGCGGCACTGATCCCGGTCAGCGATACCCTGCGCAGTACGGGTGGAACCGATGTCATTGCCGGTTGGCTTGGCCATGTTGCCCATGGGCTGCCGCCTTACGGTGCGCTGGCGCTGATTCTGGTGACTGCCATGGCGGTGACACCGTTTCTCAACAATGCGGCGACGGTTCTGGTCATGGCACCGATTGCCGCCAGCTTTGCCCATAATCTTGGCTTCCGGCCCGACGCCTTTCTGATGGCGGTGGCAATTGGCGCCGGGTGTGATTTCCTGACCCCGATCGGTCATCAATGCAACACGTTGGTGATGGGGCCGGGCGGCTATAAATTCAGTGATTATCCACGCCTTGGCCTGCCGCTGTCGCTGTTGATCATTCTCGTTGCTATCCCGGCACTGATCGTGGTCTGGCCATTGAAATAGCCATGGCTCAGCAGGGCCTGAAATGTAGAGGGCCTGAAATGCCGAAAGCCTGCGTTGGCGGAACGCAGGCTTTCAAGCGGGGGACGGGGGTTTTAGGTTCGCGGGATTCACAACCGCTTTCCTGCACTCCTAACGGGCGATACCGGAAATGGTTCCGCCCAATCTGATTTTTTTCGCAATCTTTTTCAAAATCCTCTGTCACCGGCCCATGCGTTCCCGCCGATGCTTGGGTTTTCCTTGACGCTTGGCCTTAGATATGGCCTAAGGCCAGCCAAAGGATTATCGCTGGAAGCCTGCCTTGAGCGTGGCTTTCACCGCGTCCAGATCATCAAAATGCGATGGCTTGGCTCTGCCCGATCCTCGCCTCCATGACCACGAGCAAAATCATGACCACTTCCGGCGTCCGCGTCCGTATCGCTCCTTCTCCCACCGGTGAACCGCATGTCGGCACAGCCTATATCGCGCTGTTCAACTATCTGTTCGCAAAGAAACACGGCGGTGAATTCATTCTGCGCATCGAGGATACCGATGCGACCCGCTCGACGGCGGAATTTGAGCAGAAGGTGCTGGACGCGTTGAAATGGACCGGCCTGACCTGGGCCGAAGGCCCGGATGTTGGCGGTCCCTACGGTCCCTACCGCCAGTCCGAGCGCAAGGACACCTATCGTCCGTTCGTCGACAAGATGGTGACTGAGGGCAATGCGTTCCGCTGTTTCTGCACGCCCGCCCGGCTGGACCAGATGCGCGAAGCGCAGCGCGCAGCGGGCAAGCCGCCCGGCTATGACGGTCTCTGCTTGCATTTGAAGGCGGAAGAAGTCGATGCGCGCGTTGCCGCAGGCGAGCCGCATGTCGTGCGCCTGAAAATCCCAACCGAAGGCTCCTGCGATTTCCATGACGGCGTTTATGGCGACGTGTCGATCCCGTGGGAAAGCGTCGATATGCAGGTTCTGCTGAAAGCAGACGGCATGCCGACCTATCACATGGCCAATGTGGTTGATGACCACCTGATGAAGATCACCCATGTGGCGCGCGGCGAGGAATGGCTGGCCTCCGTGCCGAAGCATATCCTGATCTACAAATATCTCGGTCTTGAGCCGCCGGTGTTCATGCATCTCAGCCTGATGCGCAATGCCGACAAATCCAAGTTGTCGAAGCGCAAGAACCCGACCTCTATTTCTTATTATTCGGCCCTCGGCTACCTGCCCGAAGCGCTGATGAATTTCCTTGGCCTGTTCTTCATGCAGATCGCCGAAGGCGAAGAGCTGTTGACGATGGACGAGCTGATCGCCAAGTTCGACCCCGACAATCTCTCCAAGGCGGGTGCTATCTTCGACATCCAGAAGCTCGACTGGCTGAACGGTCGCTGGCTGCGCGAAAAGCTGACGCCGGACGAATTCCTGGGCCGCGTTCTGACCTGGGCCAGCGAAAACGACAGGCTGACGGAAGGCCTGAAGCTCGCTCAGAGCCGGATCACCAAGCTTGGCGAATTGCCGCCGCTGGCAGGCTTCCTGCTGGCCAATGATGTCGGCCTGACGCCTGCTTCCTTCGGCGGGTTGAAAACCAGCCCGGCGGAAACGCTTGAGATCGTCACCACCGTTCAAGCCGATCTCGAAAAGATCCTCGAATGGAATGTTGCGACCATCGAGGAAGAACTGCGGGCCATTGCCGACCGGTTGGGCAAGAAGCTGCGCGTCGTCACCCCGCCGTTGTTCGTTGCCGTTTCCGGCAGCCAGCGTTCTCTGCCGCTGTTTGACAGCATGGCGCTGCTGGGCCGTTCCGTGGTGCGCCAGCGCCTCAAGGTGGCCATTCAGGTCTTGACCTCCATGGCTGGCGCGGCCTGACAGCTAAAGCTCTCCCCCTTTATGAGGGAGGGCTTATCATAGCCGTTTTCAGCCGCTATGCTCCACAATTGATCCAAGAATTTCGTGCCCGATAGGCGAACCAATGACCGAAGCAAACACCGAAACCGCCCTTTCCTCCGACGCCACCGAGGTGCGCCGCCAGAAACTGGCGCTGCTGCGCCAGCAGATCGGCGATGTCTATCCAGCTCACTTCCACCGCACCGCCACCACGGCTGAACTGGCCGAAAAATATGCGGAGCTGGAGCCGGACACGGAATCGGGCGATACGGTTACGGTTGCAGGCCGCATTTATTCCTCGCGCAATTCCGGCATGTTCATGGACCTGCGCGATGCCTCGGGCAAAATCCAGATCTTCAGCCACAAGGATATGACCCCGGAAGAAGCGCGCGCCATGCTGCCGATGATCGATCTGGGCGATATTGTTGGCGTTACCGGTCCGGTTCGCCGCACCAAGCGCGGTGAGCTGACCATCAACGCCGAAACCATCACCATGCTGACCAAGACGCTTCTGCCGATGCCGGAGAAATATCACGGCGTGACGGATATCGAAGTGCGCTATCGCAAGCGCCATCTCGACATTCTCACCAATGACGAATCCAAGCTGCGCTTCCAGCAGCGCTCGAAGATCGTTTCCGGCATCCGCCGTTTCATGGAAAGCGATGGCTTCATGGAGGTGGAAACCCCCATGCTGCAATCCGTCTATGGCGGAGCGTCTGCCGATCCGTTCAAGACCCATCACAACACGCTGAAGCAGGACATGTATCTGCGCATTGCGCCAGAACTGTTCCTCAAGCGCACGCTGGTCTCTGGTCTTGCCGACAAGATTTTCGAAATCAACCGCAACTTCCGCAATGAAGGCGTGTCCACCCGGCACAATCCTGAATTCACCATGATGGAATGCTACTGGGCCTATGCCGACTACGAAGACGTGATGGATCTGGTCGAGCGCCTGTTTGCCGACCTCGCCATGCGCATTCATGGCTCGACCGAATTTGCCTTTGGCGACAAGGAAATCTCCTTCAAAGGTCCGTTCAAGCGCGTGCCTATGCCGGATGCCGTCAAGGAGGTCACGGGCATCGACTTCCTGGCCATCAAGACCGATGAAGAAGCCCGCGCGGCGGCCAAGGCTGCCGGGTTTGCGGTCGAGAAGGATTGGACCTGGGGCGAATGTCTGTCCTTCATCTTTGAAGAAAAGGTCGAGGGCACGCTGATCCAGCCAAGCCATGTGACGCATTTCCCCAAGGACATTTCGCCGTTTGCCAAGGAAGTGCCCGGCGAGCCGCGTCTGGTCGAACGGTTTGAGACCTATTGCAACGCCTGGGAAATCGGCAATGCGTTTTCCGAGCTGAACGATCCGGAAGAACAGCGCAAGCGCATGGTCGAGCAGCTCGAACAGGCCCATGCCCGTGGCGAAAAGGACAAGCAGTTGGACGACGAATTTCTCGACGCCATCGACCAGGGCATGCCGCCAGCCGGTGGACTTGGCATTGGCGTCGATCGCCTGATCATGCTGCTGACCAATGCGCCGTCGATCCGAGACATCATTCTGTTCCCGGCGCGGCGCGCCAAGGTCGATTGATCGCGCGGATCAAGCAGCGAGGC
This sequence comes from Allorhizobium ampelinum S4, assembly GCF_000016285.1. NCBI lineage: Bacteria > Pseudomonadati > Pseudomonadota > Alphaproteobacteria > Hyphomicrobiales > Rhizobiaceae > Gillisella > Gillisella ampelina. Next base: position 3,202,395 of record NC_011989.1, on the reverse strand, counting down.
TGAAAAGCCCTATAGCATCGTGCCGATTGCGTGTTCTGCACGATGCTATTTCGGGGCGATTCTGGCGTCTTTATCGCAGTGAAATTCCGCGTGGCAGAACCGAGGGCGTGGCGCTAGGCTCTGTTACCAGCGGTTTTGAATCACTCTGCGCCTCGGCTTTCGCAGTGGTTTCTGCTGTCGGCTTATCTGTGCCTGTGACCATGGATTTGATCGAACTCAGCCAGCCCTTACTCTCCACGGTCTGTGGCGTCGGATCGGCTGCGGCCACTGGTGATGTTGCCGCCGGAGTAGATGCCGCTGCGGGGGACGCAGGTGCCGGAACGGGTTCTCCTGCCTTTTCGCTACCTGCATGTTCAACACCTTGCTGTTGAGTGGGCGCTTTGTCGGCGTTGGCTTGGTGAGGGGCCGCGTTGTCGGAGTGGCTGACCTCCTCAGCATGGGCAGGAGGGGCTGCATCGGCAGCCGGGGCGGCGTCATGTGCCGGTGCTGCCGGTTTCTCTTCAGCGCCGAAAATCATGCCTTTAAGCGAGGCGATCAAGCCGGGCTTTTCCTCAGCTGGCGCTTCGCTGCCATGAGCCTCGGCTGGAGCCGCTTCACCATGCGCTGCCTCGCCATGCGAGCTCTGCCCTTCCTTGGGTTTTTCCTTGGCGTGTCCATCTTCTTTCGCGTGTCCGCCTTCTTTCTTGCCTTCGCCTTCGGGCGTGGCAAGGACCGGCTTTTCGCAAGGGGCGGTGTCCGTCAGCTTGGCCATCATGGTGCTTGCGTCGGCCAGCGGCATTTCCACCCGCTCGCCGTAAAAATCGCCATTGCTATTCGCCTGTTTGTCGACATAGCGCGCCGTCAGGCTCTGCATCTGCGCGGTTTCGGCTAGCTGGGCGGGATTGGGAATATAGATGACATCGGCGCCAATCGCGCGGCCACGAATGTCGGACTGGTCCTTTGGCCCCTTTTGATCGAGCACCACGACCTGAACGAGATCTGGTTTTTCCGTCTCGGCAACGGATTTGGCGATGCGCAGCGCGGTCTTGATGCGGGTTACGCCATCGGTTGCGTCCGTGGTGACATATTTGCGAACCCACAGCCGGTCTTTGCGCTTGATGGTGGCCGATTGCAGTTCCATGCAGGTCAGGCCGTTGACCTCGCTATAGGATGGACCGAGCAGGGCATCACGGCCGATATAGACGGCAGCCGAACCCGTGGCGCCACACAGGACCGCGACGCCGCCGACGATCAGCAGGAGCTTGCGCGACAAATGGATTTTGCCTGGCAATAGCTTCACGACACACGATATCCCATGGCCCACTCCACAAACGCAAAACACCCCCTAGTTTTAGGAGTTTCCTGTTGCCGAAGGCTTAATTGGGTATATTCGTTTTTCTTTATCGTCGTATATTCGCAACCACGGTTAATAAGGGCGTAATCAGTTCCCGTATGAAGTTTAGTTAAGAAGCAGGTTCTGCAATAGATTGAACCTCAAGCGCTTTTCGCCGCGCCACCACCTGTTCGCGCCAGACGGTGAACAGGCCAGCACCCACCACGATGACCGAGCCCAGCACCATATTGTGGGTCAGGCTTTCGCCAAACACCGTTACTGCGATGATTGAGCCTAACACTAGCTGGTAATAGGCAATCGGTTGTAGCACCACGGCATTCAAGTGCTCATAGGCCTTGATCAGCGAAAAATGCCCGGCAATGCCGGTGCAGCACAGCGCCAACATCCAGAACCAATCCTGTCTGGCAATCGGAGCCAAGAAAAATGGTGCCATGCAATTGGCCCCGACAAAGCCGACCATGCACATATAGAAAAAGCTGGTGACGGGCGGATCATCACGGCTGACCAGCCGCGTCAGAATGCCGTAAAAAGCCCCTGAAAGCGCGCAGAACAGTGGCAGCGCCACCATCAGGCTGAAACTGCCTGAGCCCGGCGAAAGGATCAGCACCACGCCGAGCATGCCGACCAGGATCGCCGTCCAGCGCCGCCAGCCCACCTGCTCGCCCAGCAGCGGCACCGACAGCAGCGCCACGAAAATTGGCCCGGCGGCAAAGATTGCCTGCGATTGGGCAAGTCCGACATAGTGAAAGGCAGCAATCGACACCAGGATCTGCGCGCCCAGCAACAGGCCCCGCAGGATTTGCAGGATAGGCCGTTTGGTTTTGACTGCCGCGACCAGACCATTGCGGCTGCGGGCGGCCAGAATGAGCGCGAAGATCGCAAAGGCCCAATAGCGCACGGTGGCGACCACGACGGGCGAATAGCTATCGCCCAGATGCTTGGAAATGCCATCCTGCATGGAAAATACCGTATAGGCGGCAAAGGCAAAGACATAGCCAAGCGAAGTCGATTTCATCATGTCAACAAACGGAGAAAAGGGCCATCGAAGAGAGACGAGGCCAGTAAACCAACGGGGGAGTGCGGGTAGCGCGAAGACCCTACCTTGTCATCATCGGGGAACGAAAACAACGCCTGAAGCTTATTTACAGTCGAAATCAATCATAAACATCATTGCACAGGGGTAGCCACTTTTTCCGAACTGAGTTGTCCACCTGAATTTAACGGATCATCGGGTAAGACAATGTAACCGTGAAAATGTGGCGCGTCACCGCCCACAGAAAGGCCAGCAGGCCTTTTCCAGCAACAGGAGAATGCCATGCCTCCAGCAGCCAGTCTCAGCCGCAGGCTTTTGAGCCGAATGACCGGGCGCAGCATGCTGGCGTTTTTCCTGGTATTTTCCGCCATGCCAGCCTTCAGCCAGACGGTGATCCCGGCACCTTCTGTCAATGGTCAGGGGAATGGCGCACCAGGCGGAATGGATTTCCCCGATCCCTATCTCTGGCATGTCACCGGACTCAAGCCTGGCCAGCAATTGCCGGTTCTGTCGGGTGCAGGGCCGAATTTCCGCATCATTCATGCGCTGACCGAAGGTACGCCTGTTGACATGCAGAACTGCATGGAAAGCCGGGGCGGCTATTGGTGCCGGATCGCCACCGTGGACCGCCCGCGCATCAGCGGCTGGGTGGATGGCCGCTATGTCGTCAAAACCGGTGGCGACCCGCCAGGGATGATTGGCGGCGTGCCGGTTGATCCGGTGATTGAATTGCCTGTTGGTAAAGGCCAGGGGGGTAAAGGCCAAGGAGGCAAAGGCCAGGGCGGACAAGGTTCCAGCTGGCAGAACAATGGCAGCGGCTATGCCAATCCGTTCGGCAATAGCCAAAGCGGGGCGGGCGGCAATAGCGATGAGTGAGGGTTCGCGGTAACGAAAAAGGGCGCAGCCTTTGCCGCGCCCTCAGACTGCTGACAAAGTCCGCATTTATCCTCGACGTCATGCTCGGCCTTGTGCCGAGCATCTAAGCACGTTAATTTAATCCAACAGCATCAATGGCTTATTCAGCGACAGCAGACCCTCGGGACAGGCCCGAGGGTGACGAAATGCCGAGATCGCGGTTTGTCAATAAACTGAGGGTGCAGCCTTTGCCGCGCCCTATTCCTCAAGATATCGTCGAAATCAGGCGGCCAGCTTCTTTGCCACCATGCCACGTAGGGTGCCAAGATCCTTGGCGAAGGCGCGAATGCCTTCCGACAGCTTTTCCGTCGCCATGGCATCTTCGTTCAGCGCCCAGCGGAACGCCTTTTCATCCAGCGACACCAGCGGATCGGGCGTGGTCTTCTCAGGAGACAGCACGCGGGGCAGATCGCCAGTTGCCGCATCCAGCTCGTCCAGCAGCGCTGGGCTGATTGTCAACCGGTCGCAACCGGCAAGCGCTTCGATCTCGCCCGCATTGCGGAACGACGCGCCCATGACAATGGTTTCGATGCCATTGACCTTGTAGAAATTATAGATCTGACGCACTGACACCACGCCCGGATCGGTCTCAGAGGTGTAGTTTTCACCGGTCGATTTCTTGTACCAATCGAGAATACGGCCAACGAAAGGCGAAATCAGGAACACCTTGGCTTCCGCGCAGGCAATGGCCTGGGCCTTGGAAAACAGCAGGGTCAGGTTGCAGTCGATGCCTTCCTTTTGCAGCACTTCGGCGGCGCGAATGCCTTCCCAGGTGGAGGCGAGCTTGATCAGGATGCGATCCTTCTCGATGCCACGCTCCTTATACTGGGCAATGATGGCGCGGGCCTTGTTGAGCGAGGCCTGCGTATCGAAGGACAGATCAGCATCCACTTCTGTCGAGACCCGGCCCGGCACGATCTTGGCAAGCGCCGCACCAACCGAAATCGCCAGCCGGTCGGCAATCGCCTCGGTCACGGCATCAGAGGCGCCGCCCTTGGCTTTGCCCCATTTGATCGCCTCTTCAAAGGCATCGGCAAACATGTCGGTGCCCAAGGCTTTCAGCACGATGGTCGGGTTGGTGGTGCAATCCACCGGCTTCAGGCGGGTTACGGCCTCAATGTCACCGGTATCGGCGACAACCGTGGTCATGGCGCGAAGCTGTTCGAGTTTCGAAGTCATCAGGCAATTCCTTCATGTCACATATTAAATGAACACTGGACGGGCATTTGCGTTCCAACACGTCTTTGCGACCTGGGGACCATATCCTCTGTCCTTTGATCTGAATATCGTTATGGAGGGGCATTAAGTCAAGACATTTGTCCGTTGGATTTGACAAATGTTGCATGGCTTGCGATAGTCAGGAGACGGAAAACAGGGGACAATTCGCATCGTGGTCAAGCTTCGCCGGGAGACCCAGAGCAGCTATTCGGAGGCAGCATCGCTGCGGCTTCGGGCTGCCTGGCTCTATTATAACCAGGGCCTGACCCAGAAGGATGTGGCCGAACGCCTCGGCATCAGCCGCTCGACGGTGATCCGGCTGCTGGATGAGGCGTTGAAGCGTTCCGAAGTGCAGATCTGGATTGCTGAGGGCATCGACGATTGCGTCGAACTGGCCGTGAAACTGGAAAAGGCCTTCGGCCTGGATGAAGCCGTGGTCGTGCCGTCCTCTGCCGGGCAGGATGCCGAAGGCATCGCCCGCGCCGTCGGCCTGGCGCTTGGCCAATTCCTGACCGAAGTGGTGACTGACAATGCGACCATCGGCGTCGGCTGGGGCCGCACCATGACGGCGTCGCTGGCTGGTTTTCGCCCGCCGCGCCGGGAAAATTGCAAGGTCGTCTCGCTGCTGGGCGGCATTGTCGCCGTCCACCAGACCAATCCCATCGACTATACATGGCGGCTGGCCAGCCAGCTCGGGGCGGAATGCTATATGTTCCTGGCCCCACTGCTGGTCGATAGCGTCGCCACCAAACGGGCGCTGATTGAGGATTGCGGGTTGAAAACCCTCTATGACCTCGCCGAAAACCTCGACCTCGCCGTGGTCTCCTGCGGCGACATCCGCCCGCAATCCACCTCGCTGTCAGAAGGCTTCATCAGCCGCGCCACGCTGAACGAACTGATCGAGGCAGGCTGCGTCTGCGACACCATGTTCAACTTCCTTGATGCCGAGGGCCGCTCGGTCTCCCACCCAATCAACGAGCGGGTCATGTCCGTTAATCTCGACACGCTGAAAAAAGCCAAACACATCGTCATCGCCTCCGGCGGCGCCCACCGCGCCATTGCCATCCACGCCACCATGCGCCGTATAGGGTGCAACACGCTGATTACGGATGAGGCTGCGGCGAGGGAGTTGTTGGGGTTGGTTGCGTGAGAAATGACAGGGTCGTTGAGGATCTCGCCTGGCGGCGCTATTGCTATGCCACATAGCCCGAAGGGCCTTTTAATAGTTTCCAATCTATGTTGACCTGAAGAATTCTGCGGCCAATGTTGCAGCGTAATCGTGGATTGCGGTTCGGTCTAACCCTGCTCCATCCATAAACAGTTCAGGTGCAGCTTCTCGTCCTATCTCAGATCCTTCTGGGAGGAAGGTGTAATGACCGACACCTCCCGTCAAAATCTCATATCTACAGTCCGGAATATTTTGGAACAGCCATTTGCAGCACTGGTCTGGTGGCGCAACAGTGTCTTCGTCACCGCCTATCAGATGGACAGGTTTGTTGATAGCCTGAAGACTATCCTGAGAGAAACCCAGCACGGAACGACCCGGAGCAATTGCGAATGCCGCGCGGATTCTGCGATCCGAAAAGTCTGAGCGCCTTTGCTCCCAAGACCTTCGAAAAACCGGGTTTTTAAAGAGTTTCGGCAGTTTATCGGCGAGGTTTGGAAATTCTCGCGGCCCACGGATCGGACTCTTTTCCGGGTTGTCGGGCTCGAACTGTGAAAATGCGATACGCGCTCCAGACAGTAAAAGTGCCGTATACGCTCCGGCTGAGAAGCCCGCAGCGAAAATTTGATCGCCGGTTTCGACTCTTAGTTCGTTGCGCCAATTGGGGTCGTCGAGAATAGCTGTCAGGTCTTTCGCGCGCTCCCACATGCAGAGGAACCCTTCTGCGCGAAAAGGTTCGAAGGCCGTATGTCCGTGGTGGTTCACCGCTAACGCGACAAAGCCCTGCTCGGCCAGCCGGAAGCCAAGCCATTCCAAACCAGCGGCTGTGGAGCCTGTTCCGTGCGACAATAGAACAAGCGGCAACGTCCCGTCCGCATGCGCTATCTGCGCGTTGACACCAACGGGTTGTTTCCTGAACCAGGATTTCTCGACGAGAGGATGAGCGGACGACTTCTCGTCTGTCGGATACCAAGCGGTCCATGGTAGTGGACGCGGACCAGAACCATCCCAATTCAATCGCAGGGGATCGAAACTAGAGCCTGTTCTAAAGCCAACTGGCATGGAGCCTCCATAAAGCGAGCACCTAATATCTCATCACAAATTGATTGTTCTTCCTACCCCCCGCTTTCTCAGTCTCTACCGCGCCACTATGTTCCGCATCTGCTGCAATACACCAATCAAGGACGAGGAGGCGCCCAGGGAATTGTTACGGTTGGTGGGGTGAGGAGAGGACGTGTACTTTGCGCCCTCATTGTCGCCACTGCGGATTTCATTCCTCGTATCGGTTTGCGACAACCATAGTCTGGTCTCTATTCGTCACGAGATCGACACGGCCACCTTTTTTGAAGCTGTCTGGGTAAACGAAGTACCGTACCGCCGCATCGAAAGATGGACCTATTTTCGCATCCGTCCCGTAATCTCTTCCATCACCGGAAACTCTGTCACTCTTGAAATGCCACCCGCTTACGAGGCTTTGAAAGTCCTCGGGGTTAATTCTAAACGCGCAAGTTACGATTAGGTCGGTGATGGCAGTTGCTGAACATTCGATGTCTCGAACCGACTGTGGCAGTTCCGAGATGTTCATGATGAAGGCGACCCTTGCCGGGTCCTTGCGGTAGTCAGTGGCGATAAGATAGTAAAAGTACGCAAAAGGAAGCCCGGCGGCCAATAATATAATGATTGCATTCCTGGAAAAGCGTCGTCTTCGAAAACTCACTCACATTCCCCACATACAGTCACTCATCTATCTGAGTATTGCTAATTCCGGTTCAGGTGTAACCACGACGTCGGTTTAGGGGCAAGGGCAGCATCGGACGTCATCCGCCATCCGCCATCCACCACTCACCCCACCTGCCCAGCCTCCCACCCCAACATCGCCCGTTTGCGCGTCAGCCCCCAATGATACCCCGTCAGCGCGCCGCTCTTCCCCAGCGCCCTATGACACGGCACCACGAAGGAAATCGGGTTCCGCCCAACTGCTGCGCCGACGGCGCGGCTGGCGGTGGGTTGGCCGATTTTCTGGGCGATGTCGGAATAGGTGACGGCGCGGCCAAGCGGGATTTGTAGCAGGCTTTGCCAGACCCGGACCTGGAAATCCGAGCCGATCAGCACGACGCGGAGCGGCTGTTCCGCTTGCCAACTGGCAGGGTCGAAGATCCTGGTCACATAGGGTTCGATGGCCAGTGGGTCCTCGACAAAATTGGCCAGTGGCCAGCGCCCAGCCATGTCGGCGTAGCAGGCAGCTTCTTCGCCCGGATCGCAAAAGCCGAGGCCCGCCAAGCCGCGATCCGTCACCATCACCAGCGCTAGGCCGAAGGGGGATGTGTGGAAGCTGTGGCGAATGGTCAGGCCCGCGCCTTTGGCTTTCCACTCGCCCGGCGACATCGCTTCATGGCTGACGAACAGGTCATGCAAGCGGCCCGGCCCGGACAGGCCAAGCTCCAGCGCGGTTTCCAGCAAGGGCAGGCCTTCATGGCCCAGCAGCCGTTTGGCATGATCCAGCGTCACCGCCTGCAAGAACGCCTTGGGCGACAGGCCCGCCCAGCGGGTAAAGGTTTTCTGCAATTGCGTGGGGGATTGGCCAAGCCGTTCGGCAATGGTTTCCAGCGCCGGTTGCTCCCGATAGTCAAGCGTCAGCATCTCGATCACCCGGCGCACGGTCTGGTAATCGCTCCCTTCGGGGGTGATGTCGCTGGCGCCTGTTTCAAAACTGCGGGCAAATGTGGTCATGGCACTCTTCCTTTGGCTCAGGCGACTTGACCATGACAGGCCGTGCCGTGCCACCCGTTTCTTGCCATGCGCTGACAGAAATCAGATCCGCTGCGTTACCGTTGCCAAGGCACCGCGAAAGGCCTTGGCAAAGCTTTCGCGATCATCGGGATTGAGGAACGAGCCGACATCGGTGGCCCGGCCTTGCCCCTGCACCGACATGGAGATGATCCCGAATTCCTCGTGGCGGCGGACAAAGAACCGCGCCCAGAACGGGTTCCAGCGAAATTCGGTCATCCGCCCCGAGGGGGTGAATTTGCGGATAGAGATGGCGGTGCGTGATACCGTGACTTCCTCGCGGGCTTTGGCGGCGCGGTAATTCAGCCGGAAAGCACCGTAGAGCAGCAGAAAATCCAGCCCGAAGAAAAACCCGATTGGCCAGGCACCGGTCGTCAGGAAAAACCCGCCATAGCCGACACAGACCAGCCCGGACAGCATCAGCATGATGCGAAACCCCTTTCGGCCTAGCGACCGATAGGGTACCAGTTCGGCAGCGAAAATCGGTTGATCGGCAACCTCACCCATGGACGCCATCCTTCTTTACCAACCTGATCAAATAGAACCATGAAATCCAGCACGCAAACTTTGAAAAAGTCAATTTCTTCCCCCTCTCAACCCAAGCCAGCGGGACGAAAAGTCGCGGTTCGCAGCGCCTATTCCAAGGCCGAGCTGGAGGAAATCTTCCGGCGGTTTTCCGTGCAGCGCCCGGAACCGAAGGGCGAGCTGGAGCATGTCAACCCGTTTACCCTTGTCGTCGCCGTGGCGCTCTCGGCGCAGGCAACCGATGCGGGGGTCAACAAGGCGACCCGCGCCCTGTTTGCCGTGGCCGATACGCCGGAAAAAATGCTGGCGCTGGGCGAAGAGAAGGTGCGCGACTATATCAAAACCATCGGACTTTTTCGCAACAAGGCGAAGAATGTCATCGCCCTCAGTCAAAAGCTGATCGATGATTTCGGCAGCGAGGTGCCAAAAACCCGCGAAGAATTGGTGACGCTGCCCGGCGTCGGCCGCAAGACTGCCAATGTGGTGATGTCCATGGCTTTTGGCATTCCGACCATGGCCGTCGATACGCATATTTTACGGATCGGCAACCGCATCCGGCTGGCACCCGGCAAGACACCGGATGAGATCGAGGAGATCCTGATGCGGATCATCCCCAAGCACTATCTCTTCCATGCCCATCACTGGCTGATCCTGCATGGGCGCTACTGTTGCAAGGCCCGCAAGCCGGAATGCGAGCGCTGCGTGATTGCTGACCTGTGCAAATCGCCGGAAAAGACCTGCGATGTTCCCGCGCCCCTGGTGGAACTACCGCCGCAGATCCTTTGAAAACTGCGGGTCTTTGACCGACAGCATCTTGTGCAGATGCACCATCAGCCCTGCGGCAAACAGCGGCGTCAGCAGGTTGAGGATAGGGATTGCTAGAAACGCTGCTATCACCAGTCCGGCCAGGAAGATCGTGCCGGAATGCTTGGCGCGAAATTGCCGCGCCTCGATGGTCGGGCGCAGCCGCATGGCGGCAAATTCGAAAAACTCCCGGCCCAGCAGATAGCCATTGACCAGGAAAAACGCGATCAGGTTGATGCCCGGCACGAAGAGCAGCATGAAGGCAATGAGATTGCCGAGGATGACGATGCCGAAAAATTGCAGCGATTGGACGATGGCATCGCCAAGCGGCATGGCCGTGCCGGGCGCATCGGTCGGGTAATCCCGCTTTTCCACGACTTCGGCGACATCATCAAGAAACAGGCCAGCAATGATGGCCGTGACCGGCGCCAAAAGCAGCGCCAGCACCAATGCCAGGCCAATACTGGCGACAATGCCGAGGATCAGCACCAGCCAGCCGGCCCAATCCGGCGTTGCGGGGAAAAACCCGGCAAACCAGGGCCAAAGATAGAAGATAAACAGCTCACGCAGCGCCAGCCACAGCCCGGCCAGGGCGGCCAGCGTCAAGCCCAGCACTTTCCAGAACACCGAACGGGTTTCCGGCGCAAACAGATTGCGCAGCGACAGCATGGCGGCATCAAGGATCACAGGCAGCTCCCAGGGCAGGACCAGAATGACAGATCAGAACGGTGAGGATGTGGGAGGCGGAATGCCGCTGTGCAAGAGTTGAGAGAGCAAGGGGAGCCCCTTGCTCTCTCGATCAATGTCAATGCAGCTTCTTGCGCGCCGCGTCCTCGGCTTTCGTCGCCTGCTTCTTGCGACGTGCCATCATGTTGAGGCCTTCGACAAGGGCGGAGAAGGCCATGGCGGCGTAGAGATAGCCCTTCGGCACATGGAAGCCCATGCCATCGGCAATCAGCGTCATGCCAATCATCATCAGGAAGCCCAGCGCCAGCATGACCACGGTCGGGTTTTTCTCAATGAAGCGGCCCAGCGGGTTGGCGGCCAGCAGCATGACGGTGACGGCGAAGATCACGGCGATCACCATGATAACCACATGCTCGGTCATGCCGACGGCGGTGATGATGCTGTCAACCGAAAACACCAGGTCAAGCAGCAGGATCTGGCCGATGGCCGCCCCCATGGTCGTCGTGGCCGTGCCGATGAAATCGCCTTCCTTGTCGACCGGGTCGACACTGTGATGGATTTCCTTGGTGGCTTTCCAGACCAGGAACAGGCCCCCGGCAATCAGGATCATGTCCTTCCACGAGAAGCCGTGGCCAAACAGCGTAAAGACCGGCGTGGTCAGCTGAACGATCCAGGCGACGGTGCCGAGCAGGCCGAGGCGCATGACGAGCGCCAGGCCGATACCGATCTTGCGGGCCTTGTCTCTTTGCCCCTCCGGCAGCTTGTTGGTGAGAATGGAAATGAAGACCAGATTGTCTATTCCCAACACCACTTCCATGATGATCAGCGTCACAAGAGCGATCCAGGCCGCCGGATCGCTGAGCAAATAGGTAAAGTCCTGCATAAAATTGATATCCCCCGTGCAAAAAGCGCTTTGCGACACAAATAGGGAGCCGATACCGCATCAGCAAGGGCGGCAAGTCATGTGAGAGGACCATCAACGCTATCGTGGTGATTTGGCCACAGGATGAGATGGATTTCCTCAGTTCGCCCGTTGCGCCTCAGGGCCGTTTTCGGCCTTGCGATCATAGGCGAGCAGGAAAATATGCAGGGCGTTATCGATGATGTAGTCAATTTCCGCCTGCGGCGGCGGCACTTCGATTTCACCGAACAGTCGCTTCTTGAAATAGGCGCCTGTTGCCAGCTCGATGTACTGGCGGGCGGCAAGCTCGGTATCGGCTATGTCGAGACGTCCGGCCTTCACCTGGACCTCCAGATAGTCCTCGAGAACCGTGCGGACGTTTTCCGGTCCCGACCGCATGAAGCTTTGACAGAGGTGCGGCATGCGATCCTGAACCGCCAGCAGCATGCGCATGGCAGGGATCATTTCGCTGGTGAGAATATAATTGGTAAAAGCCAGGGCATAGCGGCGCAGCGCCATATGCAGATCGGTCTCTTCCGCCAGGATATCGCGCATTGAGGCCGCAAATTTCTGCTTCTGGTTGTTGATCAGCGCGGCAAACAGATCTTCCTTGCTCTGGAAATAGACATAGATGGTCCCCTTGGACACGCCGGCTTCCCGGGTGACATCGTTCATGCTGGCCGCATCGAAGCCATGCTTCATGAAGGCGCGTTTGGCGCCATCCAGGATCTGGTCGCGCTTGGCCGGATCTTCACCTGCGGCGAAACGTCCTGAAGCGGCCTGGGCGGGTTTTTCATCGTCGACGACTGTCATGCTCGGGTGTCTTCGCTCATATGGGGCATTTGCAACACAAAAATTAACTTTAGATGGCCGGCACTCGTTTGTTCTCTTGATATGCGGTATGAATTGGCCTATGTCAAATCGAACCGAACGGTTCCGTTCGATTGTTTCCGCCTTTGTTGTATGGTGACGTTATGTCTGTTTCTCCCAGAAAGGGCGCGATCCGCGCCGTCGATGCACAGGATCAATCGGTCGATCAGGAGCGTTCCGCCTTGGATGAAGGCGTGACCGGCGAGGCGGGTTCCGATCCGGTGACAGGTGACGCCACGGCACGCGACGCCAAGGCGCGGGCTGAAACCGCATCGCCCGCCGCGAAGGTGGCGCCCGCCGCAGGCCAGGCTCCGCCGAAGAAGCGCCGCAACTTTGCGCTGCCGGTCATCGCGCTGGCCGTTTTGGCGGGTGCGGGCTATTACGGTTACAATTACTGGACCGAGGGCCGGTTCATGATCTCCACCGACGACGCCTATATTGGCGGCGATATCGCGGTGATTACCCCGAAGGTGACCGGCTATGTCCAGTCGGTCTCGGTGACTGACAACGATCATGTTAAGAAGGGCGACGTGATCGCCACGCTCGATGACGGCGATTATCGCATTGCGCTCGATCAGGCCAAGAGCCAGCTCGCCACGCAGAAGCTGACGGTCGAGCGCATCGAGGCGCAGGTGCAGGGCGGCGAAGCGGCACTTCAGCAGTCCAAGGCGCAGCAGGCATCCGCCGAGGCGACGTTGCGTACGGCGCAATTGTCCTTCAAGCGCGTCACGGATTTGCGGGCCCAGTCCGTGATGTCTCAGTCGGAGCTGGACACGGCAACATCGACGCTCGCTGTCGCCCAGGCCAATGTGGATGCTGCGGTTGCGGCTGTTGCCTCCTCCGTTTCAAGCATTGCCGTCCTCAAGGCCCAGAAAGCCGAGGCGCAGGCTGGCGTGCTGACAGAAGAAACGGTGGTTGCAAAGGCGCAGCGCGATCTGGATTTCACCGTGCTGCGCGCGCCTTATGACGGTGTGATCGGCAATCTGGGCGTCCAGGTCGGCGATCTCGTGTCGAGCAGCAAGCGGCTTGCCTCACTGGTGCCGATTGGCCGTCTCTATATCGATGCGAACTTTAAGGAAACGCAGCTTTCCGGTATCGTGCCGGGCTCGAAGGTGCGGGTGCATGTGGATGCCTATGATGAGCATGCCTTCGAGGGTAGGGTCGTCTCGATCGCCGCGGGGTCCGGTTCGGTCTTCTCCATGCTGCCGGCGGAAAACGCCACGGGCAATTTCACCAAGGTCATCCAGCGTGTTCCGGTGCGGATCGCCATTCCGCAGGAGATACTCGACAAGGGTTATCTGCGTGCGGGTCTGAGTGTTGTGGTCGATATCGACACCCGCACCGCGCCGAAGGCGCCTGACGCGAAGTAATCAGCACGGCCAAGGCACGGATTTCGAGGCAAGATCATGACGGACAATGCAAGCACGGCCGGACCGGATGCGGTTGCGCAAATGCCAAGCCGGCGCGACGTCATCGGCTTTCTGGCGATGGTATTCGGCATGTTCATGGCGATCCTCGACATTCAGATCGTCTCGGCCTCGCTTTCCGAAATCCAGGCTGGCCTCGGGGCCGGTTCCGAAGAAGTATCCTGGGTGCAGACCTCTTATCTGATTGCGGAAGTGATTATGATCCCGCTATCGGGGATGCTGGCACGGATCGTGTCGACACGGGTGCTGTTTTCCTGTGCTGCGGCTGGCTTTACCATTGCCAGCGCCATGGCGGCGACCGCCACCAATATCGAGCAGATGATCATCTACCGCGCTATCCAGGGCTTCATCGGTGGCGGCATGATTCCCTCGGTTTTTGCCGCGGCGTTTACGATTTTTCCGCCTTCCAAGCGCAGTATTGTTTCGCCGATCATCGGCCTTGTCGCAACGCTTGCGCCAACCATCGGCCCGACGGTTGGCGGCTATATCAGCCATGCCATGTCCTGGCACTGGCTGTTCCTGATCAACATCTTTCCCGGCATTATCGTAACGCTCGTGGTCTGGACATTCGTGGACTTTGACAAGCCCGACAGATCGCTTCTGGCGAAATTCGACTGGTGGGGCCTGTTTTCCATGGCGCTGTTCCTGGGCGCGATGGAATATGTTCTCGAAGAGGGCAATAACAAGGACTGGTTTAACGACGAGCGCATTGTTTGGGGCGCCCTGCTGATGACCTTGGGTGGGGTGGTGTTCTTCTACCGTGCCTTCACCTGCGAGCAACCCGTGGTCGATCTCAGGGCCTTTTCCAATCGAAATTTTGCCTTTGGATCGCTGTTTTCCTTCGTCATGGGCATGGGCCTCTATGGTTTGACCTATCTCTATCCGCTCTATCTGTCGCGGGTACGCGGCTATGACAGTCTGATGATCGGTGAAACAATGTTTGTTTCCGGTCTTGCCATGTTCCTGACCGCGCCACTTGCCGGCATATTGTCGACGAAAATGGACCCGCGGTTGATGATGGCGTGTGGCTTTACCAGCTTTGCGCTTGGCACCTATATGGTAACCGGCATGACCGCTGATTGGGATTTTTATGACTTGCTGTTGCCGCAGATCCTGCGTGGCTGCTCGTTGATGACCTGCATGGTGCCTATCAACAATATTGCCCTTGGAACTTTGCCGCCTGAGCGGATCAAAAACGCCTCCGGTCTTTACAATCTCACACGAAATCTCGGCGGTGCCGTAGGGCTGGCGATTATCAACACATTGCTGACCCGGCGCACCGATGAGCATTACGGTCGCCTGGTGGAACATATAAACTGGAGCAAGCCGGCGGCGATGAGCTGGATTGATACAGTCTCGGCCAATTACGCATTTTACGGCCTCGATGGTGAAAATGCGGCCTTTAAAAAGCTGTCCAGCATGATCAACCAGCAGGCATGGATCATGGCGTTTATGGATGTATTTTTAGGGATCACAATCTTGTTTATTGCACTGACGGCACTTTCAACGATGATTAAAAAACCTGAAGGTGCCGTGCCCGCCGATGCGGCGCACTAATTGATTTGACTTTCCGCCAGAGAAAGCAGGTCAAGGCTTCGTCGGGTAAAAGACCCCCCGTCATTCTGGTTAGGTAGAGGTTTTTACCTGACCATTAATTCCCGCGATCCACCGCAGAAACTTGGCCGCCCCTCAACAGGCGGCCTTTTTTTGTGCGTTTCTGATGTACGTACATCAGAAAATCATTTACGGATGTGGGACCATGGGATAAAGGTCAGATCCTGACGGAGAGATGTGTGTATGAAACCCACGGTTCATGACATTGCGGCACAGGCGGGCGTCAGTTTGGCGACGGTGGACCGGGTTTTGAACAATCGCAGCGGCGTCAGTGCTTCGACCCGCGCCCGCGTGGAAAGCGCCGTCGGCATGCTTGGCTATGTTCGGGATTTGGCGGCTGCCAATCTGGCCAAAGGCCGGATTTATCCTTTCATCTTCATCCTGCCGGCCAATGACAATTCCTTTATGCACGGTCTGCGCCTGCAAGTGCTCGACGCCGCCAGCCGGGCTGGCATGGAGCGAACCCGCATCGATATGATCGATGTTGCGGCTTTCGATGCCGCATCTTTGGTTGCGGCCCTGGACGATGCTGCGGCCCGCCAACCCGCTGGCGTGGCCGTGGTGGCGGTGGATGCGCCGGACGTGGCTGCGGCGGTCGCGCGGTTGCGTGCTGCTGGCATACCGGTGGTGACACTGGTCTCGGATCTCAGCGGTGCCGAGCGCGACCATTTTGTCGGCATAGACAACCGTGCCGCCGGACGCACGGCAGCCAGCCTGCTTGGCCGGTTTACCGGCGGACGGCAAGGGACCATTGCAATTGTCGCCGGGTCGATGCTGGTGCGCGACCACCGCGACCGGTTTGAGGGCTTTCGCGCCGTGATGGCGGCTGAATTTCCGCAACTGACCTTGCTGCCGGTGCTGGAAGGCCGTGACGATCCGCATCATGTCGAAACCCTGCTGCACGATCTGTTTTCGCAATCGCCGAATATAACCGGCCTCTACAGTCTTGGTGCAGGCAATCGCGGCTTGATCGCGGCATTGGAGCGGCTGGATGCCGACAGTCGCCCCCTGGTGGTCGCCCACGAATTGACGCCGGTGACGAGAGCGGCACTGATCTCCGGGCTGATTGATGCGGTGCTGAACCAGGACGCTGGGCATGAAGTGCGCAGCGCCATCCGGGTGCTGAAGGCCAAGGCCGATGGCGCGGCTGTGTTGGCTGCGCAGGAACGTATTCGTCTCGACATATTTCTCAAAGACAATCTGCCAGAGCAAGAACAGCGATAACAGGCAGGATAGGGAGGCTTCTCATGTATCTCGGATTGGATCTCGGCACGTCGGGCGTCAAGGCGATGTTGATCGACGCGGACCAGACGGTGATTGGCTCGGCCAATGGCGCGCTAACCGTCTCGCGCCCGCATTCCGGCTGGTCGGAACAGGCGCCGGCGGATTGGATCAGGGCGACACAGGAGGCGATTGCCGGGCTGAAAGCACAGTTTTCCCGCGAGCTTTCTGCCGTCAAAGGCATTGGTCTTTCCGGCCATATGCATGGCGCAACATTGATCGATGCGCAGGGTGACGTCTTGCGGCCCTGCATTCTGTGGAACGACACCCGCTCCTTCAAACAAGCCGCAGCACTGGATGCCGATCCGCGTTTTCGCGCGCTGACCGGCAATATCGTCTTTCCAGGCTTTACCGCGCCGAAGCTGGCTTGGGTGAAGGAGAATGAGCCTGACATCTTCGCCAAAGTTGCCAAGGTATTGCTGCCCAAGGATTATCTGCGGCTCTGGCTGACGGGTGAATATCTGTCGGAGATGTCGGATTCGGCCGGTACCTCCTGGCTCGATACCGGCAAGCGCGCCTGGTCGAGCGCGCTTCTCGCCGCCACCGATCTCGGCGAGCAGCACATGCCCGGATTGGTCGAAGGCACTGCCGAGGCGGGCCGGTTGCGCGCCGAGCTGGCGGCTGATTGGGGCATGGGTGCCGGTGTCATCGTTGCCGGCGGGGCGGGGGACAACGCGGCCTCTGCTTGCGGCATGGGCACGGTGGCGGAAGGCCATGCCTTCGTGTCGCTTGGCACATCCGGGGTGTTGTTTGCCGCCAATGCCTCCTATCTGCCAAAGCCGGAAAGCGCCGTGCATGCCTTTTGCCACGCGCTTCCCAATACCTGGCACCAGATGGGCGTGATCCTGTCGGCCACGGACGCGCTGAACTGGTATTCCGGTGTCAGCGGCAAGCCTGCCGGAGACCTGACACATGAGCTTGGTGAGGACCTCAAGGCCCCGACTGGCGTCACCTTCCTGCCTTATCTCTCGGGCGAGCGCACGCCCCATAACGATGCCGAAATCCGGGGCGCGTTCATTGGTCTCGGCCACGAATCCAGCCGCGCTGTTCTGACCCAGGCCGTGCTGGAAGGCGTGTCCTTCGCCATCAGGGACAGTCTTGAAGCGCTGAAGTCGGCGGGAACGTCACTGTCACGGGTCACCGCGATTGGCGGCGGCTCGCGCTCGCGCTACTGGCTGGCGTCGATTGCCACCACGCTTGGCATTCCCGTCGATATTCCAGCCGATGGTGACTTTGGGGCTGCCTTTGGTGCTGCCCGCCTGGGGTTGATTGCCGCAACCGGTGCCGATCCGCTCGCCGTTTGCTCAGCCCCGCCGACGGAGGCAACCATTGAGCCCGTGACGGCTTTGCGCGACGGCTACGAGGACGCTTATCAGCGCTACCGCGCGCTCTATCCGGCCATCAAGCAATTGGGTCCCATCACGCTGGCCCATTGAAAACAACAGAAAACGTTTAACATTAGGAGGAAAACCCATGAGCACAGGCTTTTTCGGCGACATCACCAAGATCAAATATGAAGGCCCTGACAGCACCAATCCGCTGGCCTTCCGCCACTATAACCCCGATGAAGTGGTGATGGGCAAGCGGATGGAGGACCATCTGCGTTTTGCCGTGGCCTACTGGCACACCTTCGTGTGGCCGGGCACCGACCCGTTCGGCGGCAATACGTTTGAGCGTCCTTGGTTCAAGGATTCGATGGAGGCTGCCAAGCTGAAGGCCGATGTGGCCTTTGAATTCTTCCAGTTACTCGGCACGCCTTACTATTGCTTCCATGATGCGGATGCGCGTCCTGAAGGCGCGTCCTTTGCGGAAAATACCAAAAATCTCAATGAGATTGTCGATTACTTTGCCCAAAAGCAGGCCGATACCGGCGTCAAGCTGTTGTGGGGTACGGCCAACATGTTCTCGCATCGTCGCTATATGTCGGGTGCCGCCACCAACCCGGACCCTGACGTCTTTGCCTTTGCCGCCGCAACCGTCAAGACTTGCCTGGATGCCACCCAGAAGCTGGGCGGCGAAAACTACGTGCTGTGGGGTGGCCGTGAAGGCTATGAAACCCTGCTCAACACTGACCTGAAACAGGAACTGGACCATATGGGCCGTTTCCTCAACATGGTGGTGGAATACAAGCACAAGATCGGCTTCAAGGGCGCAATCCTGATCGAGCCGAAGCCGCAGGAGCCTTCCAAGCATCAGTATGATTATGATGTGGCCACCGTCTACGGCTTCCTCAAGACTTATGGTCTGGAGAAGGAAGTGAAGGTCAATATCGAGCAGGGCCATGCCATTCTGGCCGGTCATACGTTTGAGCATGAACTGGCGCTGGCCAACGCGCTGGGCATTTTCGGTTCCATCGACATGAACCGCAATGACTATCAATCCGGCTGGGATACTGACCAGTTCCCCAACAACGTGCCGGAAATGGCGCTGGCCTATTATCAGGTCCTGCAGGCGGGTGGCTTTACCTCCGGCGGCACCAATTTCGATAGCAAGCTGCGCCGCCAGTCCATCGACCCGGCGGATCTGCTGATCGGCCATATCGGCGGCATGGATTGCTGCGCCCGTGGCCTGAAGGCGGCTGCGAAAATGGTGGAAGACAAGGCTCTGTCCGGCCCGCTTGCCAACCGTTATGCAGGCTGGAATAGCGACGGCGCCAAGGCCATGCTGGCCAGCGGCACGCTGGAAAGCATTGCGGCCCGCGTTGAAGGCGAAAACATCAATCCGCAGCCGGTCTCCGGTCAGCAGGAATTGTTGGAAAACGTCGTCAATCGCTACGTCTGATCGCGTTGATGCGCTGACAGGGAAATGGAGGTTTTCCCTGTCAGTTTTCTTTGCTAGATAAACTGCAACGTTTCAGTATCATTTTGGAGGAGATGTTTATGAAGACGATTAAAGGCCCTGCCTTGTTTTTGGGCCAGTTTGCCGGTGACGCCGCGCCCTTCAATTCGTGGGATGCGATTACCAAATGGGCTGCCGATAAAGGCTATCTCGGCGTGCAGGTTCCGACCTGGGCCAGCCAGTTGATCGACCTGAAAAAAGCCGCGGAATCCAAGGATTATTGTGACGAACTGGCCGGTGTGGCCCGCGCCAATGGCGTCGAGATTACCGAGCTGTCCACCCATTTGCAGGGCCAATTGGTGGCAGTGCATCCGGCCTATGATGAGGCGTTTGACGGTTTCGCTGCCCCGGAAGTGCGTGGCAACCCGAAGGCCCGGCAGGAATGGGCGGTACAACAGGTGAAATACGCGCTGAAAGCTTCACGCCATCTCGGCATCAAGGCACATGCCACTTTTTCCGGGGCGCTGGCGTGGCCGTTTATCTACCCATGGCCGCAGCGCCCCGCAGGTCTGGTGGAAACCGCATTTGACGAACTGGCCAAACGCTGGCTGCCCATTCTCGACTATGCCGACGAGCAGGGCGTCGATGTGTGCTACGAAATCCACCCCGGCGAAGACCTGCATGATGGCGTAACCTTCGAGATGTTCCTGGAGCGGGTGAAGAACCATTCCCGCGCCAACATGCTCTACGATCCCTCGCATTATGTGCTGCAATGCCTCGATTATCTCGACAATATCGACATCTACAAAGACCGGATCAAGATGTTTCACGTCAAGGATGCCGAGTTCAATCCGAATGGCCGACAGGGCGTTTACGGTGGCTACCAATCCTGGGTCAACCGTGCAGGCCGCTTCCGGTCGCCGGGCGATGGACAGGTGGATTTCGGCGCGATCTTCTCGAAAATGGCGGCCAATGATTTCGAAGGCTGGGCCGTGGTCGAGTGGGAATGCGCGCTGAAACACCCAGAAGACGGCGCCCGCGAAGGGGCAGAATTCGTCAAGGCCCATATTATCAGGGTGACGGAGCACGCCTTTGACGATTTCGCCGCCAGCGGCACGGATGAGGCGGCCAACCGGCGGATGCTGGGACTGTAACGGCGAAGGAAGGACATCATGACAATCGAAGCAAGCAAATCCGAGCAACGCGCCGCGAAAATTCGTCTCGGCATGGTGGGCGGCGGGCAGGGCGCGTTTATTGGCGCGGTCCACCGCATGGCGGCAAGGCTCGACGATCATTACGATCTTGTGGCGGGAGCTTTGTCCTCCACGCCGGAGAAATCCCTGGCCTCGGGCCGGGATCTGGGGCTTGATCCCACCCGCTGCTACGGCTCTTTTGAAGAAATGGCAGAGAAAGAGGCGGCGCGCCCGGATGGGATCGAGGCGGTGTCTATCGTCACGCCCAATCACATGCATTACCCGGCGGCGAAAGCCTTTCTGGAACGCGGCATCCATGTGATCTGCGACAAGCCGCTGACCTCCAATCTGGACGACGCCAAAAAGCTGAAAGAGGTGGCCGACAAAGCCAAGGCGCTGTTCATCCTCACCCACAATTACACGGGCTATCCCATGGTGCGTCATGCCCGTGAACTGGTGCAAAACGGCGAGTTGGGGGAGATCCGGCTGGTACAGATGGAATATCCGCAGGATTGGCTGGCGGAACCGGTAGAGCAGACAGGCGCCAAGCAGGCCGTCTGGCGCACCGACCCGGCCCAATCCGGTGTCGGCGGCTCCACCGGCGATATCGGCACCCATGCCTATAACCTCGGCAGCTTCATTTCCGGGCTGGAACTGGAGGAACTCGCCGCCGATGTGCACACCTTTGTCGAAGGCCGCAGGCTGGATGACAACGCCCATGTGATGCTGCGTTTCCAAGGCGGAGCCAAAGGCTTGCTCTGGTGCAGCCAGGTAGCAACCGGCAATGAAAACGGCTTGAAAGTGCGTATCTACGGCACAAAAGCCGGGATTGAGTGGACACAGGCCGACCCGAACTACCTCTGGTATACCAAGCTCGGCGAACCGAAACAGCTAATCACCCGCGGCGGTGCTGGTGCTGGCGGGGCAGCTGCCCGCGTCACCCGCATTCCCGGCGGCCATCCCGAAGGCTATCTCGAAGCTTTTGCCACCATCTATTCCGAGGCGGCCCAAGCGATCCTTGCGGCAAGAACGGGGGCGGCGGTTGATCCTGATGTGGTTTATCCCACGGTGGATGATGGGGTGAAGGGCGTGGCCTTTGTGACGGCGTGTATTGAATCATCCAAGCAGAATGGGGCCTGGGTGCGGGTTTCGTCTCGATAAGCAAACTGCAAACGGTTGCCGTCCCTTCGGTCCTGGTAATGATCGAAGGGGCGAGATGTCAGTGGTTCTCGCGCCAATACTGCGCATAGTACAGGACCGGCTGAAGATCCCAAATTTCTACTCTATCCTGATAGCCGGAGATGCCGACCTTTTCGACGGGAATGTTTACCTTGCCGTCTTTTACAACGCGCGCCCTTGCAGCAAGAACCAGATCACGATTGCGGTCTGCGGCGACAAGGTTTTCGATATCGGCGCTGTGGGCTTGGAGATAGTCGAAGACGGCTTGATTGCTCTCCAGATCGGCATAGAAAAAATACATATCGAAATCATCGATACCGAGATAGCCGGATTGGTCGTTAGTGGATCGGATGGTGTTGTCGTCATCGTCGCCATTGGTCAGGAATTGTCTCCCGGTCCCTTGCCCTGCCGTTACATCAATCGTGAACGGTCCGACAGTCCCGATCAGGGCCGAAAGCCGTTGCTTGAGCTTGGCGCTATAACTGTTGGAGTCAAATTCGTGGCCTGCCGCTATGGCGATTGTCGGGACATTGATGCGGAACTTAAGATCGATTTCCGGCGCTTTCGTCGGCTCTTTGCTGATCCAGAGAACGCCCGGTTCCTTATCCAGTCTTTCAATTTCTTTCACATAATCATCCCGCGGAAGGCTGACTTCCTCTGACGTCACGACAGTGCCTGCCTGCCAGACCTTTTCAGGCACGATGAATTTTTCCTCGCGGAGAACGCCGTCGTGTTTCACTTCCGTTCCGTTTCTGAAAAGTTGAAGAGAATAGCCGGCCGGTCGTTCTGCCGGGAGGTATTGCGTGAAATCGAACAGGGTCGTGATGTCGTTACTGTTGGCCCGCAATACGGTCTTATCGGTGATGACGCGGGCCTCGTCCGGCTTAGCGATCACGAGTGCATAGTTGCCATCGTCGAGATCGATTCCATTCAGAAAGGCGGCGGCGGCTCTCTCCTCATGCTTCTTCGCCTCGCTGGGATAAAAGAAAGAATAGACATTGTGGGAGAACAGGCCAATCACGAGCCATTGCTGGATCGCCAAAATGCTGAGGATGACTATGATACTGACGATGACGGTTCTTCGCATGGCGCCACTATGACTATTGGAGAAATCGCTATAGAATCAGGCTATTCGAATGAATGGAAATCGATGGTATTGGCGCAGCAATGACATCGATATAATTATATTTATTCGGAGAGAATTAGAGCGGTTCACCCCAATTTCCAGGGCAAACGTTCAGCTGTTGAAAACTGTCATTTGTTCCGATGCTATGCGCGGTATAAACAGGCCGCCTGCGTCCATGATCGCAACAAGGAGCCACGATGACCGACCCCAAAGCCCTTGCCGCCCGCTTCCCCGGTGATTTCCTGTTTGGTGTGGCCACCGCCGCCTACCAGATTGAAGGGGCCACCAAGGCGGATGGGCGCAAGCCCTGCATCTGGGATGCGTTTTCCAACATGCCGGGGCGGGTGTTTGAGCGGCATAATGGCGATATGGCCTGCGATCATTACAATCGCTGGGAACAGGATCTCGACCTGATCCAGGAGATGGGCGTTTCCGCCTATCGATTTTCCATCGCCTGGCCGCGCATTATTCCTGATGGCACGGGCCGGGTGAATGAGGCGGGGCTGGATTTTTACGACAAGCTGGTCGATGGCTTGAAAGATCGTGGCATCAAAGCCTATGCGACGCTCTACCATTGGGATCTGCCGCTGGCGCTGATGGGCGATGGCGGCTGGACGGCGCGCTCCACGGCCTATGCCTTCCAGCGCTATGCCAAGCTGGTGATGGCGCGGCTGGGCGACCGGCTGGATGCCGTGGCGACGTTCAATGAGCCGTGGTGCTCGGTCTGGCTTAGCCATCTCTACGGCGTGCATGCGCCGGGCGAGCGCAATATGGAGGCAGCGCTGCATGCCTTGCACTATACCAATCTCGCCCATGGGCTGGGCATTGATGCTATCAGGCAGGTCGCGCCGCAGGTGCCTGCTGGTCTGGTGCTGAACGCCCATTCGGTCATCCCCGGCTCGCAGAGTGCGGCTGATCAGGCCGCCGCTGAACGTGCCCATCAGTTTCACAATGGCGCTTTCTTCGATCCGGTCTTCAAGGGCGAATATCCGGCAGAATTTTTTGCTGCTTTGGGCGACCGCATGCCTGTCATCGAGGATGGCGATCTGGAGGTCATTTCCCAGAAACTCGATTGGTGGGGCCTGAATTATTACACGCCGATGCGGGTTGCCGACAATCCGGCTGAGGGCGCCGAGTTCCCCGCCACGGTGGATGCGCCGCCGGTCTCATCAGTCAAGACCGATATCGGCTGGGAAGTCTATGCCCCGGCGCTGAAGTCCCTGGTGGAAGGGCTCTATGATCGCTACACGCTGCCGGTCTGCTACATCACTGAAAACGGTGCCTGCTATAATATGGAGGTGGCCGAGGGCGTGGTGGATGACCAGCCACGGCTGGATTATTACGCCGAGCATCTGGGCGTGATTGCCGACCTGATTGCCAGCGGCATCCCCATGAAGGGCTATTTCGCCTGGAGCCTGATGGATAATTTCGAATGGGCCGAAGGCTACCGTATGCGGTTTGGCCTCGTGCATGTCGATTATGGCACGCAGGTTCGCACGCTGAAAAACAGCGGCAAATGGTATAGCGCGCTGGCAGCCGAATTTCCCAAGGGCAACCACAGCGCCGAATGAGGCCATTCTGCCGCCTCGTTTCTGGCCCCCTCGTTCTTGCGTGGTCGCGCTCTTGCTTATTGCGCCGCAACACGGCAAACTTCCCTCTCAGGTTGTGTCTATCAAAAGGGGGAATGCATATGGGACGGGTACAGCTGCCACTGTCAGGCAATGTCACTCAGGCGATCAATCCATGGACCTGGGTCTATAGTCCGACCCAGGTCGGGCAGGCCAGTCTGGTCACGTTCAATATCGATGTCGGCCCCTCGACCAATCCCGAGGCCGAGAAGGATATATTGATGAATGTTGCCAGCTACGGCAAGCAGCTTGGTCGTATCGAGGACGCTCTGCGCGTGGTGATCAAACAGCTGGAGCCGCTGGTCCTGGATGAAAAACTGGCCGATAACGAGGCGATTATCGCCTTTCGGGCGCTGATGTACGAAATCGATACGATCAAGAAACAGCATCGGAAATAGCGATTGGTATAGTCGCGCCCTCATTCCCACCGTATTTTCCGGATTTTTTAGCAGAAGTGAATTCTTCAAGATTTCAGAATAGAATTGCTCTGAGTTTTAAACGGGAGATCTGGATGACGGCATGTGAAAGTTGCCGGGACGGGACGGCGTTCGACCTCCCGTTTTCCATGGCATTTCAGCCAATTGTTGATGTCCGAACTAGCGCTGTGTTTGGGTATGAAGCGCTGGTGCGTGGCACGGACGGTGCCGGTGCCGCCACGGTCATGGCCGGTATCAACACGCAAAATCGCTATGCCTTTGATCAAAACTGTCGAGTTAAGGCCATTGAACTGGCGGCGTCCTTGCTACCGGAGGCGTCAACGGCCAAGCTGTCCATCAATTTCATGCCCAATGCCGTTTACGAGCCGCGTGCCTGTATTCGCCTGACGCTTAAAACCGCTGAACGGGTCGGCTTTCCCCTGAATCGGATTCTGTTTGAATTTACCGAAAACGAGCGGATCGATACCGATCATCTGCTCAACATTCTGAAAACCTATCGCAGCATTGGCTTCAAGACGGCGATTGACGATTTTGGCGCGGGCCATGCCGGGCTGACGCTTCTGGCGAAATTTCAGCCCGATATCGTCAAGCTGGATATGGAACTGGTGCGCGGTATCGATCAGGATCGCGCCAAGCGGATCGTGTTGCGCCATACGCTGGCGATGTTGACGGAGTTCGGCATTCTTCCCCTGTGTGAAGGGGTCGAGACCAAGGAAGAGCTGGATGTGCTGAAGGATATGGGCGTGCCCTATATTCAGGGCTATCTTCTCGCCCGCCCAGCGTTTGAACGGTTCGATCAACCGGATCTTGCGCTCCTGTCGTGACAATCCTTATGCCTGGACGTGTGGCGGCAAGCGCTGCCTCACAGATCCCGGATCAGCCGCCGATATGCCGTTCGCCGCGCTGCTTGGCCAGCGCAATCTGTTTCTGGCGTTGGCGATAGCGATCCCGGTCTTCTTCTGTGCGGGTCTCATAGCAATGGCTGCACGATACGCCTGCCTCATAATAGGGCGAGGACAGTTCTTCCGGCGTGATCGGGTTGCGGCAGGCGTGGCACAGCTGGTGGTCGCCCTCCTTCAATCCGTGGGTCACGGACACGCGCTCGTCGAATACGAAACAGGCGCCGTCCCACAGGCTTTCTTCCTCCGGCACGTTTTCCAGATATTTCAGGATACCACCCTTCAGATGGTAGACCTCTTCGAAACCCTGTTGTTTCATGAAGGCCGTGGCCTTTTCGCAGCGGATGCCGCCGGTGCAATACATGGCGATTTTCGGCTTGTTGTGCAGACCGGGATTGTTCTTCACCCAATCGGGAAACTCGCGGAACGTCTTGGTATTGGGATCGACAGCGCCCCGGAAAATGCCGATGGCGGTCTCGTAATCGTTGCGGGTGTCGATGACGATGGTGTCCGGATCGGAAATCAGCGCGTTCCAGTCCTTGGGATCGACATAGGTGCCAACGATCTTGTTGGGGTCGATATCCTCGACCCCCATGGTGACGATCTCTTTCTTCAGCTTCACCTTCATGCGCACGAACGGCATTTTCGACGCCCGGCTTTCCTTGTGCTCAAGACTGGCAAATTCCGGCTGGGCGCGCAAATAGGCCAGCACCGCGGCAATGCCCGCATCCGTGCCGGCAATCGTGCCATTGATGCCTTCATGGGCCAAAAGCAACGTACCCTTGACGCCCTGCGCCTTGCAGAGCGCATCAAGCGGTTCGCGGAAGCTTTCGAACCGCGCGAAGGACGCAAAATGATAGAGCGCGGCCACACAGAATGCGCCGCCCTCTTCATGGCGAGGATTTTGAAGATCGTCTGTCATGGCGTGCGAAATACTGCCAATGCCGCCGGGAATCAACGAATTTCAGCAGGCACACCACGCTTTGAGTTTCGTCAAGTCATGCCGGTGGGTTGAAGACGCGAATCCGGTGGCCGTCTGGATCGGTGGCGAGGAAAGTCCGCCCGAACTCCATATCGGTCGGTGCTTGCAGCATGGGTACGCCAAGCGCTTGCCATTGCGCGTGGAGATCATCGACATCCGCAGCCGTATCGGCCCGGATCGCCAGTTCGCAGCCACCGCCTGCGATGCTTGCCGCAGGCTCAACGGTGTGGCGGGACCAGAGGCCGAGAATGAACCCGCCCGGCAGCGCGAACATGGCAAATGTCGCCGATAATTCGACAGGCGCAAGACCGAAGACCTGCTGATAGAAATGGGCGCTTGTCTCGGGTGCGTCGACGTAAAGAATGGTCATTTTCGGGGTCGAGGTGGCTGTCATGGGAACGTCTCCTTCAGGTTGACGCCCGGTTTGTAACTCAGCCTGCTGCCAAAAAATGGCAGGAGTGTTGACAGCTCTGCTCTTTTGTCTGACGCTCTAAAAAATCCGATCTGGAATGCTGTTATGCTCGCGCCATCGTTTCAGCAGGCTGGCTCGACGCACCGGGTAGCGCAGAGCGAGTGTCTTGCACTCCCCAATGCGGTCGCAGCGAAAATGTCTGAAATCTTCCCGCAGCGTACACCATGCCAGCAAGATCCGTGCGCCTTCAAAGAATGTCAGGGCGAAGGGCCAGATATCGCGGTTGCTCGCCACCCCTTTTTCATCTCGGTAGACGATATGCAGCACATGTTCTGCGCGGATCGCTTGCCGATATGGGCTGAGATCGGCCGGAAGCTGCCCCGCCGCTTTATCGCTTGGTCCGACCAGCAGGCTATTATCCTCAAGGCTGCGGCGAAGTTCGTCGGGCAGCACAGCGGTGATTTTTGCAAGCGCGTCGCGGGCGGCAAAGGCCAGATGCTGGTCGGTTCGTTGTGCGACAAAGCGGGAACCAAGCACCAGCGCTTCGATTTCCTGTGGGCTGAACATCAGTGGTGGCAGCATGTAGCCCGGACGCAGCACATAGCCAAGACCGGCCTCTCCCTCGATACCGGCGCCCTGGCTCTGGAGCGTGGCAATGTCGCGGTAGAGCGTGCGGATGGAGACGCCCAGTTCTTCGGCCAACACCTGTCCGGTCACCGGGCGGCGATAGCGCCGCAGAATTTGCAGCAATGAAAGAAGACGCTCAGACCGGGTCATCAACTGCTGCCTATTGCGCTGCGGCCCGCAGCCAGAATGCTTCGATGACGGCCGGTTCAAGGTCGGGTCCGTCGGCAAACAATGCATCCGCCGCCTCAAGTGCTTGCCGACGCAGGGTTTGCTGCTGGCGGATGATGATGGCGAGCAGATGGGACAAAGTTTCGCCGCCAGCAAACAGACTTGAGTCTTCATCCAGCACCGAGGTCAGCACCGACAGGTCATTTTCATGGCCCAGCAGATCGGCCAGTTGCTTGGCGGCGCTGCGTTTCATCTCCATGGCGCTTGGCCAAAGATCGCGCAGCAAGGACAAATGCATCCAATAGGTCTGGGTGGCCTTGCGCAGCGCATGGTAGCTTTCAGCTTCGCTGCCCTCGCGGCAGGCTGCAATGGCTGCTTCAGCGCGCTTGAAGGTCTTGGCCCAGGCCTTGGCAAATATCCGGGCGACCTTGGCGGGCCGGTCGTTGAACTCAATCCCCATGGCGACATCTGCCGCCTCACGGCAGCCGTCTGCCGCATCGCGCATCACTGCGCTCTGGCCTGCCTCCAGATTGGCCGACAGCCGTTCATGGCGATTGGACAGGAGTGACCACGCCTGTTGCAGGGCATCGGCTTCTTCATCGCTGAGGGTTGCTTCTTGAAGCGCCTCGACACTTTCCAGCAATGCGGCAGCATCGCGAAGTGCTGAAAGGCTGCGGGCAATATCGCCTATCCGCCGGTTTTCCCGGCGACGCAGGTCGGCAATGGCCGGGGCGATCAGCCGGTAGAGAGCTCTGGCGCGCTTCAGTTTGCGGCGCGCAAGATGGACGGCCCGGTCCCGTTCGTCGGCCTGGGCTTCTGCGCCCCTATCAAGATCGGCTGCGGCAGCCTGCAAAAGCGCGCCCAGCATCCCGGCAATGGCGGTGCCTGTCTTCAGGTCAGGCCTTAAGCGATAGGCCATTGCGCCTTTCCGTCTGTGGCGTCGAGGTTGCCAGCCATTGGTTGGAATAGCGCCCGTCGCCGGTGACTTCCCGCCCGACCCACGGTGGCAGCGGTGGGTCTTCGCAGTCATTTTCAAGTTCGACCTCGGCCACCACAAGCCCGGCATGGGCGCCAGCGAAGACATCGACTTCCCAGAGATAGCCGCCATATTCAACGTTATAGCGGGTCTTTTCGATGACGTTGCCCTGGGCTTTGTCGATCATTTCCAGCCCGTCGGCGAGCGGGATTTCATATTCGAATTCATCGCGGCTGAGGCCAACATGACCAATCTTGATGGTCAGCAACGCATCGGCCCGGTCGCGGATGCGGATGCGCACGGAACGATCTGCCCCCGACAGGATATAGCCCTGCTGAAAGCTGCTGGATTTGCTGACATGCTGACGCCAAGTGTCTGTGCGGACCAGGAATTTTCTTTCGATTTCCTTTGCCATGGCTGCTTTCCGTCACGTTAAAATCGATTTCACTCTATAGTATGGCGCCGGTTTGACAATAGTTCCATCGATCCTTGAATTGCTGCTGCGCGCATTTGCCTCGACAGGGCAGTTTTCACGCGCTAATCAGGAGCATCTAATCGTTTGAAAGGTATGTTCATGACTGCGAAGACTGACAGATTGTTGGCGGTGCTCAAGCTTCAGCCAGTTGTTCCCGTGCTGATCATCGACGACGTCGAAACCGCCGTGCCGCTGGCCCGGGCGCTGGTGGCCGGTGGGCTGAAAGCTATCGAAATCACCATGCGCACGCCAGCTGCGCTGGAAGCGATTTCGCGGGTGGCCGCCGAGGTCGAAGGGGCTGTGGCCGGTGCCGGGACCATTCTCAACCCCGCCCATTTCGAAGCCGCGCTGAAAGCCGGGTCGCAGTTTATCGTCAGCCCCGGCACGACGCCGGAATTGCTGGCGGCTGCCGCCGGGTCCGATGTGCCGCTGCTGCCGGGGGCGGCCACGGCCAGCGAAGTGATGACCCTGCGCGAAAAGGGCTATGAGGTTCTGAAATTCTTCCCCGCTGAACAGGCGGGTGGGGCGGCCTATCTGAAATCGCTGTCCTCGCCGCTGGCAGGCACGCTGTTTTGCCCGACCGGCGGCATTTCACTCAAGAATGCCCGTGATTATCTGTCGCTGCCCAACGTGGTCTGCGTTGGCGGCTCCTGGGTGGCGCCAAAAGAACTGGTCGCTGCGGGCGATTGGGCAGGCATTACCAAGCTGGCCGTTGAGGCCTGCGCGCTGAAGGGCTGAACTACAAGCGGCGGCATATGTCGTAATTTGACGCCCGCGCCTTGGGAAAGGGCGCGGGCGTTCCTATCTCTTGCTCATCCGAATTATCAGGGAGAAGAGAATGATCGACGCCAAAAAGCTCCTCACGCAGTTTCTGGGATCGCAGATCCCGGGCATCGGCGGTTCTGTTCGCAAGAGGGGTGATGACGCCGTAGGCTATGCCAAGTCCAATCCCTGGAAGACCGGCGCGCTGGTCTCCGTGCTGCTCGGCACCAAGACCGGACGGTCGCTGGCCGGAGGCGCGCTGAAGGTTGGCGGCTTGGCGCTGGTAGCCGGTCTCGGCTACCGCGCCTATCGCAATTACCAGTCCGGCAAGGCCCCGGAAGAGTTGCGCGCCCTGCCGGAACTGCCCGCCCCACCGGAAAATTCCGGCTTTGATCCGGCAACCTCGCTCAGCAATGATTTCGCGCTCACCCTGATCAAGGCGATGATCGCCGCGGCGAAGGCCGATGGCCATATCGACGAAGGCGAGCGCGCCAATATCATGGAAAAACTGCATGTCGAGGAACTCGGCGATGAGGCGGAGGCCTTTATTCGTGCAGAACTGGACAACCCGACCGATCTCGATGCGCTGGTGGCTGCTGCCCGCACCGAGGAGCAGAAGGTCGAGCTCTATACGGCCTCGCGGTTGACCATCGATCCCGATACCCGCGCCGAGCGCGGCTATCTCGACCTTCTGGCTGGACGCCTTGGGCTTGCCGATGGGTTGATCGACCATATTGAGGCGACGGTGGCTGCGGCCAAGGTCGAGACGCCGGCTGTCTGAGACTGACGCCCAACAAAAGCAACGGCGGAAATCGCCGTTGCCCAGTTTATTGACAACCCCCGATCTCGGCACGTCGTCACCCTCGGGCCTGTCCCGAGGGTCTGCTGTCTCCGAATAAGGCTCTGACGTTGTTGCATTAAATTAATCTGCTTAGATGCTCGGCACAAGGCCGAACATGACGTCGAGGATAAACGCTGGCTTTGTCAGCAGTCTGAGCAACGGCGGAAATCGCCGTTGCCTTCACGGGCTTGCTGGCATAATCCTGACCTGTGATACGAACAGGGGGGCATCATGCAGGATCTGAAGACCTATCGCGTTGCGGCGCCAGCTCCAGTGCGGCTTGACGGTCGCTATGTGCTGGTCGAGCCCTTTGTCCGTGAGCAGCATCTGTCGGATCTGTGGTCCGGGCTGGGTGGCGGTGATGCCGTCAATCAGGCGCTGCGCTATTTTCCCAATGACGATTTTTCCGGTGTCGAGGTGTTTGGCGACTGGCTGGAGGGCGCCAATGCCAGCGGCAGCCTGATTACTCATATCTTTCGCTCCAAGGCCGATGGGTCCATTGTTGGCATGGCCAGCCTGATGCGGCCTGATCCAAAAAACGGCGTGGTCGAGGTTGGATCGGTTGCGCATGGCCCGGCAATGAAACGCTCACCGCTGTCGAGCGAAGCGCATTATCTTCTGGCCAGACATGTGTTCGAGGATCTGGGCTACCGGCGTTACGAGTGGAAATGCCATAATGACAACGAGCCGAGCAAGATCACGGCGCGCCGCTACGGCTTCACCTTCGAGGGCGTGTTTCGCCAGCACATGATTTCCAAGGGAAACAACCGCGATACCGCCTGGTTCTCGATCATCGATGCCGATTGGCCTCTCGTCAAAGCCGGGTTCGACGCCTGGCTTCATCCTGACAATTTCGATGCTGACGGCCATCAGAAACGGCGGCTTGAGGATATTCGCGCCACTTTGAGGACTGCGACATGAGCCCGCGCGACAAAAATTCGGCGATTGCCGCTGGCCTGATCATTCTGGGCTTTGGGCTGGCCATGGTGTTCCTGCCCAATCTGGTTCTGTGGATCGGGCAATTTTCGCCACTTCTGGCGGCTGCCGTTGGCTCTTTGGTCCTTTTGTCGTTCTTCCTGATCTTCTGGCTCAGGGCTCGCTATCAGCGGCGTCACCCGGATGACAGGTGATAGCCTTGCAGGGAGGCGGCCAACAGCAGGCTTCCGACCAGGATGATGAACAACGCGCCGCCAATTTCGATGGCAAGGCCGACGCGGTAGGCGGTATGGGAGCCATGGCCCGCCAGCCGCACCGCCAGGCCCTTGGCACCGACGGCAGCGATGGCAAGTGCCGAAACGGTGATCGCGGTTCCCGCCGCCATGGCGAAGACCGATAGAATGCCGCCGAGATAGAGCTGGTTCAGCATGGCGAAGGTCATGACCAGCAGCGCGCCTGAACAGGGGCGAAGGCCAACGGCGACAATGGCCGACCAGGCTTCCTTGACGCTGAAATGCTCGGCACCGACCATGGCGGGTGACGGAAGATGGCTGCGGCCGCAATCCACGCAGATTTCGCCCTCACGCGGCACATGACGGTCGCTCTCGGCTACATCGGCCTTGAACCGTAGGCCGGTTCCTTTAAGAGATCCAGAACCTGAGAACGAGGCGGATTTTGTCCCTCCCGGCTGGGGCGCATCGAACAAGCCGGATGTCACGCTGCCAGATGATATGTCGCCAGCACTCCCGCCGGAAAAGGCAAGGACCGGCACAGGCTGGCGATGCCGGAAAATCTCGCCCAGCTTGCGCACCAGCAGCCAGACGCCAAAGGCGACCACCAGCGCGAAACTGGCGGCTTCCATGGCATCGGTTGCCCGCGTCAGCGTAATACCGCTGCCGCGCAGGGCAAGAAACATCACACCCACCGTGACGATGGCGACGATGGCCTGCAAAATCGACGAGGCGATGGAAATGGCGATGCCGCGCTTCAGCTCCAGCTCATTGGCAACCATATAGGACGAGATCACCGCCTTGCCGTGGCCGGGGCCTGCGGCATGAAACACCCCGTAAGCGAAGGACAAGCCGATCAGGACCCAGAGCTGGTGCGGATCGTCACGCATGCCGCGCAGCGCCTCGGTCAGCGACCGGTAGAAAGCTTGTTGATGGGTGTTGATCCACAACATCACACCCGCCAGCGGCCCGTCCATCTGAAAAGACGGTTCGGCGGTGCCGATGCCAAGCGGCGAACCCGCATGGGCCAGTGTAGCGGTGAGTGTCGCGGCAAGAGCGACCGCTACGAGAAGAGTGGTGCTTGAAGCCCGTCTATATTGCGTCGGCGTCAACATGCCAGGTCGAGCCTCGTTGCAAACAGCTTGCCCATGTCCGTGCCGGTCGGATCGTTGAAAAAGGCTTCGGTCAGACTGGCCTGGTTCTGCTTGATCACATCATCGGGATTGGGCCGGACCACGGTGCGCTTGCATTTCTTCAGCGCGTCGCCGGTCTCAACGATGTCGCTGTCCTGCTTGAAGTCGATGGCGGTATAAAGGGTCGGATCGTGAACGCCGAAGCTGAGATTGCCCTTGATCGGAATGGGCTTTTCCGGCTTGACGATAAAGAACACCAGCAATTGATTGTCTTTATAA
Organism: Allorhizobium ampelinum S4; assembly: GCF_000016285.1. Classification (NCBI taxonomy): domain Bacteria; kingdom Pseudomonadati; phylum Pseudomonadota; class Alphaproteobacteria; order Hyphomicrobiales; family Rhizobiaceae; genus Gillisella; species Gillisella ampelina. Next base: position 3,168,774 of record NC_011989.1, on the reverse strand, counting down.
TCGGCGTTGAACACCTGCGGCTTGGCGACGTTGACGGTTGCGCCGCTGGCACTGATGAAGGTGAAATAACCATAGTCGCCAAGCGAGCTTCTGATCGTATTGGCGATATCCTGCAACTCGCTATGGTCGAGCTTCAGGTCGCCGTTCTTGTCGAAATCCAGCATGACGCTGGAGGAAAACACCTCGTCGAAGCGCCAGGTATTGCGCAATTCCTTGATGGTATTGTCCGCTCCCGCCACCACTTCCAGCCGGGCCTGGACGAAGACATGCGGATGGGCAAAAGCCGCGGGCACCGACAGGCTCACAAAGCCTGCAACAAGAAAACCGGCGAGAAGAAGAGGTCTTGCTATGTTCATCTGCGCCCTAACCGCTGCATATATTGAATGCGACAGCGAGCCATTGGAAACATAGAGGACGCGCTGTGTTGTCGGCGTCGCATGGACGCATCGCATTTATATTCACGGTCTGTGGTGGCCAAGCAATAGGACGGAAATAGGGCCGCTGACTTTTGCCTTGGAAAAGTGAAGAGGGCATTCTGAGATGAAACGGCGCCCGGACTGTCGTCACTCCGAAGGTGGCGTTCCTTGCTTGGGCTGGCATGTGCCATTGCGCTTGAACCAATTGTGCATGAAATCCACGAGCGCGCGGACCTTGGCGGGCAGATAACGGCGATGCGGGTAGACCGCATAGATCCCGCTGCCGGAGGGCATGTAATCCTCAAATATCGAAATCAGTGCGCCGCTTTCGATATGTCTGCGGGCGACGAAATCCGGCAAGAGGGCGATGCCAAGGCCCGATAGCGCGCCGCGCAACGTGGTCTGGGGGCTATTGACCTCCAGCGGCCCGGAAATATTCACGGTAAAGGCCTCGCCATCCGGCTGGCGCAGGCGCAGGCTGTTGTGTCCGCGCGTATTGGTGTCGATCAGCACCGGCACCTTGGACAGATCCTGCGGATGGGTGAGGGGACCATATTTCTCCAGAAAAACCGGGCTGGCGCAGGCGTAACTTCTGAAATCCGCCAGCTTGCGGGCGATCATCCCCGAATCTTCCAGTTTGGTGACGCGGATGGCTAAGTCGAAGCCTTCCTCGATCAAGTCGACGAACCGGTCTTCGGCAACGATCTCGATGGAAAGATCGGGGTGTTGCAGGGCAAAATCGATCAGCGATTGACCGACTTCGGCATCGGTGAAGCTGCGCGGCACGGTGATGCGAATCTTGCCGCTGATGCCGACATTGTTCTCGCGCACCAGATCGGCGAGATTGTCGATCTCTTTCAGGATGTCGGCGGCGCTGCGATAATAGGTGTGACCCGCCTCGGTCATGGAAAACTGCCGTGTGGTGCGATTGAGAAGCAATGCCCCCAATTCGTCCTCCAGCTCGCGAACATATTTCGACAGCAGCGCCTTGGAGCGCCCGGTCTTGCGGGCGGCGGCGGAAAAGCCTTCCGCTTCAACGACATCGATGAAAGCGCGGATGCGGGTCAGGGTGTCCAAGAGGGCCTCTTCGGGTTGTTTTGATGTATGGTGAACAATAGTCTCACTTCGTTCAATAATAAAACACATAAAAAAATGAAGCGGGCTTGCAAAAACCGCTTGATTATGACGGCGAGTTTTCTTATCTCCGTCTTGCCCAAAGTCGCACGTGCCTGTGGGTGTCCGCCGATCCTCGATGTGGTGAGGAAATCGGTAAGGTACCTGGAATTAACCCCTCCAGTCGTTATCCCGGCCAACCGGGAAATGCGAGGACACCTTGAAGCAACGACGGTGCGGGCCTTTCTAGTCTCTGCCGGCTTTCCATCAGCCGGGGTCACTGAAGAGGCACACCATCATTGCCGGAAGTGCGGTCGGGTTCCCCAACCAATCCATGGCAGACAAAGCGGATTGATGCTCTCAGGCAAGAGGGCGTTGATCCATCGCCCGCGTTAGAGCGTTCGTACGGTACCAGTGTCTCCACCGACTGGTTTCGAGCGAGGTCTCGGCGCACTTTGTCCATCCGGAGCTCTTTGGGTTCCGGTAACCTTTTTACTATGGAAGGGATCGCCATGACCACCGCCCGCATCCTCGACTTCATCAATACCCAGCGTCCTGAAGGCCCTTGCCTCGTCGTGGACCTTGATGTCGTGCGCGATAATTATGGCGCATTCCGCCACGCCCTGCCAGACAGCGCCATCTACTATGCCGTCAAGGCAAACCCGGAGCCGGCAATCCTGTCGCTGCTCGCATCGCTCGGCTCCAACTTCGATTGCGCCTCCGTGGCCGAAATCGAAATGGCGCTTGCTGCCGGTGCGACCGCCCAGCGGATTTCGTTTGGCAACACCATCAAGAAGGAACGGGATATTGCCAAGGCGCATGCGCTCGGCATCAACCTGTTTGCCGTCGATAGCCATGAGGAAGTCGAAAAGATTGCCCGTGCCGCCCCTGGCGCCCGTGTGTTCTGCCGCGTCCTCACCGATGGTGAGGGTGCCGAATGGCCTTTGTCGCGCAAGTTCGGCTGCGTGCCGCAGATGGCCGTCGACGTTCTGGTCTATGCCCACCAGCATGGCCTGGAAAGCTTCGGCGTGTCCTTCCATGTCGGCTCGCAGATGACCAAGGTCGATGCCTGGGATGCAGCACTGGGCGATGCCAAGCGGGTGTTCGCACAGCTGGCCAAGCAGGGCATCTACCTGCAAATGGTCAACATGGGCGGTGGTTTTCCGACCAAGTACCTGCGCGACATTCCGTCTGCTGAAGCCTATGGCCAGGCCATCAACGCATCGCTGAAGAAGCATTTCGGCAACAACATTCCGCAGACCATCATTGAGCCCGGTCGCGGCATGGTTGGCAATGCCGGTGTGATCAAGGCGGAAGTGGTGCTGATCTCGAAGAAGTCCGACAATGACGCCCATCGCTGGGTGTTCCTTGATATCGGCAAGTTCGGCGGTCTGGCGGAAACCATGGACGAGGCGATCCGTTACCCGATCCGCACGGCCCATGACGGCGACGAAATGGAGCCTTGCGTGTTGGCTGGCCCGACCTGCGACAGCGCCGATGTCATGTATGAAAAGAACATGTATCCGCTGCCGCTGTCGCTGACCATCGGCGATGACGTGCTGATCGAAGGCACCGGTGCCTATACCACCACCTATTCGGCGGTGGCGTTCAACGGTTTCGAACCGCTGAAAGCCTATGTGATCTGATCGTGCTCCTGCCGGGCTAATTTTCCCCGGCAGGATTGCTCTCTCACCATTTGAACGCTCTTTTGCACAGGAGGTCGCCATGACCGCTGTTATCAACACCGTGCGCGCTTTTTTTGCGCAGCCTGCCTTCAAGATCGATGCTGAAACTCCCGCCGATGTCGTGGCGCGCGAGGCCTTGCTGGACCGCGCCATGGGGCCGGACCGCCGCACGAAGTCGTCTGAAAAGATCCGCCGTGGCCGTGTGCCCGCTGAAGGGCTGGCGCTGGTGGCGCGTGACCGCAAGGGCCATGTAATCGGCACCGTGCGCCTGTGGAATATTGAGGCTGGCGTCAATGCTGAAGGCCAAGTTATCGATGCGCTGCTGCTCGGGCCGTTGGCCGTCGATGCCGCGCATGAAGGCAAGGGCGTTGGCTCGCAGCTGATGCGTGCTGCTTTGATGGAAGCCAAGGGCCGTGGTCACGGTGCCGTGCTTCTGGTCGGCGATGCCGCTTATTACGAGCGCTTCGGCTTTTTTGCCGCTAAAACCATGCATCTTGTCATGCCGGGACCGTTTGCCCGCGACCGGTTCCTGGCGCTGGAACTGATCCACGGCTGGCTGGACGGCGCTGTCGGCATGATCTCGGCCTCCGGCCGCAAGCTGACCGCACCGGCCCGTCGCAAGGCGGCATAAGCGGCTTATGAATACGTCCTCGGTCCCAGTCACAGTCTGTTCAAGAATTGCTGCTGGCCTGGCGAAAATGGTGATTTCGAGAACCGGAGCGGAGCGTAGTCAAAGTACGTGAGCACCGGAAGCACAGAAATTGCCATTTGCAGCCGGCCAGCGGCGATTATTGGACGGACTGTGAGATCGAGGACGGTGCGCAGCAATGTAGAGCGGCGGCCTAGCGTTGCTGCGCACCCCACCCATCGGTCAGTGTTTTCAAAAAAGCCACGACATCCCTGATTTCCGTCTCGTTCAATGCGGGCGGTTGGCCCGGCTTTCTGTCCATGGGCGCATCGATCACATCGATATTGCCGCGATAGGCATCTGGCATGTCGTTGAACTTGTCGATGCTGCCATCCGGATTTTTTGGATAAATGCTGGCAGGATCGGTGTCACGGGCCACGTAAAAACGAGTGGCCTCCTCCAGCGTCTTGTAAACGCCATTGTGGAAATAGACACCGCGCTCGGCGACGTTGCGCAGGGTTGGGGTCTTGAACAGCCCGCAATTTTGCGGCTGGGCGGAAAATTCGTCATGGCGCATCGGGCCGCAAATGCCGAGATCGAAATAGAGCCTGTTGGCATTGGTGGGAATATCAGGATTGCGCGGCACGCCGAGCGCCTCGAATTCGTAATCGGTAAATGCCGGCATCTGTCCGTCGCCGCCCATTTTGTCCAGGTGGCAGGAGGCGCAATTGCCTTTTTTCGGATCGTCGAACAAGGCGAGCCCACGCTGTTCAGCCGCAGTAAGTTGCGTCTGTCTGCGCAGATAGGCATCGTATTTGCTGGAATAAGAATGGAAGGACGGGTCTTCCACCTGATAGCGGGCCAATGCAAAACCGATTTCCGACAAGGCCATGGATTGGTCCTCCGCAACCTGTTTGCCGAACAAGGCCGTCAGTTGCGCGCCATATCCGGCTTTAATTTTGTCATAGAGGGCCTGCGCATCGCTATTGGCCATTTCAAAGGGCGACAAAAGCGGCCCCAACGCCTGGTCTTCCAGACTGTCGGCGCGCCCATCCCAGAACATGCCGCCCTGGGGAACGGCATTGTCGGCGGCAGCCACGGCTTTGACGAGAGGTTGGCCAGCGACCGGCCCGGCGATCACCGCAGTTTGCGCGGCAAGTGCCGTGCCGGAAGCTTCTGCCATCGGCGAAGCCTCCTGCGCCTCCTCGGCGGCATTTTCCACGCCCACAGAGAAGCCAGGCGTGGCGATCTTGTAGGCAAGGCTTGGCACGGGGCGGATACCCGGGAGGTTAAGATCGGGTCCACCCATCTGTACCGCCTGCGTGTTGGCTGGGGCGTAATGATGGGCGGGATCATGGCAGCTAGCGCAGGACATCCTGCCACTACCAGACAGACTCTGATCGAAGAACAGCGCCTTGCCCAATTGTGCCACGGCACTGAGCTGGGCGGGTGCGCCGGTTTCGGCCTGTGTCGGGGTTTCCGCCAATGTCTGGGCCGCCCAGCCTAAGCCTGCGAAGGCAAGGCTCAGAAGCGCCAACGCCAGCAGCGGCAGGCGGGATTTTTCGTTAAACACTGCCATGAACAACCGCTCTCGGTGTCTCCGCTTAGCTTTTCAGGCCAGTCTTCGGATCGAGGATCAGCGTATCGCTGCGAGCATGGGACCAATTGAACATGCCGTTCAGGGAGCCTGCAATGGCATCGAAGGAGCCGCCGCCCAGCCTTTGCCCCGCCATCCAGTTATCCTCGATAAACCGCATGACCGAGGTCTGGTCGGTCAGGGTATGATCGACATAGTTTTGCTTGGCATAAGGCGAGATCACAAGCAATGGCTGACGGGTGCCATAGCCGCAACGGCCCTGGACTGGCTGGCCGTTGACACCGGGCAAGGGAGTTCCGGTGCCGCAGGCCGCACCATCAAGCACGTCATAGCCTTTGACGGGAATGCTGGACGGATTGACGACGTTATGGGCGTGGTCATACCAGCCGTCGGAATCGTCATAAAGCAGCACCACGGCGGTGTCCTTCCACTCCGGCGATTGCTGGAGTTTGTTGACGACATTGGCGACGAACTCCTGCTCATCAAGCGGATCGGAATAGCCAGCATGGCCGTCTTGATAGGCGGGCGCCTTTAGGAAACTGACGGCGGGCAGAGTACCGTTGCTCAGAACCGCATAGAAATCATTGATGTCATACTGGTGGTTGGCGCCGCCGTCCTGGCTGGTGCCGATGGCGGCGACCGAACTCGGGCGGATATGCTGGGGATTGGCGGTCGAGGGATAGTATTGGAAGGGTTGGTGATGGGGAATGTAATCGACTTCATCGACCTTGGTGATTGCCGATGTCGTCGTGCGCTTGCAACCGGTCGTGCCATTGGGATTGTTGAGCGTCAGATCGAAGCCGCCCTCGAAAAAGCCCCAGGTCAGGCCCTTGTCGTTCAGGAGGTCGCCGATATTGCGGCCGGTCATCAGGGCTGTCTGGCCTTTCGAGCAAACATCGCCGGTGGGGTCGAGATCGGAAATCATCGTCCAGCCGCCATTGCCATCAGGCACGACTTCGCCCTTGGCATAGGTGCCGTCCTTTTCCAGCGTGTAACCGGGTGGCAGGGTCACGCCATTGGTCTGGCCGGAGACGAGGTTGATGGCGCCGGGGGTCGAGGGGCCGAAATTGGTGGAGAAAGATCGGTCGTTCAGGGCAAAATTCTGGGCGTAGTTCCACAGCGCTGTAACGGTATTGCCGTCATAATAGCCCATGACCTGGCCTTTGGTGCCAAAGGCACCGGCCGCACCCTTGGTGCCGCGCCCGGTATTGGCGGGAAACAGGTCCATGGCGAAAGCGTCATAGGCGGCCTGTTCGGCGGTATAGCCATGGTTCTGCGAATTGGTGGCGGCCTGGGTGCGATCGAGACGGAATGGGGCGGTGGCATCGGGGCCATTGCCCGGATTGGTCTTGTTCGGATTGGTCTCCAGCAGTCCGGCATGGGCCAGCGTATCGATATCGGCAGGCGTCTGCGGCGCGGCAGTAAAGGCGGGCTCACCCTCGACATTGGCAGCTTTCGGATAGGTCGCGAAATAATGGTCGAAGGCGACGTTTTCCTGGAAGATCACCACCAGATGCTTGATCGGCGTTGCCGTATTGACCTCAGCCGCCGCCGGGGCGGTGGGGATGAGACAGAGAGACGCAGACATGAGAATTGAACCGGCACACATGTTTCGCTGCCGAGGATGAAGAGGCATGACCATATCCTTTACGAGGATCCGCGGTGGGGAAGCTGACATCGGCGGAGTGGCAAGACGATAGGAAGCGTTTTTAACAGTTCCGTGACGGAAGAGGACTTGTCTCGCTCCAATCGCCGCCCGGGTACTCACAAGTGGGTGATAGGAAGCGGCGATGAAAAATAACCCTTCCTTTGCCGGTTGACGCGAGCATGTGGGCCACCGCTTTGAGGTCTGGTCGGAGGGTGGTCTTGTTCGAAGAAAAATTGATAGAAATCAAAAAGATGATGCATGGAAGCCACACTTCATCCTTGAATACTGGCGGCCTGTCGTAAGGTTGTCTTTTCTTGATTTGTCTCAAGGACGGTGGTGTCCGGTCACCGATAATCGGTTGCAATGCAGCAGGGGGACCTGCTGATCAATCGATAAAGGAGAGATGACATGTCAACGAACCGCACCCTTGGCTTGATAGCGCTTGCGCCCCTTGCTTTCGCATCGCTGTCTTTGGCGACGCCTCTGGCCTCTGCGGCGGATCTGACACCGGCGGCAAGCGCTCCGCAAGCCGAATCGCTGCTGACGCCCTACAGCCCCTGGCAGGTCCGCGCCCGTGCGCTGGCCGTGGTACCCAATGATGGCGGCTCGGTGGATGGCATTGGCGGCTCCGATCTGTCCTACAGCAACAGCGTCACGCCGGAAGTCGATTTCAGCTATTTCTTCAATCGCAACATCGCTGCCGAACTCATTCTCGGCACGACGTCAGCGAACGTCAATGCCGGGGGCTCAATCGGTAGCCTGGGCAAGCTCGGCAAGGTCTGGATCCTGCCGCCAACGGTAACGCTGCAATATCACTTCACCGATTTCGGCAAGTTCCAGCCCTATGTTGGCGCGGGCGTCAACTATACGATGTTCTACAATCAGTCGGCGACCGGTTCCGCCACCAAGCTCGATGTCAAGAATACCTTCGGTGCCGCCGTGCAGGTCGGTTTCGACTACATGATCAACGACAAGTGGGGCGTCAACTTCGACGTCAAGAAATATTACCTGCGCCCGGATTTCGAAGCGACCGTTGGTGGCTCCAAGGTCAAGGGCACTGCCAAGCTCGATCCATGGCTGATCGGCGCCGGTGTCACCTACCGCTTCTAAACCTCATCGAGATACATAGGAAAATGGCGGCTAAAGTGGCCGCCATTTTTGTTTCTGAGCGCTTGATTTGGGTAAAGGCCGAAGACTGGCTTACAGGAAAGACGATCTTTCGATCGCCGTTCGTCTCACGCCGCCCGGGCCATGGGGGTTGCCGGCAGTTGGAAGCGATTGACGAGGGCTGCCAGTGAGATGGCGCCGTCGGCCAGCGTCTGGCTGATGGCATTGGTCTCTTCGACCATGGCAGCATTCTGCTGGGTCATCTGGTCGAGACTGTTGACCGAACTGCTGATCTGCTGAAGGCCGATAGCCTGTTCTTCTGCGGCCTTGGTGATGGCATCGATATTATCGTCGATTTTGGTGACAAAGCCGCCGATCTGGGTCAGGGCATCGCCAGCGGTTCCTACCAGTTTCACGCCGCTTGCCACTTCCGTGCTGGAACGATCCACCAGCGTTTTGATCTGCTTGGCGGCACCTGCCGAGCGTTGGGCCAGTTCGCGCACTTCCTGGGCCACCACGGCAAAGCCCTTGCCGGCTTCCCCAGCGCGGGCAGCTTCCACACCGGCATTCAGCGCCAGAAGGTTGGTCTGGAAGGCGATCTCATCGATCACGCCGATGATTGTGCCGATCTCACCGGAGACGCTTTCAATCCGCTGCATGGCGGTAATGGCATTGTTGACCACGTCATTGGAGGAATTGGTACAGTCACGCGCATCTTTCACAAGCATCCGGGTTTCGCGGGTTCTTGTGGTGGAGGCCTTCACGGTCGAGGCAACCTCTTCGAGCGCTGCTGCGGTTTCTTCAAGGGCGGCGGCCTGTTGCTCGGTGCGCTTGGCCAGGCTGTCGGCGGCGTCCCGCATCTCGCGGCTATTGGTTTGCAGAGAGCCGGTCTCATCGAGAACCTGCTTTAGAGTGGTCTGAAGCGTCAGGATGGAGTCGTTGAAATCGCTGCGAAGAGTGTCGAACCGGGCATCGAACGGCGTGTCGAGCGTGGTGCGCATGTTACACTCGGCCAACCGGTGCAGACCGTCGCCAAGTTCTTCGACCACGCGGCGCAGGGCTTGCGCCTCGGCGGCCCGCTCGGCCTCACGCTGCCGGCGCTGCTCTTCCGTGCTGGCGCGGCTGGCATCCGCCTCCTGCTCCAGGCGGCGCTTTTCCAGGCCGGCATCGCGAAAGATCGACAGCGCATGGGCGATTTCGCCGATTTCATCGGTGCGGGTCGCATAGGGAGGAGGCGTATCGAGATCGCCATGGGCCATGGCGGTCATCGCCGTGGTCATATGGCGCAGCGGCGACAGGGCGCGGCGTTGAACGATGAAAATCGAGGCGAGGCTGAGGAGGATCAGCGCGCTTCCCAGCGCATAGCTGAAGGTTTCGCGCGATGCGGTCTCCGTAGCGGCTTCGGTTTCCCGCAGCTTACCATAGGTATTCCCCATGTCGACCAACTGATTAACGGCGGCTTCGTGGGTGTGAAACCGTTCCTTCAACTCATTGAGTGCGGCTTTCAGCACGGTCGGATCAGCACCGCTTAGGGCTGGAACGACGGCTTGATCCATTTGTGTCCAGAACGCGTCACCTTTCACCAAAACATCCTGCTGCAACTTGCTGCGCAGAGCATCAGGCAGGGTTGTGCCTTTCCAATAGTCCCGGCGTTCCTGATACTGGCTTTTCAGCAGTTTCAGGCGGTCGATATTGATAGCGGCCATATCCGGCTGAAGCGCTGACTCATTGATCAGGGAATAAGCCTCGACCAGATACAGCGGCGGCGGCAGGATATCGGCGATCAGGTCCTTGCTGTCGACGATCTGCTGATAGATCGGTCCGTTGACCTTCAGCCGCTGGAGGGTCTGCATGGCTGTCGCGAGTGTGATGACGACTCCGACGGCAAGGATCACGCCGGAAATGATCACCGTGGAGGATATGCTGAGCTTCATAGTTGTGGTCCGCAGAAAGTGATGTCGGGAGGAGCAGATCACGCGGACGAAAGCGTCGAGGTGATGTGGCCAGGTTATGGTCTAAAATTGAACACATCGCTTATTTTTCAAGAGCGCTTTAAAAAGCATATTTCTTTTAGTTTCTGGTTGGTTATGTTTTCCTTAAAATTTGAATCTAGTTGATTTAAATAATAAAAAACCAGGGCATTAGCCCTGGTTTTCTTGGCATGGTTGTTTTTCTACTTGAGATCAGCCGGAGATATCTATCACGCCGCAATCGCCAGCTTCAGACCCGAAGGCCAGCAACTTGCCGCTTGCGCTCCAGCCCAGGCTGGTGATCGCACCCTTGCCCGGGCGGCGCAGCAGCGCCTCCTTGCCGTCGGCCAGGCGCACCGCCAGTACCATGCCGTCGATATAGCCAATGGCCAGCACCTCTTCTGCGGGATGGAAGGCGACCTGGGTGACCATGATATTGGCGCGTGTGCCCAGCTCTTGCGGGGCCTTGCCCATCGGGCCGTCCTTGGAGGCAAAGGGCCAGACGATCGCAGCGGGCGCGCCGGATGAGGCGAGCCACTTGCCCTTGGCCGACCAGGAGATCGACTTGACCTTGGCGGGATAGCCGGTCATGCGCATATGGCGGGTATCACTGCCAGCACCATCCAGCTTCCAGCCATGCAGGGCATTTTCCTGCATGGTGGTGACGACGAAACGGTTGTCAGGCGAAAAACTGACGCCAGTATGGGCGCCCTTCCATTCCAGATCGACTGGCTTGCCCTCGGCTGCTGCAAAGCGCAACGTCACGCCATTGTAGCGGGAAATGGCGATGCGCAAACCCTTGGGCGCAAAGGCGAGACCCTCGACTGTGCGTTCCTCTTCATAGGGATGTATCGCGCCGCTTGCCAGCCGCACGAAGGCGGATTTGCCATAACCATAGGCAACCGCGCCTTGCGGCCCGGCTGCGACAACGGAAATCCACTTGCGGGGTGCGTGCGCCAGTTCCGTGACCGTGCCATCATGAGCGATGCGCAGCACCTTGCCATCCTCGCCGCCGGTCAAAAGCGTCTGGTTATGGTCGTCCTTGATGGCGGTCAGCAGGCCCGACCCGGTTTCGGTGACCTGCTCGCCGCCATCCAGACGGTGAACAGCGCCAGCCGCTGTGACGAAAACCGGAATGTCTCCAAGGAAGGCCGCGGTCAGTACGTGGCCTTCCAGATCGAGCGGGGCAACAGTCGGCATCAGGCAGTCTTTCCGGTATGGTTGTCAGGGTTTGGCAGCAGGGAAGGGATAAGCTTCATGCCGCAGCCTCGCAGGCCTTGAAGCTGTTTTCCAGCTTTTCACGGTCCAGTTCCCGGCCAATGAACACCAGGCGGCTTTCATGCTTTTCGCCATCTTTCCATGGCCGCTGGTGGTCGCCCTCGATAATCATATGAACACCCTGCACCACATAGCGCTCGGCATCGCCCTTGAAGGCGATAATGCCCTTCAGGCGCAGGATGTTCGGGCCGTCGGTCTGGGTGACCTTCTGAATCCAGGGGAAGAAGCGGTCCGGGTTCATTTCGCCACCGCGCAGCGATATCGAGGTGACGGTCACATCATGAATAGGCGAGGGACCGTGGTCATGGTGGTGATGTCCATGGTCATGATCGTGGTCATGCCCATGGTCGTGATGATGATGATCGTGTCCATGGTCATGGTCGCAATCAGGGCCGCAGACATGATCGTCGTCTTCATCATGGCTCAGGAAGTGCGGATCGTTTTCCAGCGCCCGTTCCAGGTTGAAGGCGCCCTGGTTCAGCACTTTCGACAGGTCTACGCCAGAGCGAGTGGTGGTGTAGATCCGGGCCGAGGGATTGATGGCGCGGACGATATCCTCGATCCGGTGCAATTCCTCATGAGTAACGAGATCCGCCTTGTTGATAACAACGACATCGGCAAAGGCGATCTGGTCTTCGGCTTCGCGGCTGTCTTTGAGGCGCAGCGGCAGGTGCTTGGCATCCACAAGGGCGACGACGGCATCCAGCTCGGTCTTGGCGCGCACATCGTCATCCATGAAGAAGGTCTGGGCGACAGGCACCGGATCGGCAAGACCGGTGGTTTCGACAATGATACCGTCGAAACGGTCAGGCCTGCGCATCAGTCCTTCGACGACCCGGATCAGATCGCCGCGCACCGTGCAGCAGACGCAGCCATTGTTCATCTCATAGATTTCTTCGTCCGACTCGACGATCAAATCATTGTCGATGCCGATTTCACCGAATTCATTGACGATGACAGCGTATTTCTTGCCGTGGTTTTCCGACAGAATCCGGTTGAGAAGCGTGGTCTTGCCTGCGCCGAGATAGCCGGTCAGCACGGTAACGGGTGTGGGTTTTACGGCTGCTTCACTCATGGGAACCTCGATGATTGGAAGGCAGCATCGCGCCGCCCTGTAACTATATTACCCCATATAGGACGAGTGGGGTGGCAGTTCAAAGGCTTTCTCGATATCAAAGTCATGGATATCCCACAGGAGCTCCACAAGTCCGTGAACGGCATGGGAAAGCAGGTTTTCGCCCTTTTCCGCTGTTGCCACACTGGCATTTCCGGCGACGCCCAGCGGATTGAGGTCCGCCATTTTCCAGCCGAAGGCATGTGGGCCATAGGCGCGCAGATGGGTGAAGCGGGCAGCAAACTCGCTTTGCCGTGACGAGAAATTCTGAGCCTTGTCCATAGCGACCAAGTCTGGACGCAATGCCAGCATGACCGAAGTTTCGATATCGCCGCCATGAATGTCGATGGCCTTGTCTTCAGGCCGGATCAGGCCGTCCGGCTGCCCGAAGCGGGTCCAACTGGTTGCCACGGCCAGCATCGAAAAACGGATGCGCGCTTCGGTGGCGACCACGGTCATCAAGGGCGAATTGCCGCCATGGGCGTTGAGCATCATCAGCTTACGAATGCCTTGGCCGCTCAGGGTTTCGGCGATGCCGAGCCAGCGCTCCACGGCCTCGTTAAAGGTAAGCGTGCGCGTACCGAATACATCCATATGCTCGACGGAATAGCCGACCGGCTCGACGGGCAGAAAGGTGACGGGCAGGGTGTCGGGCAGTGCTAGGATCAGCCGGTCCACAACCCCCTGCGCGATGATCGTGTCGGTCTCAAAGGGCAGATGCGGGCCATGCTGTTCATGGGCGCCGAGCGGCAGGACGGCAATCCAGTTGGCCCTTTCGGCGGGCGAAAGAGCCGGATCGTTGCACTGGAAATACGGTTCTGGATGGGACATCTGGTTTACTGACCTGTTTTTGTCTATGCATCATATGCGTGACATGAGCGCCTGTGACAACAGCACTTTCTTTCGACTGCGGGGGTAGCATGGCTAAAAAAGATAAGACCGAGAAAAAGAAGAAATCCGGCAAGTCCAAAGACGAGGTGAAACAGGCGAAACTTGGCTTGAGTGGCGAGTTGGGCATGGCAATCACCCAGGCGTCACGCAGTTTTCGCACGGTGCAGACGCGGCTTTTGACCGGCAGCGGGCTCTATTCCGGGCAGGAAGGCGTGGTGCTGCTGCTGGCTGAGGAGGAAGGGTTGACGCCCGGCCTTCTGGCGCAGCGCCTGGGCGTCAAGGCGCCGACCATGACTCGCACCATCGGGCGCATGGAGGTGCAGGGCTTTGTCGAACGGCGCGGCTCGGATGCCGATGGCCGCCAGACGAAAGTGTTCCTGACAGAAATGGGGCGGGCTACGGTGGAAAAGATCGCCGATGCCAATGTTGCGGTGGAGCGCCATGCTACCCGTGGCTTTAGCAGCAAGCAGGTGAAAGTGTTGATGAAACTGCTTGCCGCCATCGATGCCAATCTACTGGCGCCTGCCGACGCACAACGGCCCGACCTGGTCGATGAACCCCTGGCTGACTGATCGAAGGAGCCCGTGCATCTGCCCTTGCCATGGCGCGTTCAACGTTTTAATTAAACTGTTTAAATGCGTTGAAGCCGGCCTGTTCACGTCCGGCAGAGGGGGGAGCCGTGGCGCAAAAGATCAAGTTATCGACCATTGCCGAAAGTCTCGGCCTGTCTACCGCCACGGTATCGCTGGCCTTGCGAGACAGTCCGCTGGTGGCGGCAGATACGCGCGAAAAGATCAAGGACCAAGCCCGGCTGCTTGGCTATATCTATAACCGTCGCGCCGCCAGCCTGCGCACCTCGCGTTCCGGCATTATCGGTGTTGTCGTTCATGACATCATGAACCCGTTTTACGGCGAAATTCTGAAAGCCATTGAAAGCGAGCTGGACCGCAGCCGCCAGACGTTCATTCTGTCCAACCACTACGATTCGGTGGAAAAGCAGCGGACCTTCATCGAGACGCTGCTGCAACTGGGCGGTGACGGGGTGATCATGTCGCCTGCCATCGGCTCACCGCCGGAGGATGTGATGCTGGCCGAAGACAATGGCATGCCCGCCATCCTGATTGCCCGGTCCATGGACGGGCTGGCCCTTCCGACCTATCGCGGCGATGACAGCTACGGCATTTCGCTGGCCACCAACCACCTGATCGGCCTTGGCCACCGCGTCATCGCCATGGTTGGCGGCACCGATCAAACCTCGACGGGGCGCGACCGCTATCAGGGCTATGTCAACGCCTTGCGCAAGGCGGGCATTGCCGTCGATCCCAATCTGCGCCTTCCCGGACCGCGCACCAAACAGGGTGGTTTCGAGGCGGCGGTGAATTTTCTGTCGCTGCCACAAAAGCCGACGGCGGCGGTGTGCTGGAACGATCTGGTCGCGATTGGGTTGATGAATGGCATATCGCGTGCCGGGCTGGTGCCGGGCCGCGATATATCCGTCACCGGCTACGACGATCTGGAGGAAGCCTCTATTGCCACGCCGGCACTGACCACTGTGTCAAACGGACAGGCGGAAGTGGGCAGGCTTGCGGCGCGCGCGCTTCTGGATAAGCTGGCGGGCAGTCATGAGCCTGATGGTATTCACCTTATCAAGCCTGAAATGCGTATCCGCCAATCGACTGGCCCCGTTAAACATCGAGACGAATAGAGATTTGATCCTATGACCAATAAGCCCGTAATTCTCATTCCCGGAAAAATTCATCCGCGCGTGTTGGAACGTTTGCAGCCTGGTTTCGAACTGGTGCAGACCCCGCCCGGCCAGCCGGTTGCGTTAAACGATGCTGACGCCGCCCGCGTGCGGGGCATTGCCATTGCCGGTGCTGTGCCGGGCGCCTTGATCGACAGCCTGCCGAAGCTGGAAATCATTGCCAATTTCGGCGTCGGCTATGACGGGGTGGATGTGGCAAAAGCTGCGTCTAAAAATGTTATCGTTACCAACACGCCTGACGTGCTGGATGATGAAGTGGCCGATACGACGATTGCGCTGCTGCTCAACACGATCAGGCAGTTCCATCAGGCGGAAAGCTATCTGCGGGCCGGGCGCTGGCAGAACGAGGGACCGTTTACACTGTCGCCGCTGTCGCTGCGGGGCCGCCATGTCGGGCTTTATGGATTGGGGCGGATCGGTGGTGAAATCGCCAGCCGGTTACAACCCTTCAAGGTGAAGATCAGCTACCATACCCGCAGCCCCAAGCCCGGCGTTCCCTACGATTACCATGCCTCGCTGACGGATCTGGCCGCAGCCGTCGATACGCTGATCTGCATTGTGCCGAAAACGCCGGAAACCCACAAGGCGATCAATGCCGACGTGTTGAAGGCGCTGGGGCCGAACGGCGTGTTCATCAGCGTCGGCCGTGGCTGGAGCGTCGATGAACCGGCGCTGATCTCAGCCTTGAAGGATGGCACGATTGCCGCCGCCGGAATGGACGTGTTCTACGAAGAACCGAAAGTACCGGCGGAATTCCTCGATCTGCCCAATGTGTCGCTGTTGCCGCATGTCGCCTCCGCCTCGGTGCCGACCCGCAATGCCATGGCCGATCTGGTGGCGGATAACCTGATCGGCTGGTTTGAAAACGGTATGGTCAAGACACCCGTGCCGGAAACACCAGTGAAGCGGTAAGCGCTGTAAGCAAGGAGCGGAGATAGGAAGCAAATCGTGTGTTGATTTCAGTCTCTTCTCCCCGTCGGGGAGAAGGTCCCGGCAGGGGATGAGGAGGGCGAAGCCAAGCGAACCGCTCCGTAATTCACGTTTGAAACGGCGTCGCCACCATCAAACCACCTTGGTTTTCACTGCTGCATACTCCCTGGCCGCCGCCCCGAATGCTTCAAACAGGGCGCGCGACGGGGCATCCGTTTCGGCCCAATATTCCGGGTGCCATTGCACGCCAACGGCAAAGCCTTTGGCATCGATGACGGACACGGCCTCGATTGTGCCGTCATCGGCCAGCGCCTCGGCCTGGAGCCTTGGGGCGAGATCGGAAATCGCCTGGCGGTGCAGGGAGTTGATCTGAATTGTCCCTGCTGTGCCGAGATAGCGGGCGATGCAGGAGCCTTCCCGCACCTCCACCGGCTGGCGGATGGAATAGGCGAGGTCGCGGTCGGTGGTCGGCGGCTTGCGGTGATCCCAGGTGCCGGGCTGGTCCTGTATTTCCGATGCCAGCGTGCCGCCCAGCGCCACGTTCAGCTCCTGGATACCCCGGCAGATAGCTAGCAGCGGAACACCCCGCTCGATGGCGCGGCGGATCAGCGGCAGCGAGGTCGCATCACGGGCGTGGTCGAAGGGGCCATCGCCATCCGTGGCTTCGCGGCCATAGAGCGAGGGATGCACATTGCTGGGCGAGCCGGAAATCACCACGCCATCCACCCGGTCAAGCACCGCCTCGATATCCGCGCCGGTTTGCAGAGCGGGAATAATAACCGGCATGGCCCCGGCGACGGTGAGAGTTGCCTTGACATATTGGTCCAGCACGCAATGCCAATTGGACCCTTCAATGGCACGGAAATCAGCGGGAATGGCGACAAGAGGCTTGGTCATCAAAGGCTCCAGAATAGCGGTTCTGAGCAACTGTTTTGCGCCGTTTTCTGCCCAAGTCAACGATAGGCCTCATCTGTCTTCAACTTTAGCCTAAACTGATAAGGCTGCCCGCTTGCCACCGCCTTGCCAACATGATTACCTTCGAATTGCCTTCCTGGAGGGGAATGGTAAGGGGAATCAGCATTCAATCGGGAGGACTCTATGGATCGTCGTGGATTTTTGAAGAAGGCCGGTGTCGCAGGCGTCGGTTCGCTTGGAGCGGTTGGGCTGGCCGCACCCGCCATTGCCCAGCAGGCACCGAAAATCAGTTGGCGACTGACCTCGTCCTTCCCGAAATCGCTGGACACGATTTATGGTGGTGCTGAGGATATTGCGGCCCGCGTGGCGGCGGCAACCGATGGCAATTTCACCATCCAGGTGTTTGCGGCAGGTGAAGTGGTGCCGGGCTTGCAGGCCGCCGATGCGGTTGGCGCTGGCACGGTGGAAATGTGCCATACCTGCTCCTATTACTATGTCGGCAAGGACCCGACCTTTGCGATTGGCACCGCCATTCCCTTCGGGCTGAATGCGCGCCTCACCAATGCCTGGTTCTATCAGGGCAATGGCAATACGCTGCTCAACGAATTCTACGCCAAGCACAATCTCTATGGCATGGTGGCTGGCAATACCGGCGCGCAGATGGGCGGCTGGTTCCGCCGCGAAATCAACACCGTCGATGACCTCAAGGGCGTGAAAATGCGCATTGCCGGCTTGGCTGGCAAGGTCATTGAAAAGCTGGGCGGCGTGCCGCAGCAGATTGCTGGCGGCGATATCTATCCGGCGCTGGAAAAAGGCACCATCGACGCCGCCGAATGGATCGGCCCCTATGACGACCACAAGCTCGGCTTCTACAAGGTCGCCAAATATTACTACTACCCCGCCTTCTGGGAGGGTGGCCCGGCCATCCACGCCTTCGTTAATCTCGCCAAATGGAACGAACTGCCGAAATCCTACCAGACCGTGTTGCAGGACGCCTGCGCCTTCGCCAATACCAATATGATGGCGAAATACGACCTGAAAAACCCTGTTGCGATCAAGCAGATCGTCTCGGAAGGCACCACGCTGAAACCCTTCAGCCAGGACATTCTCGACGCCTGCTTCAAAGCGTCCATGGAAGTCTACGCCGAAATCTCCGCCAAGAACCCGGATTTCAAGAAAGTCTACGACGACCAGGTCGCCTTCAAGAAGGAAGCCTATCTGTGGATGCAGCTGGCAGAATACACCTATGATACGTTCATGATGATTCAGCAGCGCGGGGGTAAGCTATAAAGTTGAAGGTGGCATAGGCTCAGGGAATGATAGCCTATGCCACGGCCTTTGCGACCATTTCAGGATATTGGCCAATGACGCGCACATAGGCTATGGCAAAATCCGGAGCTGTGGCACGGGCCTGTTCCCAATCGCGCAGCGTCCCGACCGGGACATGAAACCGGTTTGCGAATTCGCCTTGTGACAGACCAAGTTTTGTCCTGGTGGTGCGGATCAGCCGAGCGCGCTGACCACGATCCATCGCTTCCGGTGTCACATCGAAATCGTTTGGGTCCGCTGCATCAGCAGGGAGAATGATAGGCTCGTTCTTCACCCTTGTTGCTCCTTCTCAGCGATATAAACCGCGCCTGATCATCCCGCCACGTAAAGACGCCAGTAAACAATTTTCCGCTGGCCATTCCTATCACCTTGAAGCGTTCTTCACCGTCTTCGGGACGGATGGAGGGCAGGATCAGATGATTATCGTCTTCGAAAATCGTGCTACCGAAAGACAGCGGCAGCTTGTGCTTCTCCCGGTTTAGCGCGTCTTTTTCGGGATCGAATGGCGTATTCATGGCTCAAAGATTATACGGAAATTCCGTACTATTGCAAAAGGAAATTGATGTTACCGCGCTGTATGGCTTGTAAAGCGCATAAATCACCCGTTGACACTTTATATCGACTGTATGGCTTCAATCCTCCGGTTCGGAACGATGATCCTGCGACCTTCGCTGATCGATCACGAATTGCCGAACCCGGGCAAGCGCATCCGCTGGGTCGGACTTTCGGTGGTATTCTTCAAGGATGATCTGTTCAATCTGCTGCCGCGTTTCGGGGTTTTTATGCTCCGCTCTTTCCGCCAGGGATCTACCCTGCTGCATCAGCGTGCGGCGCGCTTCCTCCAGCCGGTTTTGAAGATCATTGGCGGCATCGATAGCCGTGCTATCGATCATCTCGGACGGTTGCGCAGGGCGCTGTGGCGGCTCCAGCAGATGGTAGGTGCGGGACAGGTCCTGGTGCGCCGCCAGCCGATAGCGCAGCAGCAATGCCAGCGCCCCCATCGCAAACGCTGGTGGTGTGACGATTGCGACCGCCTTGATCCAATCGGATGTGGATTGCCATGTCCTGAAAAGATCGGCCCAGACATTGTAATCGGCCATTGTCCATTCCTCCCGCACTTGTGAGCCAAGCGACCACCGGAGGATTTTGCCCTCTGGTGATCGGGGAGGTCGAAAGTCGCAATAGAAACGACCGCCTTGGCCTTTAAGCCGAAGCTCTGGACATACGCCAAGGCCTCCCCGACGCCACAGAAGGGTGGTGTGGGGACCATATAGGCATGGTCCACCGCCTCAGCCACAAACCTATGGCTGAGGGGTGTCTTTTAACGACCGACACGGGCCGTCTATTGCGGAGGTTCGACGCTCCGGGATCGGTTCGTTACAACCGATCCTGGGGATGGTTTAGCGCATAACGGGTGGGGAGGGGAAGGGGGAATTTTGGGGGAGCGGTTTCTATAAGCTACGACAGATTTCGATCAGCGGCGGCCTTATAGACGCCGGAACGATCCCGCCTGCCAACCGCGACAACGACAATGATGATGTCTTTATCGCGCACTTCATAAACCAGCCGATAGCCAGCACCGCGCAGCTTGATCTTGTAACGATCCTTGGCGCCAGAGAGTTGTGCGGAGGGTACGCGCGGATTGATACAACGTTCGGCGAGTTTTTTCTTGAACTGTTCTCTGACGCTATGATCGAGCTTTCGCCATTCTTTCAGCGCGGCATCGACAAATGCCAGCTCATAGCTCATCCAGCGTAACCTTCACGACGCGATCATTCGCCCGCGCATCAGCAATGGCATTGAGTTCGAGATCGTCCAGCCGTTCGATCATGGCTTCATAGGCTGACGCCGGAACGCAATAGAAAGCAGGTTCGTTACGATTGAGAATAGCCACCGCCGCCCCATCGCCTGCGGCGACTGTCCCCATCGGGTTCTTTTTCAGCTCAGACACGCTGGCTGTCACTTCGGCAAGGACAATGTGGGTCATGGTGTTGTTCTCTGGAATATTTGGAGACCTATTATTCGCACTCTTTAAAGGACTGTTCAAGAGGCTTCGCCACTCGCTTTGTCGTTGCCTCACCATGAAACGCTTGCATTTCAGAAATGTTGAATTACATTGTCATTCATACAAGGAGTATGACCGATGGCCGCAAATCAACTGGTTCAAGCCCGTATTGACGGTGAGATCAAAGCAGAAGCAACGGCCGTTCTCGCGGCCATGGGGCTGACGGTGTCCGATGCGGTGCGGCTGTTGCTGACCAAGGTTGCGCAGGAAAAGGCGCTGCCGTTCGAACCGTTGATCCCCAACGAAACCACGATTGCCGCCATGCGAGAGGCTCGCGCGGGCAAGGTGGAGACTGTGACGCTCGATGATCTCAAAGCGGCGATCCGTGCGAAAAATTGAGAAAACCGGGCAATTTAAGCGTGATTTGAAGCGAGAGTCCAAGGGGCGCTATCGCACAATTCTCGAAGACGAGTTGCTGCCTGTTATCGCCGCTTTGGCTCAGGATGAGGTTCTGGAAGCCAGGTACCGTGATCACGCCCTAACCGGTGAGTGGAAAGATCACCGTGATTGCCACGTGAAGCCCGATCTGGTGCTGATTTATCGTAAGCCGGATGCTGAACTTCTCCAGCTTGTTCGACTTGGGTCGCATTCCGAATTGGGTCTGTGATGCTTTCGATGTGAATAGAAAGGCGTCCTAAGCCGCTGCCGCGACCCGGTTCCACCTTACCCCTCCAAACCCTCCCGCCGTGACCCCGGCCTTGGCCGCAGTGCATCCAGCGCGTCGGCATTGTCTCTCCCCCAGGCGTAGAGCATTTCGACCGGCTCGATAAACCGGCTGCCGAGCGGGGTCAGCCGGTATTCGACGGCGGGTGGAATGGTGGCCTGGACGTGGCGGGAAATCAGGCCGCTGGCTTCCATGTCGCGTAGTGTCTGAGTCAGCATTTTCTTGGAAATACCGGGCAGGCTGCGCAGCAGCACGCCGGTGCGCGCTGTCCCCCCATGGCGGGCATGCAGGGTGTGCAGCACCATGCTGGTCCATTTGGTGGAAAACAGTTCGAGCACGCGGCGCGGCGCGCAATCTTCGCGCCATTCGGTTTCGGGCGTTCCTGGGTGCATGGTGGTTACCTTCTGGTGTCTAGGCCCGTAAATGGTGCCGTCTTTTTTAAAGGCAAGAGGCGCCTACATGTCTGGCTTCAGACAGAAGGAGCATGAAGATGGTTGGATCAGCATTGGTTGTCGGCGCAAGCGGCATTGTTGGCAGTGCGACGGTGGATCTCCTGTTGGCGAAGGGATGGGCCGTGTACGGACTGGCCCGGTCGCCGGTTGCCAAAGACGGCATGCAGCCCGTGGCCGCCGATCTTCAGGACAGTGAGGCGACAGCGCGGGCTCTTTCCGATGTGAAACCCGACGTGGTGTTCATCTCGACATGGGCGCGGCAATCAAGCGAGGCGGAAAACATCCGGGTCAATGCGGCGATGGTGCGTAACGTGCTTGACGCGCTGCGTCCCGCAGGGTCCGTCGCCCATGTGGCATTGGTCACGGGGCTCAAACATTATCTCGGCCCCTTCGAGGCCTATGGCAAGGGTACGCTGCCGCAGACACCATTCCGGGAAGATCAGGGCAGGCTGGATGTCGAGAATTTTTACTATGCGCAGGAAGATGAAGTGTTTGCCGCAGCAAAGCGCGACGGATTTTCCTGGAGCGTGCATCGCCCCCATACGGTGATCGGCAAGGCAGTTGGCAATGCCATGAACATGGGAACGACGCTGGCCGTCTATGCGACGCTCTGCCGGGAAACCGGGCGACCCTTCCGTTTCCCCGGTTCTTCCGTGCAATGGAACGGTCTGACGGATATGACTGATGCTGGCGTTCTGGCCGAACAATTGCTCTGGGCCGCAACGACCCCGCAATGCCGCAACCAGGCCTTCAACGTGGTCAATGGCGATATTTTCCGCTGGAGTTGGATGTGGGGCCGGATTGCCAATTGGTTTGGGCTGGAACCGGCGCCGTTTGACGGGACGATCCTGCCGCTGGAACAGCAGATGGCAGAGGACGCCGCCATCTGGCGGGAGCTCGCCGAGCGCCATGGCCTGATCGAAAAAGACCTGTCGCGCCTGGCCTCACCTTGGCATACGGACGCCGATCTTGGGCGGCCGATTGAAGTGGTGACCGACATGAGCAAGAGCCGGGTGATGGGCTTTGACCGCTACCAGCCCACCGACGAGGCGTTTTTCACCCTGTTTGGGCAACTGCGTGGGGAAAGGCTCATTCCTTGAGTTTGCCTTAGGAAAAGGGGAGCCCGAATTTCCCGAAAGGCAAATGAAAATAAGAGATCTAGAGTCTGTCTTGTTAATTTCCAAAATACACTACGCAAAGGTTTTTCGGCTTCGCCGCCCCCTCATCCGGCTGCCGCCACCTTCTCCCCGATTGGGAGAAGAAGGAAAGAGCCGCAGCGTTTATGGCTTCCTCTCCCCAGCGGGGAGAGGTCCGCTGAGCGTAGCGGAGGCGGGGTGAGGGGGAACCCAACACGCGAAGCTAAAGTGTTGTGTCCTGTGGTTCAGTCTAAACCAGACAGCCTCTAAAGCCTGTCATCCCTGCTCACGCCGCGTCCGCCGCCCCTTCCTGCAACATGCCGAAGGCATATTCGGCAAAGGACCGCCAGCATTCTACCCGAAAGGCGTCCTCGCTCATCCGGTAGAGGACGATTTCGATCTTGCCGAATACGGTGCGGGTGACAGCACCAAGCGGAAAGGTTTTCAGTGACAGGTCAAGCGGGCAGGCGGCGTTGAGGGTTTTTACCGCGCCGGGGCCGGAAACCAGGATGGCGGTATTGCGGTGGGAGACATCGGTGGCGGATTGAATGGTGCCGGCGGCAGCGCAGGCGGCGATGAGGTCAGCGCCGTCTTCATCGATGACAAGCCATTCGTCTGGGCCAAGCCAGAAGGCGAGGCGCGGACCTGCATGGGCGGAGGTTTTCGGCGCCGTCGGCAGGGTCAGGCCAAGGGCTGAGGAAAGACCGGAGACAGCATCCGCTCCGGCCCGCAGCGAGATGCGTGAGGCCGGTGCGGCTGGCGTCAGCGCCACATGGGCGGAGCCGCCGTAGGCACCGTCAAGGACCGATTTGCGGGTGGCGGACATCGCGCCGGAGATGATTGGCTCAACCATGGATGCGGCTTCCTTCCTTGTCGTAAAAGACCATGTCGGTCACTTCCACGGCGATTGTCTTGTCAGGCATCGGCACATAGAGCGTTTCGCCCATCCGCGCCCGGCCACCGGCCACCGTGGCAATGGCAATTGATTGGCCAAGATTTTCCGACCAGTAGGACGAGGTGACATGGCCCAGCATGGTCATCGGCTTGGGCTGGTTGGGGTTGGCAACAATCTGTGCGCCTTCTTCCAGCACCTCAATGGGGTCTTTGGTCTTGAGGCCGACCAGTTGCTTGCGGCCTTCCTGGACCAGATCCGGGCGTTTGAGGCCGCGAATACCAACGAAATCGGTCTTTTTCTTCGACACTGCCCAGCCGTAATTGGCATCATCGGGCGTCAGCGTGCCATCGGTGTCTTGGCCAACGATGATATAGCCCTTTTCGGCGCGCAACACGTGCATGGTTTCGGTGCCATAGAGGCAGGCGCCCATGGTTTCCGCACGCTTCCACACGGCTTCGAATACGGATGCGCCGTAATCCGAGGGCACGTTGATTTCAAAGCCCACTTCGCCTGTAAATGATACGCGGAACAGCCGGGTTGGCACGCCGCAGAATTTCCCTTCCGCCACGCTCATATGCGGGAAGGCCTCGTTGGAAATATCAATGCCTTCCACGAAGGGTTCGATAATCTCTCTAGCCTTTGGTCCCTGCACGGCAATCACCGCCCATTGCTCGGAAGCGGAGGTGAGCCAGACGTTTAGCTCCGGGAATTCCGTTTGCAGATAATCTTCCATATGGTTCAGCACACGGGCGGCACCGCCAGTGGTGGTGGTGACGTGGAAGCGGTCTTCGGCCAGCCGTCCAACCACGCCGTCGTCATAGATAAACCCGTCGTCGCGGGTCATGATGCCATAGCGGCATTTGCCGGGTTTGAGGCTATCCCACGGGTTGGTGTAGATCAGGTTGAGGAATTTGGCCGCATCCGGGCCAACCACCTCGATTTTGCCCAGCGTTGAGGCATTGAAGACGCCCGCAACCTCGCGCACGGTTTTGCACTCGCGGTTGACGGCGGCGTGCATATCCTCGCCGGGCTTGGGGTAATACCAGGCGCGTTTCCAGTTGCCGACATCTTCAAAATCGGCACCCAGCGCCGTTTCCAGATCATGCATCGGAGTTTTGCGGGTTGGGTCAAACAATTCGCCACGCGAATGGTTGATCAGCGTGCCGAATGTTACGGGCGTATAGGGGGCGCGGAAGGTGGTGAGGCCCACTTGCGGGATTTCTTTTCCCAGCATTTCGGCGGCAATTGCCAGCCCGTGCATATTGGACAGCTTGCCCTGATCAGACGCCATGCCATTGGTGGTAAAGCGTTTGATATGCTCGATGGAATGCATGCCCTCGCGCACCGCCAAGCGAATATCCTTGGCGCAGACATCGTGCTGGAAGTCGATAAAGGCTTTGACTGCATCATCCGGGCCAGCGCCTTCGGCAGCGCCAATCATGCCGCCGGTCCAAGCAAAGGCGTTGGCACCGCTTGGTGCGCTGCCGCTTTCGCCTTCTGCGCCGGCTTCTTTTGCCAGCCTTGCGCCGCTGGCATAGGCCTCAGTCAGCAGTTCGCTGAGATCATCCGTGCCGTTGCAGGCTCCAACGCAGATACTATCTTGCACGTAAATGTCTGGTAGGAAGCGCTGGTTGGCGGCGTCGAAACGCAGCTTGCCGCGTGACTGCGAGAACAGATGCACCGAAGGCGTCCAGCCGCCGCTCATCAGCAGCGCATCGACGGCCAGCTTGCGGCGATCAAAACCGCCCTTGCTGGCAATAGTGATGGACTTTAGCCGTAGGCGCCCAGCGGTATCGAGAACGCAATGTTCGCTCAAAACCTCAATGCCTGCCGCCTTGGCGTCAGCCAAGACGCTTGCTCCCGAATTGCGGCGGCAGTCGATGATGGCCACCACCTGCACGCCCGCTTTTTTCAGGTCAATCGCCGCTTCATAGGCCGAATCATGGGCGGTGTAGACTGCCACTTTTGCGCCCACGGCCACGCCAAAATGGTTGAGATAGGTGCGAGCCGCCGATGCCAGCATAATGCCGGGGCGGTCGTTGTTGGCAAACACCATGTGGCGCTCAATGGAGCCCGTGGCCAGCACCACCTTTTTCGCCCGTACCTGCCACAGCCGTTCGCGCGGCAAGCCCTTGGCGGGTTTGGCGATATGGTCGGTGACGCGCTCGGCAAGACCGAGGAAATTGTGATTGTAATAGCCAAATGCCGTGGTGCGGGTCAGCACGGTCACATTGTCCATGGCTTTTAGCTTGGCCACGGTGGCTTGCGCCCAGTCATAGCCGTTTTGGCCGTCAATCACGGCTCCCGTATCATAATGGAAGGCACCGCCCATTTCGGGCTGTTCATCGCAGATAATCACGGAAGCGCCAGTTTCTGCCGCAGCAAGCGCAGCTGTCAGACCAGCCAGGCCGCCGCCCACCACCATCACGTCGCAATGGGCGTAGCGGTTGGCGTAATGGTCGGTGTCGTCTTCGGTTGGGGCCACGCCAAGGCCTGCGGCGCGGCGAATGATCGGCTCATAAATCTTATGCCAGAAGCTCTTCGGCCACATGAAGGTCTTGTAGTAGAAGCCTGCGGCAAAGAAGGGCGAGAGCAGGTCGTTGACCGCGCCAATATCCATCGACAGCGACGGCCAGCGGTTTTGCGTCTGCACGCGCATGCCATCAAACACTTCCTGCACGGGCGCACGCACGTTTGGCTGACGCCGCGCACTGTCGCGCGAAATGTTCAGCAGCGCGTTTGGCTCTTCCGGGCCAGCGGTGAGAATGCCGCGTGGACGGTGATATTTGAACGAGCGACCGACCAGATGAATGCCATTGGCCAGCAGGGCTGATGCCACGCTATCACCCTCAATGGCGGTGAGAATGCGGCCATCCACGGTGAAACGCGCGGTTCTGGCGGGCGTCAGACGGCCCTTGCCGGGAATACGATTGGCACCGCTCATTGCGCAGCTCCCTTGTTGTCGATGAGGGCTTGCACGGCTGCATCATCCGGCTTGGCTTCACCTGCCTTATAGGTCAGCAAAAACTTGTCGCTGACGGTATCGCGCACGGCATTGAAAAACCGCCCGCAGCCATGCAGGTGCCGCCAGCGCTCAAAGATGATGCCCTTGGGGTTATCGCGTAAGAAAAAGAAGGCTTCGAATTCCTCATCAGAAATCTCGGCAATATTGGCTGGCCGCACAATATGCGCCTCGCCTGCGCCGTGAAATTCCAGCTCGGACCGCTCTTCCTGACAATAGGGACATTTGATCAACAGCATTTTTCTCAATCCCTTTCTAGTGTGCCACGGCGGCGGCTGCCGCCTCATCAATCAATCGCCCGGTGCGGAACCGATCCAGCGTCAGGCCCTTGGCCAGCGCATGCGGTTCGCCCTTGGCAATCAGATGGGCAAACAGATTGGCAGAGCCCGGTGTGGCCTTGAAGCCGCCCGTACCCCAGCCGCAATTGACAAACAGGTTTGGCACGGGGGTTACGCTCTGGATGGGCGAGCGGTCGGCGGTGTTATCAGTAATCCCGCCCCACTGGCGCATCATCTTGACGCGGCGGAAGATGGGGAACAGCTCGCAAATCGCATCCAGCGTGTGGGTGATGATTTGCAGGCCGCCTGTCTGGGAATAGGAATTATACTGGTCGGTGCCAGCCCCAATCACCAACTCGCCCTTATCGGATTGCGAGATATAGGCATGCACGGTGTTGGACATCACCACGCAGGGGAAAATCGGCTTCAGCGGCTCCGACACCAGCGCCTGCAACGGCGTGGAATGAATCGGCAGGCGCACATCTGCCATGCCCATCACCATGGAATTATGGCCGGAGGCAGAAACACCGATTTTCTTGGCACCTATAAAGCCCTTGGAGGTATCAACACCCGTGACTTCACCACTTGCTCCCCGGCGAATACCCGTCACTTCGCAATTTTGAATGATATGCACACCGCGATCAGAGGCTGCGCGGGCATAGCCCCAAGCCACGGCATCATGGCGGGCCGTGCCGCCGCGCCGTTGCAGGGCGGCTCCATTGATGGGGTAGCGGGCGGTTTTGGCAATATCCAGCGGCGGACAGAAGGCCTTAGCCTGTTCCGGCGTCAGCCACTCATTATCAATGCCATAGAGCGTGTTGGCATGAACATGGCGCTTAAAACTCTGCTTGTCATGCACATTGTGCGACAGCATCATCACGCCACGGGCCGAATACATCACATTGTAATTAAGCTCCTGGC
The DNA here is from genome assembly GCF_000016285.1 of Allorhizobium ampelinum S4. Lineage (NCBI taxonomy): Bacteria > Pseudomonadati > Pseudomonadota > Alphaproteobacteria > Hyphomicrobiales > Rhizobiaceae > Gillisella > Gillisella ampelina. The sequence goes on along the minus strand of NC_011989.1, from coordinate 3,140,955 downwards.
TCAAGCCCTCCCAGAGTTTCAGGGAGTGCTCGTAAATGTCCATGCTCTCTTCATAGAGATAGTTGGAGCGAATAATGGTGGTGTTGCGCCCGGTGTTGCCGCCGCCAATCCAGCTTTTTTCAATCACGGCAATATTGGTGATGCCATGTTCCTTGGCCAGATAATAAGCAGCCCCCAGACCATGGCCGCCACCGCCAATAATAATGACATCATAGGATTTGCGTGGCTCTGGCGATGTCCATTGCGCACTCCAGCCGGTATGGGCGCGAAGCGCTTCGCGGGCTACGGCAAAAACCGAATATTTGCGCATTCCTATCGTCTCCTTCAGGCGAGGTCTGGCTGCTTGCTCTACGACGGATCGCAGGGTGTAGATCCTGACTTATGTCAGAAACGGGAAGAAATTCCGACCGGCTTTCAATCCAGCGTCAGCACAGGTCTAAAAAGCTGTGACAGATCGATATGCGCGATGTCCCTTTCTTTGCGACACGCTTCTATCCGTCTTTCGACACATGGCGAATATCTTGCAGCAGCAGATGGAGATGCGCATAGGGGTGATGTTTTGCAAGACGGTGCCGCTTGGCTGCGGATTTTTTTGGGCAGCGGCACTTGCAGTCTGGACTTCGAAAGTCCGATCTGTTATTGGCGCTCCCTAATCGCTGGTCCTGCGGGCCAGCGGAACACTCTTTTTTGGTCCGTGAAAGGCATGGTTCGGCAGAATTCGTGTCCCGGCGGAAAACGATCACAAACCAAAGGAACGGGATTCGACGTGCAGGTACTTGTCCGCGATAACAACGTTGATCAGGCGCTTCGCGCCTTGAAGAAGAAGATGCAGCGCGAAGGCATCTTCCGTGAAATGAAAATGCGTGACTATTATGAAAAGCCGTCGCAAAAGCGCGCGCGCGAAAAGGCTGAAGCCGTTCGCCGCGTTCGCAAGCTGGCCCGCAAGAAGATGCAGCGCGAAGGCCTGATTGCCGCTCCGCCGCGTCCGGCATTCGGCAGCCGCTGATTGACGTTTCCCGCGCTTTTTCAAAGCGCGACATGATCCGATTGAGCGGCAGCGATCAAGTTCGCGGCCGCTTTTTCGTGTTAAATTTTCTATGATGGGCGGACCGGCAGACTGCATAATTGTGTCCGTGGTTGACCTATAGCCTCATTCAGGACGTGGGACCGGCGCGCTGTCACAAAGTTTTGGTGTCGTATCGGATTTATCCGGAAACCGGTTTCTACTTTTCGGTCCGATGCTATAAAAGGCCGCAAATTGCTGGAATGATGTGGTTTTTGCATTTGCGCGGTGGAAACCGGCTGCATTCGGATGTAAGCCAAGTTTCGGGATAAACAGGTCTCGGGATAGACACGTCTCCAGATAAAGTTTTGTTGAGTGGACAGAACTTTAGGAACGCTTCGGCGTTTCCTCTCCAGTTTCGGCATAGTCCGAGGTTTTGAACAGGTGGAACGGAAAGCATGACGCCAATGGTCGATAAGGTTTTCAACACCGGCATAACAGCCGGTCGCCTGGGGGCTACTCTGCGCGGCAAAGGCTGCTACATGCTGGCTCTCGGCCTCACCGCCATGCTGACGCTTTCCGGATGCCAATCCACCAACCAGTCAAGCGACATGATCAGCATCGACCGCGATCAGGGGTCTAAGGAAAATATTTCCTCGCTGTCGTCGGTGATCGCCGCCAATCCACGCGACCCAGGCGGCTATAACGTGCGGGGCTCTGCCTATGGCCGGGCTGGCGAATTCCAGAAGGCGCTGGCGGATTTCAACACCGCGCTGCAACTCAACCCGAATTTCTACCAGGCCTATGCCAACCGCGCCCTTGTCTATCGCAACATGGGCAAGCCGGTCGAAGCCGCCAATGATTATACCGCTGCCCTGAAGATCAATAGCAGCTATGATGTCGCCTATATCGGCCGTGGCAATATCTACCGCCAGGCGGGCCGGGTAGATGAGGCATTTCAGGATTTCTCCAAGGCAATCGAGCTGGATACCACCGATGGCCGCGCCTATCACAATCGCGGTCTGATCTTCCAGTTGCGCGGCCAGCACGACAAGGCGATCGACGATTTTTCCAAGGCGCTCTCACTGTCACCGAATGCGCCTGAGCCTTACAACGGTCGTGGCGTAAGCTATCTGGCGCTGAACGACGATGAAAACGCCTTTGCCGATTTCAACCATGCCATCGACATGAACCCGAAGCTGGCCGAATCCTGGGCCAATCAGGCCCTGGTCTATGAGCGGCGCGGCGACAAGGTCAAGGCTGCCAAGTCCTACGCCCATGCCTTGAGCCTGGATGGAAAATACACGCCCGCCCGCGATGGTCTTGCCCGGACACGCGGCTCGACAAGCTGAAGCAGCTTCTACTCAGTTCGATACAAAAGGCCGGCATTGCCGGCCTTTTCAGTTCTGGAGATTGGCAATCGCGGTTTACCGCATCATAAAGACGCCGATGACGCTGAAGATCAGGAACACCAGAATGCCCCCCAGGAATCCGGCTGTGGTGAAAAATCCGGCGGCCATGCCGATCATCAGCGCCACGAGAATGGCTGTGCCATATTTCGAGGCGGCTATGAAACTGTCATAGGTCCGTTCGTGGGCGGGATAATCCATCGAGGCGCCCGTTTCGACCGGGCCGGAATGGTCTTCGCTCATGCTCTTACTCCCCAAAAGCGTGTATTTCCCACAGGCTACCGCATAATTCTTAAAACCGGAACTGCTTTTAAAGAGAAAATTATGCGGCAAATTTAAAATGCTACAGCATCATTCGCTTGATGAAACGTATCATGCCGTAGAACTTTAGGCGAACTTGACAGGCTTTCCAGGCCAAAGTCCCAGTAATCCGGTGCATGGAGGCCGCCACCCGGTTGCGCGTGCCGACGCCTTGTTCTAAGCAAAATAAGGAGCTGGGAGGCTTATATGGCTGTTTTGCTAGGGTGGAGCCGGGCTATCGACACGCTGAGCGAAGTCGTTGGCCGGGTGGCGGAATATCTGGTGCTGCTGTGCTGCCTGATCAGCGCGGCCAATGCGATCATCCGATATCTTTTCAATATCAGTTCCAATGGCTGGTTGGAGATCCAATGGTATCTCTTTGCCTATGTCGTTGTGCTGGGAGCTGCCCATACATTGCGCCAGAACGGCCATGTGCGGGTTGACCTGATTTATGGCGCGGTCTCCGAGCGCAAACGCTTGTGGATCGACCTGATCGGCATCGTGTTTTTTCTGCTTCCGGTTTGCATCTATCTGACCTGGCTGTGCTGGCCGTTTTTCTGGCTTTCCTATCAGCAGGGCGAAATGTCGGCCAATGCCGGTGGCCTGATCCGCTGGCCGGTCAAGCTTATTCTGGTTGCCGGATTCGGGCTTCTGGTGTTGCAGGGCCTGTCGGAAATGGTGAAGCGCATCGCTGCGCTGACGGGACACCTGCATATCGACGTGCGCTACGAAAAGCCGCTGCAATAAAATAATAGCCTGGGGGACAGGTCCATGTTCGATTTCGGTATCATTCCGCCAGCCATGTTTCTCGGCATGGTGCTGTTCATGCTGTTCGGTTTTCCGGTGGCCTTCTCGCTGGGGGCGGTTGGTTTGTTCTTCGGCATGGTCGGCATTGCCACGGGCCATTTCAACGAAGTGTTTCTTCAGGCCATTCCGCTGCGGTTTTTTGGGATCGTCTCCAACGATCTGCTGCTGGCCATCCCCTTCTTCACCATGATGGGCGCCATTCTGGAACGGTGCGGGTTGGCGGAAGATCTTCTGGAGGGAACCGGCAAGCTATTCGGTGCCGTTCCCGGTGGTCTCGCCTATGCGGTGATTGCCGTCGGTGCCATTCTGGGGGCGATTACCGGCACGGTAGCAGCCTCTGTGATCACCATGGGGATGATCTCGCTGCCGATCATGCTGCGCTATGGCTACGATCCGAAGCTGGCCACGGGGGTTATTGCGGCGTCTGGCACGATCACCCAGCTCATTCCGCCCTCTCTGGTTCTGGTCATTCTCGCCGATCAGCTGGGCCGTTCCGTCGGTGACATGTATCTGGGCGCTATCGGCCCATCGATCCTGCAAGTGGTGATTTTCACGCTGTTCATTTTCCTGATGTCGATCTTCAAGCCTTCGAGCATGCCGCCGCTTCCCAAAGAAGTGCGTGGAGACCTGGATTGGAGACTGATCCGTCAGGTGCTGGCGGGCATGTTGCCCTCCATCGTGCTGATCTTTCTGGTTCTTGGCACGATCTTCATGGGATTGGCGACGCCGACGGAGGCAGGCGCCCTGGGCGTGGTCGGGGCCGCCGTGCTGGCGGCCATGCATCGCCGGCTGACGTGGCCGCTGATCCGTCAAGCCATGCAATCCACCATGTCGATCACCTCGATGGTGGTGATGATCCTGATTGGCTCCACCTGTTTCAGCCTGGTGTTCCAGGGCATGGATGGCTCGCGCTGGATCGAGCATATGCTGTCGGGCCTGCCGGGCGGTCCGGTTGGTTTTTTGGTGTTTGTCAATATGTTCGTCTTCGTACTGGCCTTCTTTCTGGATTTCTTCGAGATTGCCTTCATCGTCATCCCAATGCTGGCGCCGGTGGCGCAATCGCTGGGCATCGATCTGATCTGGTTCGGTGTTTTGCTGTGCGTCAACATGCAGACCAGCTTCATGCATCCACCCTTCGGTTTTGCGCTGTTTTATCTGCGCAGTGTTGCCCCGCCAGAGGTCAAGACCCGCGATATCTATATCGGCGCCTTGCCCTGGGTGGGCATGCAGCTTCTGTTGGTCGCGGTGGTGATTTTCTGGCCGCAATCGGTCACCATGTGGCTGGAAAAAGCCAAGGATATCGACCTGAATTCGGTGAAAATCGAGGTGCCCGGCTTTGGTGCCGGGAGCGGTATGAGCCTGCCGCCGATTGGCGATAGCGGTGCGCCCGGCCTGAATTTCGGCACGCCACCCTCGCTTGGTGGTGCGCCTGCTGCCAAGCCGGGTATCGATCTCAGCCAGCCGCCAGCTTTTAAATGAGCGTTGCGTTCCTAGAGTCTGTCAGGTTCAGATTGAACCACAGTACACGACTCAAACGTTTTGATATGCTGCTTACCCCCTCATCCCCCTGCCTGGACCTTCTCCCCGCAGGCGTTAAGGGATACGAGGCAATGGTTTGTTCTTTCAACGTTACTGCATAATTCCTTAAATCGGAATCGATTTAGGGAGAAAATTATGCAGCAGATTTAAAGTGTTACAGCGTCCTTTGTGCGTTTTATAAAACGCACGGCGCTGTAATTTGAGGTCCAGAGCTATCAGCCTGGTCTCTTCTCCCCAGCGGGGAGAAGGTGGCGGCAGCCGGATGAGGGGGTGGCGAAGCCCTAAAATCTTTGCGTCGTGTACTGTGAGATTGAACCAGACAGACTCTAGATTCTCTTGTTTTCGTTTGTCTTTTCGGGAAAACCGGATTCCACTTTTCCCTGACAAACTCTATTATACCAAAGCTCGAAGATGCTGACGCATCCTCGCTTTCAAGAGATTTCGACTATCTCAAATGCATCAAAAGCTTGAGATATTCGAAAGGGGAATACGAAGTGTCATTTTCAATGACTCTTCGTATCAGGCCGTCCAGCCTTGCCATTTCACCCAGCGACCATGGAAATCGGCGCGGCCGATCTCCTGGCGCTCACCGCCCGGCCAGATTTGCAGATTGAGGCTGGCACCATCGCGCTGGCCATCCGCTTCCATTTGCAGGCGGGCGAACGGGGCCTGCGCCGTTGCACGTTGACCGGCTTGTGTAATCAGCGCTTCGCCTTGGGCTTTCAGTGTGTCGGGAAGATATTGCCAGGCGACGGAATGGTAGACGACGTGCATCTGGCCCGGATGAGACGGAGCCAGCCTTTGCTTCAGCCAGTCGATCGCATCCATGCGGTCCACGGAAAGATTGTTGCTTCGTGCCAGTGCCAGGGCTGCTTTGGTGCGCTCCAGCCGGTCGGCTTGATCGGCCCAGATATAAGAAAACAGCCGTTCGCAATCCTCAGGCGTGCCGGGATCGAGCGGGTTGAGATCGCATCCCGCCCGCTCTTCAACGGTGATCGTGGCGGATGGCGGTGGCGGCCCTTGCCAGTCGGGGGCCAGCAGAACCTGCGAACCATCGCCCCAGCTTGTTTCGCCCAGCCGATAGGCATAGCGGTCCCATTGCAGGTTCAGCCCGGCGCTGGCACCGACCTCCGACAACCGCAATGGCAGGCCGAACAGCGAGGCAATGGTGAGGAAGCCCGGCAAAAGGGCGGCAGACCGGCGCACTTCATTGGTTTGCGGCGCAGAATTCAGCCGGGCCTGCATGAAGGCCTCATGGTCGCGGAAGGTGGTTTCCACCGCGGCCCAGAGTGCATCATCGGTGGCGTCATGAGGCGGATAGACAGCAGCCAGCGCGGGACTTTCGTTGCTCAACACCAAAGCATGCAGCGTACCCGCCAGCCGCAGCGGCACGGAATCGCCCGCAGACGTGATGTCGCCCGGCCAATCGATCAGCCGCGCACCAATGGCGCTTGCGGGCGTCAGCCGTTCGGCGGCAAGCCGGCACAGCCTTGCGGTAAAAGGAGATCCGAGAACATCGCAGGAGCGAGCCTGATCGGTGAGGGCATGACGCAGGCTGTCAATCGTCATCTCAAACGCCTTCTGGCCGGTCCTCGGGGTCGAACTGGATGATGGTCTGCCAGATGGCAGTGAGCGCCGGTTTACGCTCCTCCTCGATCTCGACACTGACATCATAGGTGGTCATCAGCATTCCGGCACCGCGAAAGCGGGCACCGGCCAGCACGAAGCGGCCGCGCACCCGTTTTCCCGAGCGGACCGGTGCCATCAGCCGGATTTTCTCAAAGCCGTAATTGATCCCCATGGTTTGTTCGCGGATCACAGGCAGGCAATCGTAATTCATCGCCGATAGCAGCGAGATCGTCAGAAATCCATGAGCAATGGTGCCGCCATAGGGCGTTTCGGCCTTGGCGCGCTCGGGATCGGTATGGATGAACTGGTGATCGTCGGTGGCCGTGGCGAAGGCATCGATCATGGTCTGATCGACGGTGATCCATTTGGATATGCCCAGTTCCTCCCCGACCAGGGCGGGGACGTCTGCGAGAGAAATTTGACGCTGCATACTCTACTCTCGTTGGGTTGGGGCTCTGGTGGGTGTTCAGATCAAAAAGAACCCTATCGCCATTTGTGGCGGCTGAAAATCACGCACTCGATAATTGTTTAAAACCATGTCCTGAATGCTCAGAATCGAGCGGAAAGAATGAGAAATTCGTTAATTCCGGTGTGCTGGGGAATGGTTTAAAGACGTTTTCTATAAAAATCATTCAATGAATGTGGGCGCTTATCATGTCGTTTCTGCGTTCGGCTCCGGTGGAAACCATGAGGCCCGGCATTGGTAGTCAAGGCACACCTTGTGCTGGCGGGCTCAACCTTCGACGAGAAATGCCACATGGCGTGGTTCCATCACCAGTTTTGAAGCAACTGCATCCGAAAAAACCTCCCGCCATCCCCCTGCCGTTGAGGCGGGTAGATTGACGCCACAGGCTTCACCCCTGTTGATCAGGATTGCCAACCGCGTGTCGCGCCCTGTGGTGCGATCCGGTGTGGCTAACAGTAGGCCAAAGAAGCGGGCCTGTGAATTTTGCCAGGTCTCGACGCTCATCGGCAGGCCAGAGGCATCAATCCAGCTGACATCGCCATTGCCGGTGAAAAAGGCCGGATCTGTGAGGGACGGAAACCGCCGGCGAAGGGCGGCCAACCGTCCGGTGTGGGCGAGCAGATCGGCATCGAGCGCTGCCCAGTCCAGCCAGGTGATGGCATTGTCCTGGCAATAGGCATTGTTATTGCCGCGCTGGCTGCGACCGCCTTCATCGCCAGCCGTCAGCATCACCCAGCCTTTCGAGGCAAACAGGGTGGAGAGCAGAGCGGTACAATCACGCTTGCGGGCGGTCAGGATATCAGGGTCGCTGGTTTCGCCCTCAGCGCCATTGTTCCAGCTGTGATTGTCATTATGGCCGTCTCTGTTATCCTCGCCATTCGCCTCATTGTGCTTATGGGCATAGGACACCAGATCGTGCAGCGTGAAACCGTCATGGGTGGCGATGAAATTGACGCTGCGGGTGTGAGGGCTGCCGTTGCGCGAGAAAATATCCGATGAACCCGCCAGCACCGTGGCCATCTCCCCGGTCAGCCCATCATCGCCGCGCCAGAAGCGGCGCATCGTGTCGCGGGCGCGGTCGTTCCATTCCAGAAACGGTGCCGGGAAATTGCCGAGCTGATAGCCGCCCGGACCAATGTCCCAGGGCTCGGCAATCATCACCCGGTCCTTCAAAATCGGGTCCTGGAGCATGGCCGTCAGCATCTCGCCTTGCGCCTCAAAGCCCGTCGCGGTCCGGCCCAGGACCGGGGCGAGATCGAAACGAAAGCCATCGACGCCCGCCGCCAGGACGAAATGGCTGAGTGTGTCGAGGATCAGCTGGCGCACCACCGGTCTGTCGCAGGCAATGGTATTGCCGCAGCCGGTATCGTTGACCAGCACGCCCGGCTGGTCGGGCAGGTGCCGGTAATAGCTCCTGTTGTCGAGGCCGCGCATCGACAGCGTTGCGCCGAACCGGTCGCTTTCACCGGAATGGTTGAAGACCAGATCGAGGATGACGCCGATGCCATTCTCATGCAGGCATTCGACGGTGCGGCGCAATTCTTCCACCCCGCCGGGGCAGAGGCGCGGGTCGAGCGCCATCAGGGCGACAGGGTTATAGCCCCAGCTGTTGGAAAGGCCGAGCGGCGGCAGGTGCCGTTCATCGATCCAGGCAATGATCGGTAAAAGCTCCACCGCATCGACGCCAATGGCTTGCAGATGGGCGATGATGGAAGGATGGGCGAGGGCCGCCACCGTGCCGCGCAGGTTTTCAGGCACATCAGGATGCAGCATGGTGAAGCCGCGCACCGGCAATTCATAGATAAAGCCGCCATCTGGCAGGCGGGGCGGCTCCAGCACGGCCTGCCCGGGCACGGTCAGGATGGCCTTAGGCGCCAGATCGGCGGTGTCCTCGCCAAATTGGCTGAGGCGCGGATCGTGACGGAAGGGACGGTCGATTTCCAGCGCATAGGGATCGACCAGCAGTTTTGCTGGATCAAACCACAGGCCTTGGTCGGGATCATACGGCCCATGGGCGCGGTAGCCGTATCGCGCTCCAACGACCAGTCCTTCGACGGTCAGCCGGTGCAGATCGTCTTCGCCGCGCTGCATTGGCAGGCGGCGAAGCTCGGTGTCTCCGGCCTCATCAAACAGGCACAGGTCCAGATGCTCGGCATCACGGGAATAGACCGCAAACTCCGCGCCTTTTGCCGTGAGACGAGCGCCAGCACCTGTCATAGGACCATCCGCGATCAGGTGATCACGGTCGGGGCGTCGCGGCCGGTGCGGGCCTTGATACCGGCAAGGTCCTCGGCAGCAACAATCAGGTCGGCGAGTGCCTCCTGCGTTTCGATGCCATGGTTGGATGAGTTTGGCTCATAGCGTTCGATATAGACGCGCAAAGTTGCACCCGACGTGCCGGTGCCGGACAGGCGGAAGACCACCCGCGAGCCACCCTCGAACATCACCCTGATGCCTTGCTTCTTGCTCTCGGAATGATCGACCGGATCGTGATAGGCGAAGTCATCTGCCTTTTCGACCTTCAATGCGCCGATCATGGTGCCGGGAAGGGTGGCAAGCTTGGCGCGCAGCGCGTCCACCAGGCCATTGGCGGCATCCGAATCCACTTCCTCATAGTCGTGGCGGGAATAGAAATTGCGGCCATAGGAGGCCCAATGCTGGCGCACGATGTCCTGCACGCTTTCGCCCCGGCTGGCCAGCACGTTCAGCCAGAGCAGCACGGCCCAGAGCCCGTCCTTTTCGCGCACATGGCTGGAGCCGGTTCCGGCACTTTCCTCGCCGCAGATCGTCACCTTGCCGGCGTCGAGCAGGTTGCCGAAGAATTTCCAGCCGGTCGGGGTCTCGTACATGCCGATCTTCAGCCGTTCGGCGACGCGGTCGGCAGCGGCACTGGTCGGCATGGAGCGGGCAATGCCGGCAATGCCGCCGGAATAACCGGGCGCCAGATTGGCATTGGCGGCCAGAATGGCCAGACTGTCTGACGGCGTGACGAAAATGCCTTTGCCGATGATCAGGTTGCGGTCGCCGTCGCCGTCGGAGGCTGCGCCGAAATCGGGCGCATCTGCTCCCATCATCTCGTCATAAAGCTCCTTGGCATGAACGAGGTTCGGGTCGGGATGATGACCGCCGAAATCCGGCAGCGGAATGAAATTGCGCACCGTGCCCTCAGGCGCGCCCAGGCGGTTTTCGAGGATTTCCTTGGCATAGGGACCGGTGACCGCGCTCATTGCGTCGAACACCATGCGGAAGCCGAGGCTGAACAGATTGCGGATACCGGCGAAATCGAACAATGTCTCCATCAGCGCGGCATAATCGGCAACCGGGTCGAGGACCTCAACAGTCATTTCGCCGAGATCGAACGAGCCGATCCGGTCGAGATTGATGTCGGCGGCTTCCACCGTCTTATAGGCGGTGATGGTCTTGGTATTGGTGTAGATCGCGTCGGTGATCTTTTCGGGCGCTGGCCCACCATTGCCGATATTGTATTTGATGCCGAAATCTTCGGTCGGGCCGCCGGGATTATGGCTGGCCGACAGCACGATGCCGCCGAAAGCCTTGTATTTGCGGATGATGTGGGAGGCCGCTGGCGTCGAGAGAATGCCGCCCTGGCCGACCAGCACCCGGCCAAAGCCGTTGGCCGCCGCCATCTTGATGGCTTTCTGGATGACTTCACGGTTGTAAAACCGGCCATCGCCGCCAATCACCAGCGTCTTGCCTTTGAAATCTTCAAGCGAATCGAAAATCGACTGGATGAAGTTTTCGGCGTAATGCTCCTGCTGGAATTGGGGCACCTTCTTGCGCAGACCCGACGTGCCGGGTTTCTGGTCCGAATAGGGTTTGGTTGGAACCGTAATAATCATGCGTGTTTCAGCCTTTTCCGAGGAGGCGGTTATAAACATCGACGTAGCGCTGGGCGCTTGCTGTCCAGGATACGTCTGCTTTCATGCCCTGCTTCTGGATCTGATACCATAGTTTCTTGTCGTCGAAGAGGCGGATTGCCCGGCGTACCGCCTGTCGCAAACCCGCCACCGTGACCGGGGCGAACTGTATGCCGGTGGCAGCCTTTGCCGCAAGTGCTGCCGCATTGGCGTCGATGACCGTGTCATTCAAACCACCGGTGCGGCTCACCACCGGAACACAGCCGTAGCGCAGGCCGTAAAGCTGGGTCAAGCCGCAAGGTTCAAATCGCGATGGAATGAGGATGGCATCGGCACCCGCCTGCATCAGATGCGACAGCGGTTCGTTATAGCCCATCACCATGCCGATCCGGCCCGGATGACGGCTGGCCGCCGCCTGCAAGGCCTCTTCCAGGGCCGGATCACCGGAGCCGAGAATGACCAGCTTGCCGCCGGCTGCGACGAGATCGTCGGCGACTTCGGCCAGCACGTCCATCCCCTTTTGCCAGGTGAGGCGGGAAATCACGCAGAAAATCGGTGCCGCATCATCGTCGAGGCCGAAATGCCGGGTGAGTGCTTCGCGATTGGCGACCCGCTTGCGCAGGGCAGCTGCGCTATAAGGGGAGGCGATCAGCCCGTCCCCATCGGGGTTCCAGACGGCGGTATCGATGCCGTTGACGATGCCGAACAGGTCATTGGCGCGGCTGGCGATCAGCCCTTCCATGCCCATGCCGAAATGCGGATCGAGAATTTCCTCAGCATAAGACGGGCTGACCGTGCTGATGGCGTGGGCCGTGGCAATGCCGCCTTTCAGAAAAGCCAGCGTGCCGTAATATTCGAGCGCTTCCCACAGCGCATGGTCCGGCAGACCGAGAGCCGGGAGGATGTCATTGGAAAATTGCCCCTGAAAGGCGATGTTGTGAATGGTGATGAGGCTCGGAATTTCCGGCTTCTCATCATAGCGCATATAAACAGGCACCAGGGCGGCCTGCCAGTCGTGGACATGGACGAGATCGGGCCGCCAATCATCCAGCGCACCTTGGGCAATGCGGGCACCTGCCAGCGACAGCGCCGCGAACCGTTTCCAGTTATCGGCGAAATCACGACCATCGCTATCGACGTAAGGGCCGCCTGGCCGATTGTAGAGCGTTGGCGCATCGAGGATCAGCAGGTCCAAGCCCTCATGCCGAGCCGAAAGCACGGTTGCAGGCTCGCCTAGAAGATCAGGCATATGCAGCAGCACATCCATGTTACCGAGCTTGGCGAGGACTGCCGGATAGCCCGGCAGCAGGGTTCTGGTTTTTATGCCCAAGGGTTCGAGCGCCAGGGGCAGGGCGCCCGCCACATCGGCGAGACCGCCGGTCTTGATCAGCGGATAGACTTCCGATGCAACGGACAGGATGTTCATGTGGGCTATTGCTCCAGCTTGTCCAGCATTGCCTGGGTGATCAGGCAGATACCGTTTTCACTGCGGCGGAAGCGCTTGGCGTCGATTTCCGGGTCTTCGCCGACGATCAGCCCTTCGGGAATGGTGACGCCATGATCGATCACCACATTGGTCAAGCGGGCATGACGGCCAATAGTGACCTTGGGCAGAATGACGGCGCCTTCCAACCTCGAATAGGAATTGGCGCGAACCCCGGTAAACAGCAGGCTGCGATAGAGCGTCGAGCCGGATATGATGCAATCCCCCGAGACGAGAGAGGAAATTGCCGAACCGCGGCGGCCTTCATCGTCATGGACGAATTTTGCCGGTGGATTGATTTCGGCATAGGTCCAGATTGGCCAGGATTTGTCGTAGATGTCCAGTTCCGGCAGGATGTCGGTCAGGTCAACATTGGCCTGCCAATAGGCATCGATGGTGCCGACATCGCGCCAATAGGGGGTCTTTTCGAAATCCGAGCGCACGCAGGAGGAGGCAAAGCGATGCGCCACGGCTTTGCCATGCTCGACGATATAGGGAATGATGTCCTTGCCGAAATCCCGGCTGGAATTGGGGTCGGCGGCATCGCGGCGCAGGCAATCCATCAGAAATTTGGTGTGGAACACGTAAATGCCCATCGAGGCCAGCGCCATGGTCTCGTTGCCGGGAATGCCCGGTGGATCGGCGGGCTTTTCGACGAAGGCAATGATCTGGTCCTTGTCATCGACATGCATGACACCGAACGCCGAGGCTTCCATGCGCGGCACTTCCATGCAGCCAATCGTGACATCGGCACCGCTGTCAACATGCTGCTGGAGCATGAATTCATAGTCCATCTTATAGACGTGGTCGCCCGCCAGGATCACCATATATTCCGGGCCATAGGGCTCGATAATATCGATGTTCTGGAAGACGGCATCTGCCGTGCCTTCATACCATTGCGTTTCGGAAACGCGCTGGCTGGCGGGCAGGATGTCGAAGCTTTCATTGCGCTCGGGCCGCAGGAAATCCCAACCGCGCTGCATGTGGCGGATCAGCGAATGGGCCTTGTACTGGGTGGCGACGCCAATGCGGCGAATACCGGAATTTAGCGCATTCGACAGGGCAAAATCGATGATCCGGGCTTTGCCACCGAAATAGACGGCGGGTTTTGCCCGCCGGTCGGTCAGCTCCTTAAGGCGGCTGCCCCGTCCGCCGGCCAGTACATACGCCATGGCATCGCGCGCCAGCGGCTGAATTCTCTTTGTCGGCGTCATGCAATCTCCTCCCGCATGTCTAAAATACGTATTCGTCCGAGAGATTGTCTGTTTCAATATGAACCTGACAAACTCTACTGTTCCAACTCCAGCATGATCACTGCCAGCGGCGGCAGTGATAGCGTCGCGTGCGCCCATGGCGCCTTGTCAGAGGCGGTTGCCGCATCGAGTACGGCCTCCACCCGGCCGCCATTGCCCTTGCCGCTACCGCCATAGATCTCGGCATCGGTATTGAGGATTTCCCGCCACCGGCCTGCCACCGGCAGCGGCACGTCGTAACGCTGGTAATAGACCGGCGTCAGGTTGGCGATCACAGCCACCGGCCGTTCACCGGGCGTCTTGCGCAGCCAGGCAAAGACCGATTGATCGGCATCCTCGCTGATCAGCCATTCGAAGCCTTCGCCCTCGCAATCGCGGGCATGCAGCGCCGGCTTGTTGCGATAGGTAAAGTTCAGATCACGCACCAGACGGCGCATGCCCTCATGCAGCGGATATTGCAGCAGGTTCCAGTCCAGCGACCGCTCCTCGCTCCATTCGCTCCATTGGGCAAATTCCTGCCCCATGAACAGCAGTTTTTTACCGGGATAACCCCACATGAAGCCGTAATAGGCGCGAAGATTGGCAAATTTTTGCCAATCGTCTCCAGGCATCTTGGCAATCATCGAACCTTTGCCATGCACCACTTCATCGTGGGAAATCGGCAGCATGAAATTTTCGCTATAGGCATAGATCAGCCCGAAGGTGATTTCATGATGGTGATGCTTGCGATGCACGGGATCGCGGGCAAAATAGCTCAAAGTGTCGTGCATGAAGCCCATGTTCCACTTGAAGCCGAATCCAAGCCCGCCCTCGTGGACCGGCTGGGACACTTTCGGCCAGGAGGTGCTTTCCTCCGCAATGGTCATCACCTGCGGATGGGCGCCATAGAGATGCTCGTTCATCTTTTGCAGGAAGCGCACCGCCTCCAGGTTTTCCCGCCCGCCATATTCATTGGGGATCCACTCGCCTTCCTTGCGGGAATAGTCGAGATAGAGCATTGAGGCGACCGCATCGACCCGCACGCCGTCCAGGTGGAATTTTTCCGCCCAGTACAGCGCATTGTTGACCAGATAGGAGAGAACCTCGATCCGCCCGTAATTGTAGATGGCGGTGTTCCAGTCGGGGTGGAAGCCCTTGCGCGGATCCTCATGCTCGTAAAGAGCGGTGCCGTCGAAAAAGCGCAGCCCATGGGCATCGGTCGGGAAATGGGCCGGAACCCAGTCGAGAATGACGCTGAGGCCAACCTTGTGACAGCCGTTGACGAAACGGGCAAAGCCTTCCGGCTCGCCGAACCGCGCACTCGGCGCATAAAGACCTGTTGTCTGATAGCCCCAGGACGGATCGTAGGGATGTTCGGTGATGGGTAGAAATTCGATATGGGTAAAGCCCATCTCGGTGCAATAGGGGATCAGCCGTTCCGCCAGCTCGTCCCAGCTAAGGAAGGTGCCGTCCGCACGCTTCTGCCAGGAACCGGCATGGACCTCATAGACCGAGATCGGCTGGCGGCGCTTGTCGATGCTGCCCCAATGGGCCAGATGTGCCGCATCTTCCCAGTCCTGGGAAAGCTCGGCGGCGGTGACAGAAGCGGTCTGCGGGCGAAACTCGCTGCGGCGGGCGAAAGGATCGGCCTTCAGCGGCAAAAGCTCGCCATTGACGCCGATGATCTCGTATTTATAGGCCGAACCCGGACGAACATCAGGAGCGAAAATCTCCCAGATGCCGGTATCGCGGCGCAGCCGCATCACATGGCGGCGGCCATCCCATTCATTGAAATCGCCGACCACCGAGACCCGTCTTGCATTTGGCGCCCAGACGGCGAAATGAAAGCCATCAACGCCCTGATGCTTGATCGGATGGGCGCCCATCTTGTCGAACAGCCGCAGATGCGACCCTTCGCGCAGGAAGTAATCGTCCATGGGTCCGAGAACCGGGCCGAAACTATAGGGATCGGTCAGCGACCATTCCACATCGCCCCGGCAGGCGCGGTAGCGCACTGGCTGCTGGGTCTTGATCGCCACCGGACCGGCGAAAAAGCCAGCTGGGTCAAGACAGGCCAGCTCTCCGGCAAGGCTGCCGTCGAGCGTGAGCGCGGTAATGCTTTCGGCGCCCGGCACAAAACAGCGGGCAATGAACCCATTCGCTCCGGCATGAACGCCGAGCACCGAAAACGGATCGGTGTGCAGGCCGGCGACGATGGCTTCGATCTCGGCAGAAGACAGGTGGTCAGCGGAGGGCGGATGGCCGCTCTCGGCTGATACCTGCGTCTGCCTGGTTGTTTTCTTCATCAGGCTCTCCAGATGTCGGCCGTATACTGTCTGATCGTCCGGTCGGAGGAGAACCAGCCCATGCGGGCCGTATTCAGAATGGCTTTGGATTGCCAGAGGGACTGGTTGGTCCAGACCGCGTCCACCTGACGTTGGGCTGTGGCATAGGCATCGAAATCGGCAGCCACCATGAACCAGTCATGGTTATAGAGCCCATCCACCAGGCTGGCGAACCGGTCCCGATCGTCAGGCGAGAACACGCCGGACGCAATGGCGGCCAGCGCCTGGGACAGTTCGCGCGACCGTTCGATGATCGGGCGCGGGGTGTGCCCCTCGGCACGTACCTTGCCGACCTCTTCCGCAGTCATTCCAAAGATAAAGATATTGTCTTCTCCGACGTGATCGCGCATTTCCACATTGGCCCCATCCAGGGTGCCGATGGTCAGCGCACCGTTTAACGCGAACTTCATGTTCCCGGTTCCCGATGCTTCCATGCCGGCGGTGGAAATTTGTTCGGAGAGATCGGCTGCTGGCACCATGACCTCGGCCAGCGACACATTGTAATTGGGAATGAACACCACTTTCAGCAGGCCGCGCACCGAGGGATCATTGTTGATGACCCGCGCCACGTCATTGGCCAGTTTGATGATCAGCTTGGCATTGTGATAGCTCGGTGCCGCCTTGCCAGCGAACAACTTGACGCGCGGTGCCCAGTCGCGTTCCGGATGCGAGCGGATCTGGTCATACAGCGCCACGGTCTCGATGATGTTCAAGAGCTGGCGCTTGTATTCGTGGATGCGCTTGATCTGGATGTCGAACATCGCCGAAGGGTCAAGCCTGATGCCCATGCGGCTGGCAACCAGATTGGCCAGTTGCTCCTTGTTGGCCCGCTTGACGGCGGCAAATTTTTGCTGGAAGGCGCTGTCCTTGGCAAAGGCATCCAGCGCGGTCAGCTTTTCGGCGTCGTCGAGGAAGTCGTCGCCGATGGCTTCGCGGATCAGCGAGGTCAGGCCGGGGTTGCACTGCATCAGCCAGCGACGAGGCGTGATGCCATTGGTCTTGTTGTTGATCCGGTCCGGGTAGAGCTTGTGCAGGGTGGCGAACACCGTTTCCTTCATCAGCTCGGTATGCAGGGCCGAGACGCCGTTGATCGAATGGGAGCCCATGAAGGCCAGATTGCCCATCCGCACCCGGCGGTCGCCGCTTTCATCGATTAGCGACAGGCTGGTAATTTCCAGATCGGTGAAATTCTTCTGCTTGCGCGCTTCCACCAGGCATTTGGCGTTGATCGCGTAGACCAGCTGCATATGGCGCGGCAACAGCCGCTCGAACAGCGGTACCGGCCAGCTTTCCAGCGCTTCGGGCAGCAGCGTGTGGTTGGTATAGGAGAAGGTCTCGCGGGTCACATCCCAGGCGGTGTCGAAATCCATGCCATGGACGTCGGTCAATTGCCGCATCAGTTCAGCGACAGAGACGGCAGGATGGGTGTCGTTGAGCTGGATCGCCACCTTTTTTGGCAGGTCGATCAGCGCATTGCCGTGCTGGAGATGACGCCGGACGATGTCCTGTAGCGAGGCCGAGCAGAAGAAATATTCCTGCCGCAATCGCAATTCCTGGCCAGCGGCGGTCGCATCGGCCGGGTAGAGAACACGGGTCAGGCTTTCGGCCCGGTTGCTTTCACGCAACGCACCAATATGGTCGCCTGCATTGAAGGCGTCGAGCAGGATCGGGTCAATCGGCTGGGCCGACCATAGACGCAATGTGTTGATGCGCTCGCCGCGCCAGCCGACGATCGGCGTGTCATAGGCAGTGGCAATCACCCGCTCGCTTGGCTTCCAGACGTGGCGGATTTCCTCGCCGCTGGTGCCGTTCGAGGCGGTCTCGACGCCGCCGCCAAAGCCGACTTCATAGGAGCTTTCGCGCCGCTCAAATTCCCAGGGGTTGCCGTGGGCGAGCCACGTCTCGGGTAGTTCCACCTGCCAGCCATCGGCCATCTGCTGGCGAAACAGGCCATGGACGTAGCGAATACCATAGCCATAGGCCGGGATATTTACGGTCGCCATGCTTTCCATGAAGCAGGCAGCCAGACGGCCAAGTCCGCCATTGCCCAGCGCCGCATCGGGCTCCAGCCCGGCGATGATGCCAAGATCGACGCCGAGCGATTCCAGCGCTGCCTTGATCTCCTCGACCAGACCGAGATTGGTCATCGCATCGCGCATCAACCGGCCGATCAGAAACTCCAGCGACAAATAATAGACCCGCTTGGCATTTGTGGCATAGGTCTGGCGGGTGGATTCCATCCACTTGTCGATAATGCGGTCACGCACCACCAGGATGGTGGCGGTCAGCCAGTCATGCGGCTTGGCAACCTTCGCATCCTTGCCGATACCATAGGTCAGCCGCTCGATGATTTCGGCGGCAAGCGTTTCCGGATTGGAGACGCGGGGTGTTGGAAGGGGAAGATCGGCCTTTGGATGAGTTTCATTCATGACTTCGCCACATGGTGAGGAGGAAAGGGCAGGGCGCGAGACCGATGGTCATGCGGTTTGCCAACCACCGGCACATGCAGTGTATGCATCCTTGGCGAATAGTTGCAACAGCGTATTTTTTTGAAGAGCAGTCGTTGCTTCGTGTTTTTATGGCTCAGTTAAGCCCCGGATTATTCTTGGGATTATTCTAGCGTCCGCACTTTGTGCCAATACTTCGCCCTTTGCGTCATCACGAAAGCTAAGGGGGCCTGCGATAATTGAGGTATGTTCGGGATGGGCCGCAAGGATATGGCCAGCCCGCAAGCCATCCGCCTCGCTACTTGTCGTTCATAGACGGCAGAAAGTCCTCGACCTGCTTGCGCTCGCCCGCTTCCAGCACCTCGATATTTTCCGCCCAGAATTTGGCGGCTTCCGCCGGTTCGCCTTCCCATTTGCGGGTATCGGTGATGTTGTCATCCATCTTCAATGTCCGGGTGCCGCCCAGTTCGAGATAACGTTTTGCCAGTTTCAGCGACGGTGTGTCTTCCATGACTTTCTCCTTGTGGTTCAAGGAGGCTAAAGGCTGGCCAGAGGCGGAAAGTTCCAGACATCTTGGCCTGGCCTGGTTTTGACCTGCCAAAATCAATTCATCAGGCGGGTCGAGGTGGAGGTCGCTTTCTTGCCGATTTCCCCGAAGGCTGCGACAAGGCTTGCCGCATCGGTCGCCTCATAATAGTGCGAGGCGTCGCTGGCACAGGCACTGAGCAGCGACTTGCCATTGGCTGGTGCCATGAAGGCAACCGTATAGATCTGGATGCCGTCGGCCTTGATGCTGGTGCATTGGCTGCGCACAGCAGAGTCGATGCTGGAGCTCCAGCTGCTGCTGTTGCCGGTCATTTCGCCGTCCGTCATGAACACAATGTAGCGGCCGATCTTGCTGACGCTTGATACATTATGGGCGGTAATCTCTGTCTTGTTGGATGTTTGCAGCGCGCTATAGGCAGCACTCAGCGCGCCCCTGGCATCGGTGCCGCCGGTAGCGCTGAGCGCGTTGACGTAGGTGACGACATTGGCGGTTCCCCAGCTCATCGCCTGGGCGGTATCGGCACTGGCATTGTAGGAATCGGCACCGGTGCGTACATATTCACTGTTTGGATCGGCCTTCTTGAGCTGTGCGGCCAGATCGGCGACGGCCAGCTTCAGGGATTCGATCTTCGTGTAGTTTTTCGTGCAGCTATAGCTCGTCGTCGTGGTCTTCTTGTTCCACCCATAGCCAGACGTCGTGGTTTTGGTGCAGGTCCCCGTGTAGGTCGTCGCCGTTTCATCATTCATCGAGCCTGACCGGTCGAGCACCAGATACATCGAGAGCGGGCTTTCGGAGGCCGTGGTCGCGGCCTGGGCCTTGCCATAGGCTTTCAGCGTCACGGTCTCCCAGCCCAAAACCCTCGAAAGCGGGTTCATCGTTATGGTGTAGCTGCCTGTCAGTTCTACGTCATAGGAGGTCGATGAGCTGTTGACCTGGGTAGTCTTGACGGAAATATCCGGTTCCGCCTGTGTGATCTGGTCCACCGAACTGGTGTTTTCGTCTCTGGCCATGGTATTGGCCAGCTGCGAGGAAAGGAAGCTCTTGGCAAGGGCAATGGCGTCGGCCTCGCTCATGCCGTTGCTCATCGCCGAGGCGGCGGCAAGGGCTGCGGCATCCACCGAGCTTTGCAAGGCACTTCTCGACTGCACCATCTCGGTCGCGTCCATCGCCAGACCTGCCACGCCGATGGAAACCGGCAGCAGAACCGCCGTCATCATGCCGAAATTGCCGCCGCTATGCCTGAGCAGGCGGCATGCCAAAGCACCGGCTTGCCGCGCTTTCGTGGCGAGTAAACGACAGGCACGCAAACCAGGGTTAAGCGCCGAAATGACCATCATGTCCATCCGTGACGTTGATCCGGCACTTGTCATCTCTTCAACGAAACGAAAGCACACGGTCGTGTTTCCTGCAACAGGACCGTGGCTTGACGATCCGCATCGCTGCTGAGGAATTGATAGGACACACTGCTTGCAACTGGCTTAATGGGGTTGCTCAAATGCAACCTATTCCTGAAATAGTGCGGTTGAAACGGAGGCGACACTTGCCTCGTCAGCCAATCGGAATCAGGTCCACCGCCTGGACGGTCGTGTGATTGCCATAGCCTTTCAGCACGCCGATGACGGGTGCGACATCGGAATAGTCACGGCCATAGGCGACGACGACGTGGTCGGTGCCGGCGGCAATATCATTGGTCGGGTCCAGCTCGACCCAGCCGACGGTTTTGCCGCACCATACCCTGACCCAGGCATGCATGGCGTCGGCGCCTGCCAGCCGTTCCTTGCCCGGCGGCGGAATGGTGCGCAGGAATCCGCTGACATAGCCCGCGGGAATGCCGAGGCTGCGCAGCGCCACGATCATGATATGGGAAAAATCCTGGCAGACGCCCTTTTTCAGCGCAAAGGCCTGTTTCGGGGTGGTATCGACAGTGGTGGCCTTGGGGTCGTATTTGAAATCCTTGTGGATGCGGGCGCAAAGTTGTTCGGCAATCTGGCGCACGGTCATGCCGGGCTTCACGATGGAGCGGGCATAGGCGGCAATATCGGGGTTTTCAGGCAGCCGTGGGCTCGATCCGGTGAAATGATGCGGGGAGGCTGGCTCCAGCGACCAATATTCGAAAAGCTCGACGGCTAGCCGTTCGAGCAGTGGCGAAAAATCCGCAGTGAACGGTTGGCTATCCACCTGGATACGAGCCTGAAGGCGGATATCCAGTGTGTCATGGGAAGAGCGATAGGCGAAAGTCGTGGCGGGATGCGTGAAAAAATCGGCAAAACCGGTCCGTTCATCCGGCTGCGGCTCGATGGAAATCGAACCGGCAATCAGCCTTTGCCGCTCCGGCAGCGAGATCGGCATGATGCGCAGGATATGGCGTCCACCAGCGGCGGCCACATCGTAATCATAGCCCATATGCAGTGTCAGATCGTACAGCATCGATATGTCTTTGCTCATCCGAGGTAGGTTTGCGCCAAAAGATCTGACAGCAATTCCAGTTCTTTTTCCAGATGATTGTAGATATCAGGCGTCATCATTTCCGGTGTCATTACCGCCACGCTTGAGTGCAGCCGGACGGTTTCGCGCAGGAATCGCGACATCTGGCCGTTGACCTTGGCATTGGGCAATTGTTCCACTTCGTTGTGGATCTCGTTGAGTTGAAACAGGATGGAGCGCGGGTTGAGCGGGTCGAGCGCCAGAAGATCGGTCACGGTCAGGTGGGCGGTGTTGACGTTATAGCGCCGCCGATGGGTCATGACGTTGTCGCCAATCTCCAGCAGCATGTCGAGCGCCCCGTCTGGTGCGTCCTGCCCCGCCATATGGCCAAGCAACCGGGTCATATGCATACCGCGTTCCAGATAGCGGCCGATGGCGAGGAAGCGCCAGCCGGTGAAGCGATACATGTTTTCATGCACCAGACCGGCAAAACCCGCCAGCTTGCGCAGCAGGATGGTCATGGCATGCGAGGCGTCGTCGCCCGGCTTGATCTTTTCGTGAAAGCGGCGCGCGGTCTTGGCCAGATCATTCAGCGCCAGCCAGCCATCCGGCGAGAACCGGTCGCGGATATTGCTGGCGGAATAGACCGCGCTGTTGATATTGCCGAGCAGGCTTTCCGGCACGCCCTGGTCTGTATTGATGTCCAGTGCTTCCAGATATTCGCTGACAAAGGCCAGAAGCGGCTGTTTCGGATCAGCTGTTTCGGCAAAGCGGGCATTCCAGGCACGAAGGATTCGCAGCGCCCCTTCGGCCCGCTCGATATAGCGACCAAGCCAGAACAGGTTGTCGGCGGCGCGGCTGGGCAGGCTGCCTGGCATGTTGCGGGTAAATTGTTCTTCGGCTGGCAGCAGCGTGATCCGCTCGACCGGCTTTTCGGAAACGATCCACACATCGGCGGCAGACCCGCCGGCCTGCATGGCCATCGCCGCCACATCGCTGCCGCTGCCGATCCGCCCAAACCCGCCCGGCATGATCTGCCAGCCGTCCTTGGTGCGTGCCGCAAACACCCGCAAGCTCATCGGCCTCGGTTGCAGTCTACCATCGACCATGGCGGGGGTGGTGGAGAGCGTCACGGCTTCCTGACCGACCAGCTTGGCGCCGTCGGTTTCCAGCCAGCTGGCAATCGAGTGCTGGGCGGTTTCCCGCAAGGTCGCGCCGAGCACCGATTGCCTGTTGTCGTCGAAAAACGGCTGGCGGGAATAGGCCGGACCGATCACCATTTTCTCGATATTGTGGGCGACATGGTCGCGTTCCTGTTTTTGCCCGCACCACCAGGTGGCAATTGAGGGCAACAACAGGTCCTCACCCAGCAGATGCCGACAGATGGTCGGCAGGAAGGCCATCAGCGCCCGGGTTTCGAGAATGCCGGAGCCGAGCGCGTTGACGAAAGTGACCGCCTGGTTGCGCAGCGCCTGCACCACGCCCGGTGTGCCGATATGGCTGAGTTGGTTCAGTTCCAGCGGATCGGCAAAGGCCGCATCCAGACGACGCCAGAGCACCCCGATCGGCTTCAGCCCGGCCACGGTGCGCACCATCACCTTGCCGTTGACAACGGTCAGATCCTCGCCCTCCAGCAGCATGATGCCGAGATAGCGGGCGATATAGGCGTGTTCGAAATAGGTTTCATTGGCCGGGCCGGGGGACAGCACGGCGATCCGGTCATCAGGGCTTTGTTTGTGGCCCTGAAGCGCATCACGAAATGCCCCGAAGAACGAGGCAAGCCGGTGGACATGGGTTTCGGCATAGATATCGGAAAAGGCCCGCGCCGTCGCCACCCGGTTTTCCAGCGCAAAGCCCGCGCCAGAAGGTGCCTGGGTGCGGTCGGCCAGCACCCACCAGGCGCCATCTGGCCCACGGCCGATCTCGAAGGAACAGAAATGCAGGTAATGGCCACCTGCTGGTTTCACCCCGACCAGAGGCCGCAGAAATTCGCCATTGGCGGCAATCAGTGCCGGCGGAATGAAGCCTTCCTGCACCAGCCTGTTATCGCTGTAGATATCGGTGACAACCTGTTCCAGCAATTCGGCCCGCTGCACCAGGCCGCGCGCCAGAACCTGCCATTCGGCATCGGCGATCAGCACCGGAATATGGGAGAACGGCCAGGCCCGCTCGGTGGGACCGGCAGACCCATAGGCACGATAGAAGACCCCGGCATCGCGCAGATAGCGGTCGGCACGGGCAAAGCGCTCGTGCAATTGCTCTTCATCCATGCCGTTGATGGCGGCGACGAAAGTCTGCCAGACCGGACGGATATTGCCGTCCCGGTCCAGCATTTCATCGGCGGCACCGGGCAAGGACCGATAGCCATCGGCAAACGCCGCTCCGGGGTCCTTCTCCAGCCTGTCCATCTCCATGGCCGTACGCTTGGTCATCTTCATTCCTGCCGAAGCATGTCATTCTCGTAAAACGGTTTCGCATGTTTACCGGAACGACATGGCTTCTTGTTGACGCATGTCGTCTCCGTAAAACCGCTAGGCACTTTTACGCGACATGCTTTCTTGCTGACGCATGTCGTCTTCGTAAAACCGCTGCACACTTTTACGCGACATGCTTTCTTGCTGAAGCATGTCGTTGCCGTAAAACCGTTTCACACTTTTACGCGACATGCTTAGATCCCATGTGGTCGCCGCAAATCCAATGTGTGCGGAAATTCCGGCGAGACGGCTTCCGGCCACAGCGGATACGATCCGGCTGTATGGCCCCAGGGTTCGAACCGCGCAAGCCGCCTAGCCTCCGCTTCATTGCCATTCACAGGGAAAGTATCATAACTGCGACCACCGGGATGCGCGACATGATACACACAACCACCGATCGACCGCCCTGTCCATATATCATAAACGTCGAATGTTAGCGGTGTGTTTACAGGCAGGACCGGATGCAGGCCTGATGCCGGTTGCCAGGCCTTGTAGCGAACACCGGCGACGGCCACGCCATTTGTGCCGCTTTTCTTCAGCGGCAGACGGCGGCCATTGCAGGCAATGGTGTAGCGCTCGGGATTGGCGGTCTCCAGCTTGACCTGTAAACGCTCAACGGAACTATCGACATAGCGCACCGTACCGCCGATGGCACCTTCCTCGCCCATCACATGCCAGGGCTCCAGCGCCTGGCGCAGCTCCAGTTTGCTGTCTTCGTATTCTACCTGTCCGACGAAGGGGAAGCGGAATTCCAGCTGGGCGGCAAACCATTCCGGCTTGAAGTCGAAGCCGTGTTCGCGCAGGTCTGACAACACTTCGAGAAAATCCTGCCAGAGATAATGCGGCAGCATGAAGCGGTCGTGCAATGCCGTGCCCCAGCGCACGAAATTTCCACCGATCGGGTTCTTCCAGAACCTGGCGATCAGCGCCCGCACCAGCAATTGCTGGGCCAGCGACATGCGGGCATTCGGTGGCATTTCAAAGCCACGGAATTCAACCAGACCCAGCCGCCCCGTTGGACCGTCAGGCGAAAACAGCTTGTCGATGCAGATTTCCGAGCGATGCGTATTGCCGGTGACATCGGTCAGCAGGTTGCGAAATAGCCGGTCGACCAGCCAGGGCAAAGGCGGGGCCGCGCCACTGTCTGGCATGGGGATCTGGGCCAGCGCAATTTCCAGCTCATAGAGCGTATCATGGCGGGCCTCGTCAAAGCGTGGCGCCTGGCTGGTCGGGCCGATAAACATGCCCGAGAACATATAGGACAAAGCCGGATGGCGCTGCCAATGCAGGACCAGGCTTTTCAGCAGATCCGGGCGGCGCAGGAACGGGCTGTCGCCGGGATTGGCGCCGCCAACCACCACATGGTTGCCGCCGCCGGTGCCGGTATGGCGGCCATCGATCATGAACTTATCGGCGCCAAGCCGCGTCTGGCGGGCCTCTTCATAGATGATATCGGTGGTGGCCACGCAATCCTGCCAGCTATCGGCGGGGTGGATGTTGACCTCGATAACCCCAGGATCGGGGGCGACGCGGATGACATTGATGCGCTCGTCTTGCGGTGGGGCATAGCCTTCGATGTGGATCGGCAGGCCGAGATTGTGCGCAGCGGTCTCGGCGGCGGCTACCAGTTCCAGATAGTCCTCGATCCGCTCCACCGGCGGCATGAACACGCAGAGCCGGCCATCACGCGGCTCGACGCTCATGGCGGTGCGCACGGCGCCGGTTATGTCACCGGTTGAGCCGGCAATATTCTGTTCGTTGCGGTCCTGCTGGGCGTCGCTGGTTTTGCGCGAGGCTTCCGACAGCGCCCGGCCTTCGCGGGCATCCGGGCCGAAATCCGGCAGCGGTGTGCGTGGGATGGATGGGTCCGCCGTGTGAATATAGGGATATTGCGAGGGTGGCACATAGGGCAGGGTGCCGAGCGGCATGCGAAAGCCAACGGGACTGTCGCCTGGAATCAGGAAGATCTTGCCGCGCCGGGTGCGCCATTTCTCGCTGATCCAGCGCCGACCGCTGGCCTTGGCGTTCCAGGCCTGGACCGGCAGGATATAGCCGGTCGGGATCGTCAAGCCGCGCTCGAACACCTTGGCGATGCGGGCGCGCTCTTCGGGGCTTTCCAGCTTGGAATTGGACGGATCGACATTTTCCGGCAGGCTGCCTTCCTTGATGATCCAGGCTGCGGGATCTTCATAGGCCGGGAGGATCATGTCAGGCTCGATCTCCAGCTCGGTGGCAATGCCGGCCATCAGCGCCTGGGCCTGCTCATGGCTCACATTGGTATCGGCTGTCTCCGTGGCAATCAGGTCCGGATTATGCCAGATCGGCTTGCCGTCCTTGCGCCAGTAGAGCGAGAAGGTCCAGCGTGGCAGGCTTTCACCCGGATACCATTTACCCTGCCCGTAATGCAGGAAGCCGCCGGGGGCAAAGCGGGTACGCAGCTTGCGGATCAACTGATCGGCCAGCGCCCGCTTGGTCGGGCCAACCGCATCGGTATTCCATTCCGCCGACTGGAAATCGTCGATCGACACGAAGGTCGGTTCGCCGCCCATGGTCAGGCGCACGTCATGGGCCTTCAGATCGC
The DNA here is from genome assembly GCF_000016285.1 of Allorhizobium ampelinum S4. Lineage (NCBI taxonomy): Bacteria > Pseudomonadati > Pseudomonadota > Alphaproteobacteria > Hyphomicrobiales > Rhizobiaceae > Gillisella > Gillisella ampelina. Next base: position 3,114,391 of record NC_011989.1, on the reverse strand, counting down.
CATCGACCTTCAGGCCAAGCGCGTTCAGTGCTTCCCAGCTTTCATCGGAAAACGGCTTGGTGATGCGCGGATGCTCGGCAACCCGTGTCACCTTCATATCAAAGTCGAAATCGGTCTTGGCTTGCCCGAAATAGCCGCCGGAAATCGGGGCGGCGTTTTTGTAATGCGGTGTGGCGGCCAGTGGAATATGGCTTTCGCCGGTCATCAGGCCGGAGGTCGGGTCCAGGCCGATCCAGCCGGCGCCGGGAATATAGGCTTCCGCCCAGGCATGCAGGTCGGTGAAATCCACCTTGGTGCCGGAGGGGCCATCCAGCGCTTCCAGATCCGGCTTCAGCTGGATCAGATAGCCGGAGACGAAGCGGGCGGCAATGCCCAGATGCCGGAGAATCTGCACCAGCAGCCAGCTGGTATCTCGGCAGGAGCCACGCGCCGAGGTCAGCGTTTCATCCGGTGTCTGCACGCCCGGCTCCAGGCGGATGACATAGCCGATTTCGCTTTGCAGGCGGGCATTGAGCGCGACGATCATATCGACCGTGCCTTGGCCCGGCGTCATGTCCAGGGTCTTGAGATAGGAATCGAGGGCGGGGCTGTCCGGCTCCGGTTTTTTGTAGATCGCCAGATCCTCGCGGATATCCTCCGGGTATTCGAACGGCCAGGTAACGGCCTCTTCCTCCGTGAAGAAATCGAAGGGATTGTAGATGCTCATATCGGCGGTGAGATCGACTTCGATCTTGAACTCGGTGACCGGATCGGGAAACACGAAACGGGCCAGATAGTTGCCGTAGGGGTCCTGCTGGAGATTGACGAAGTGATTTTCGGGCGTGACCTTGAGGGAGTGGCTCAGAACCTTTGTTCTGGAATGGGCCGCCGGTTTCAGGCGAATGATCTGCGGCCCCAGGCGGATCGGCGTGTCATATTTATAATGGGTGAGATGATAAATGCTTGCCTTGATCGCCATGAAACCCCTCGTCCGTGGTCCGGACCTAATGCCATTCTGATTGTGCCTGATCTTGTGCAATGCACAGAAATAAAGCAAGTCAGCTTCTTGGGAATTTGTTGGGCAGTGATTTGGCAGGCTGCAAACCGTCGCCCGACCCACGGTTGTTGGCACCTTTGCTCGAAACGCTCTGGCGTAGGAATTTTCGACGGTATCAAATGGTCAGCCAAGGTTAGATGCTCGGCACAAGACCGAGCATGACGTCAGGGCAAGCCGCCTGCCGTGTCCAACCTCGTTAAACCCGTCAGGTGCGACCGAACTCATCCACCAGCCGGACGATATCGTCCTCACCCAGGTAGGAGCCGGTCTGGATTTCGATCATTTCCAGCATGATCTTGCCGGGATTGCCGAGCCGATGCACCGCCCCTTGCGGAATATAAATCGACTGGTTCTCATAAAGCATGGTCACCTTGTCGTTGATCGTTACTTCGGCGGTGCCGCGCACGCAGATCCAGTGTTCGGACCGATGGAAGTGCTTTTGCAGCGACAGTTTCTTTTCAGGATGGACGAACAACCGCTTCACCTGGAACCGGTCACCGTTGAGGATCGACGTATAGCCGCCCCAGGGCCGCAGCGAGGTCGGGTGGGTCTCGGTGAGGTTTGCCGTCTTCTTGTCGCTGGCCAGAAGCTTGACCAGATTGCCGACTTCCTGGGCCTCGTCCAACCGACCAACAAAAACGGCATCTTCGCTGGCAATCACCGCGACGCCGTCCATGCCCTGTACGGCCAGATGACTGTTGCGTGAGATAACCAGTGAATTGCGGGTATTGTGCACGGTGGCATTGCCCTTGACGACATTGCCGTCGGCATCGGCTTCGCCGATCTTCCACACCGCGTCCCAGCTGCCGAGATCCGACCATTGGATGGCGGAGGGGACGACGGCGGCATTGGCGGTTTTTTCCATCACCGCATAATCGAGGGAAATCGACGGTGCGGCGGTAAAGGCCTCGGTATTGAGCCGGATAAAATCGATATCCTTGGTGGCCTTGGCGACAGCCTCGGTCGCGGCGGCCATCACCTCTGGCGCGTAGCGCTCCAGTTCGTCGATGATATTTGTCGCGCAAAACAGGAACATGCCGGAGTTCCAATAGTAGTTTCCGGCATCGATCAGAGCCTGTGCCTTTTGTGCATCCGGCTTTTCGACGAAACGGCTGACGGCATGGGCGCCGTTACCGAGATCGGCACCCAGTTCGATATAGCCATAGCCGGTGGCCGGTTCTGTGGGGGTAATGCCGAACGTGACGAGCTTGCCGCTCCGTGCGGCGGTGGCCGCAGCCGTGATCGAGGCAAGATAGACGGCATCGACGGTGATGGCGTGGTCGGACGCCAGCACGAGCAGGGCCGCATCAGGCCCGAATCGTTCCGCAACGACGCGGGCGGCGACGGCAATGGCGGCTGCCGTGTTGCGCGCCACCGGCTCCAGCAGGATGCCTGATAGCGCCACGCCCTGTTCGCGGGCCTGTTCGGCGACCAGGAATCGAAACTCCTCATTGGTCACCACCAACGGCGTTTCATAAAGACTGGTATCGCTGACGCGCTGCAAGGTGGACTGAAAAAGCGTTTCCTCGCCCACCACTTTCAGGAACTGCTTGGCGGCGGTGGCGCGCGATAGCGGCCACAACCGTGTGCCTTTGCCGCCTGCCATGATGACGGGGACGATTTTATCGGTCATTCTCGGTCCTTTCTGCAGAAAGCGCGCAGCCGCAATCCAGAAGGATCGTGTGGCGAAAGGCGTGGCAGCGCTCCAGCCTGGTGCTGGGTCTGGCGTGAAGGGGTTGTTGCATTTTTCTGCAAAACATCCAAGCGCTTCATCAGCGGTACCTGAATAATTCCACGAATCGGAGAGGATTGCGTTCTCGATCAGCAAGGGAGTGAAAAATGGCGCTGAAAAGCCCATTATCGCAGACAATGGTCATTCCCGTTGGCGGTTGATCGCTCTGGTGTCAGGCGTCTATCTTCTCCGACCGTGCGGTCGCTCTGCCTTGGATCGGTGACATCGACCCGTCCTTCAACGCCTCTGGCTTTTCCTGGTGAATGCGCAGGCGTGGCAGGGCATCGGGATAGTCCTTCTGGATGAAGTCCATCAGCTTTTCGCGCACATAGCAGCGCAAGTCGAAAGCCTTTCCGGCACTGGCGGCGGACACCAGAATGCGAATTTCCATCACCTGATCCTTCAGGTCGGTGACGGCGAGGTTGAAGACATTTCCATCCCACAACGGCGCTGACCTGACGATATCCTCGGTTTTTCGGCGCAGTGTGGAGACCGGAACGGAATAGTCCATGTAGAGCATGACCGTGCCGATCAGCGCCGCCCCTTCGCGGGTCCAGTTCTGGAAAGGTTTTTCGATGAAATAATTGAGCGGCAGGACCAGTCTTCGCCAATCCCAGAGCTTCACCACCACATAGGTGGCGGTTATTTCCTCGACATGACCGAACTCACCTTCAACAATCAGCGCGTCATCGATGCGGATCGGCTGAGTGATGGCCAATTGCAGCCCGGCAAACAGATTTTTCAGCATCGGCTGTAAGGCGAGACCGAGAACGATACCCGCGACACCCGCCGAAGCCAGCAGGCTGACCCCATATTGGCGCACCGCCGGAAAAGACATCAGAACGGCTGCCGCGGTGAGGGCGACGATGCCGGTAGCGGCCACCCTTTCCATGATGCGGGATTGGGTGACATGCTTGCGGGCTAGTAGATTGTCTTCGGCATCAAGCTTGAAGCGGCGAAGATAGACGGTGACCCAGATATGCAGGGCGGTGCGGGTCATCCATCCGACAACGATGACGAAGCACAGCAGCAAAGCATGGCGCACGATATTGGCTGCCACATCACTTAGAGGTGCGACAGTCACGCCGATGGAGAGCGTCCAGGTCAGGATGGCAAGCCGCAAGGGTCGTCGGGTGCGCTGCACCAGTGAGCGCCAGAAAAGATCGCGATTTTCCGTCAGCCGCGTCAGCATGCGGAAGCCGAAGTGCTGAATTAACATGCCCACCAGAAAAGCAAGAAGCAGGACGCAAAGGGAAACAGCCCAATCCGGCATCCATGCGACGGCATGTTGCAATGTTTCAAAAATAGTCTGCATCCAAACCCATCTAGGGTGCAATGCGGTATAGAAAATAGGGAAAGGGCAAAAAACTTGCCCGGTAACGGTTCTTAAGGCTCTGGTCACGATGGCGAGCGAGCCAGCAGGCCACGGTGAACCGGCCCATGTTCATAATCGGAACCAGGCCTGTCATCGACAAGCCGAAATGGCATTCAAATGCTCTAAAAGGGAAGAAAATCGGATGGTGGGCGTGACAGGGATTGAACCTGTGACCCCTACGATGTCAACGTAGTGCTCTCCCGCTGAGCTACACGCCCATCCGATGGCGGGGGTAAACCATGAAACCGCCGGTTCCGTCAATAGCTATTGCGCGGTTTGGATCAAGAATTCGGCAAGCGGTTGTATCCGCTGGCTTTTCCGGGTTTACGCGCAAGCGCCTCACTGTCGTGATCTACCATGCGCCAGAACCTGGCGCATGCATCATTTGCCGAGCCGCTTGCGATGCGACGCATGATGGTCGCAAATCGTGGTCGATTGGAGGATTCCAATCTGGGTGGCTTAGTTCTTGGAACCAGGCGGTCTCAGGCGGCGGTCAGCAGCTTGTTGACCTCGTCTACCAGGTCGCGCAGGTGGAAGGGCTTGGACAGGACCTTGGCATCCTTGGGCGCCTTGGAATCGGCGTTCAATGCCACGGCGGCAAAGCCGGTGATGAACATCACCTTGAGGTCCGGGTCGAGTTCGGTGGCGCGGCGGGCCAGCTCGATGCCGTCCATTTCCGGCATGACGATGTCGGTCAGGAGCAGCGAGAAGGGTTCTTCCCGAAGCCTGTCATAGGCGCTGGCGCCATTGTCATAGGAGGATACCTTGTATCCGGCCTTTTCCAGGGCTTTCACCAGGAAGCGGCGCATGTCGTTGTCATCTTCGGCAAGAAGTATTTTCTGAGTCATTGCTGGACCGTTACTCAACTGGGATCATGGTGTTAAGCTTTCCCAGATATTCCAGCCCGTGTAAACAGCAGGTGAAGACGGGAAAGCCGGGTGTGATTTTTCGCCACTACAGCGACCTGTCCGCGTCTTTGGCGGCGCAGACAGGTCGCTGTAGCACATTATAACTGCTGCATAAGTGCTGCATGATTCTCTTATCATGCCGTATCCGGCTTCAAGATTAATGCAGTATGGACTTCGCGGTGGGCAACTGGCAACATATGTTTCATTATGAATTGCTGATTTGGTAAAGAAGGGGTGAGATGCAGCCGGAACGCGACGATTTCGAGCTGTTTGACGTGCGCGAACCCGAACAGCATAGCATTCCCTTTGTTTACAATTCCCCCCATAGCGGCAGAGATTATCCACAGGAGTTTCTCGCCCGTTCGCGCCTGGACAGCCTTTCCATCCGCCGTTCGGAGGATCATTTCGTCGATGAGCTGTTTGCAGCGGCACCCGACCACGGCGCCCCCTTGCTCTACGCGAAATTTCCACGCGCCTATATTGATGTCAATCGCGAGCCTTATGAGCTCGATCCGAAGATGTTTTCGGGCCCCCTGCCGCCTTACGTCAATGCCCATTCGGTACGTGTTGCCGGAGGGCTCGGCACGATTGCGCGGATTGTCGCCGAAAATATGGAAATCTACCGGGAGCGGTTGAGCGTGGATGAGGGGATTGCCCGGATCGAGACGATCTACAAGCCCTATCACGCCTGCCTGCGCCGGCTGATTGCCCGCACTCATGCCCGTTTTGGGGCGGCTATTCTGATCGACTGCCATTCGATGCCGGGCAATATTCGGCTGAGCGGCAGTGCCATTCGTCCGGATTTCATCATTGGCGACCGATATGGCACCAGTGCTTCGGCAGAACTGACCCATGCCGCCATGCAGGTGCTCAGCGATTTCGGATTTACGGCGGTGCGCAACAAGCCCTATGCCGGTGGCTTCATCACTGAACATTACGGCCGTCCCGCCAGGGGCCTGCATGCTCTACAGATCGAAATCAACCGCGCACTGTATGTCGATGAGGCAACATTGGAAAAGCGACCGGATTTCGCCTCGCTTGCAGCCGTGCTGTCGCGGTTCATTGGTCAGATGGCGGAGCTTTCAAAAGGCATTGCCACGCCCGGCCTCGGCGATGGCGCGCTCGCCGCCGAATAGTGCATCGTTCCGAAAAGTGGAAACCGGTTTTCCGACCATGTGATGCGTGGCGCGATAAGGCAAAAAAAACCGCGCTCGAGGCGCGGCAAGTCTAGGGAGGAAACACCCAAGGAGGGTATTTACAGTCGAAAGACTGTAAGACGTATCATATTTTGCATTGCACAAATGTCAAGTCGATTTTGACATTTTTTTAATCATGATTATTATTTAGGCATTTGCATCAAGGAAATGCTCGAGTGGCGTGCAAATCGGCGCTCTGCCTGTCGTCCTGATAAATTTATGCTGGAGCGAATTCCGATCCGGCGTTTTATGCCGTAAGAAACGTCCACGTTCACCTTATTGAGGAAGCCGCATGCGCCCCGAGAAGACGTTTTTCGACAGCCTCGCCGAGGCCGCCAAGGCCGAGACACTGCCACGCTTTCGCTCAATGCTGGATGTCGTCAACAAGGATGCGGGCGGCTATGATCCCGTCACCGAAGGCGATAAGGCAGCGGAAACCGCGATCCGCGCGCTGATCGAGGCAGAGTTTCCCGATCACGGCATTCTGGGCGAGGAACATGACAATGTCGGCCTTGGCCGCGATTGTGTCTGGGTGATCGATCCGATCGATGGAACACGGGCGTTTATTTCCGGTCTGCCCACCTGGGGAACGCTGATCGGTTTTCAGCAAAACGGCCACGCGGTGATGGGCATGATGGACCAGCCTTTTACCGGCGAGCGTTATTTTGCCGATGGGGAGAAAGCCTGGTACAGCGGACCTGATGGCCAGCGGCAGATCGCAACGCGGGCCTGCAAGGGCCTCTCGGATGCGGTGCTTTACACCACCTCGCCGGATATTTTTCTGGAAGGCGAGCGGCCGCGTTTCGATGCGGTGCGGGCCAAGGTCCAACTGACGCGCTACGGCGTGGATTGCTATGCCTACGCGCTGCTGGCGGCAGGTTTTGTCGATCTGGTGATCGAAACGGGGCTGAAGCCCTACGATGTCGGCGCGCTGATTCCGATTATCGAACAGGCGGGCGGTATTATCACCACGTGGGAGGGTGAACGGCCGGAAGCGGGTGGCAAGATCATCGCCGCCAGTTCTGCCGCTGTCTACGAGCAGGCGCGCGCGATTTTGGTCGATTGATCGCCACCGGTGTCCATGAATTTCCATGGCCACCGGTAGCATTCTATTGTGTCGTTGTGTTTAGCCAAGCACTGCGACTTTGCTTTCGATGGCTTGGATTTCGTTGGGAACGTCGCCCTGCTGCTCGGACATCTTTAGGCTGGCATGGAACGGACATCCGGCAAATTTCGGATCGTCCTTGTAGAGCGAAACGTAATGCTCTGGAAACGCCTTATCGAGGGCTCGGATGCCGGCTTTGATGTCTGCCTTTTCATCCTTGCTCAGTTTGTCGCGTGATTCGATATAGCTTTCCGTCGGATCGTCCAGTTGGGTTTCCAGATACCAGAAAATCAGGCCCATCAATTTGGGTAGAACCTCCTGCGCCATGGGATAGGCAGGTTCGATCTGCATGGTCTCAAGGGTCGTGGGCAGCGACAGGGAGCGGATGAGTTGGTGCCCGAGCCAATGCATTTCCTTGGGGAAAAAGCGGAACACGAATTGTTCGTGAATCGCTGTCGTGATCAGGTTGCCGCGCTCGGGCTTCGGCCTGTCCGTCTTTTCTATCGCCTCGCAATAGGTGATCAGCCCCGCGAAATCCTCGGGATAGCCATGCAGCGGCTGATTGTTCTCGGCAACGAACAGCTTGGACATTTCCAGCCAGAACCGATGGGCGGCGATCTGTTCCTTTTCCGAAAACCCTGGCAGCCCCATGCGCAAGCGCAGGCGATGCATGGTTACCGCTGTGAAGGCACACGTGTAAATATAATCTTCATTGTAGGAAAACGCACCCGGATATTGCCTTGCCCAATAGGCATGAAGGTTGTTAATGCCCTCGACCGATTTCTTGGTCCGCTCATCGTGCGGGCCATAGAACCACCACAGGGCGTTGGCGCTGCCGGTCTGCTCGACACGGCTGGTGGAGCGATCCACCACCTTGCCGCCATCCTCGCGCCAGACCACCTGCGCACCCCATTCCGTGACAACAAAATTCGGGAAGGTCAGTGCATAGATGAAATTCTGCATGAAGTCGTTGAGGCCATAGCTGCTCGACAGCCGCCAGATCCGCACATAGTCCTTCTCCGGATCCAGAGATTGGATTTCGTTCTGGATCCATTTCTTAGGCGCATTCATAATCTTTCTCCTCCCAGAAAAAGCAAAGTCGGCGCTGACGGTCCGCGCCCGTTCTCGCTAAACAATACGAATATGTACATTATTGATGTTCTGAATTCTGTCAATTCTGATCGGTCGCCAGCGATAAAAATGTCTTAAGCAATGCCAGGACAAGGCTTTGGAAGCCGCGTGGGATCATCGGTGATGGTTGAGGGACGCGCAGGGGCGGAGGCTGTGTCAAAGACCGACGAGTTCTGCCTCGCCTTCGATCTGCATCGGATCGCTGCCGGGAATGAAGGCATGGATGGCTGCAAGCGCCTGTTCGCGGTAGCGGTCCTGTTCCTGCAACACTTCATGGCGGGCGCCGGGAATGGACAGCAATTGCGCGGCGCGGAAATGCCGGGCCAGGTGTTCCTGCGCGCTAAAGGGCACGACGCCGTCCAGCATCGGGGCGAGCAACAGGGTGGGAATGGTGATCCCCGTCAGATGGGCGGGATCGTTGACCCGCCGGATGGCTTTTGCGCATTCATGCAGCCAGCGGGCCGAAGGCGCGCTGATCGACAACTCCGGCACAGCGGCAAAAATCGCCATATTCCGGTCGAAGCGGGCGGCATCCGAGGTCAGGACATTGGTGGCAAAGGTGTGCGGCTTGCTGGCTGATGACAAGGGACGGTTGCCAAGCCCGAGCGTTGATGCCAGCCGCGCCAGCGCGAACACCTTTGCCGCCGATAGGGCTTCGCCATGCAGGCCGACAAAGGGGGCTGACAGGACCAGCCGCGAAATGCGTCCGGACAGCCGTGGTGCTGCGGCAAGGGCGATCAATCCACCGGTGGAATGGGCGATCATCGAGAACGGCAGGCGACAATCCGGCAGCACGACCTGTTCCAGGAACTGCTCCAGATCCCGCTCATAATCGGAAAAGCGCTGGACATGGCCCCAGCGTTTTTCCTTATCCCCTCTGGGTTTTGAGGACTTTTGCAGAAGTGTCCAGTCGGACAGGCCTTGGCCGCGCAGGTCGAAGGTAGCGACCCAAAGGCCCGCTGCTGTCAGGTCGCGGATGGTTTCAAAATATTTCTCGATGGATTCGCTGCGGCCATGCACCAGCACGACCGTGCCTTTGGCCGGGCTGATATCGCTCTTGAAGATCGCATAGCGCAGGCGAAGGCCGTCGTAACTGGTGAAAAAGCCGGCGTGATGATTGTCGGGAATGGGATTGCCGTCCACGGCATGAAGCACGCTATCCATGGCCTTGCCTTTCCAAGCACAATCTTCAGTTTTCCATACCGCATATTTGCGCGGACCGAAATCGGGTCAAGGAAAAAAGCCGCCCATTGCTTCAAGACGATTAGTCTTCAAGACAAATGGGCGGCAACAGGCACTGAAGACGCAGGGACGATATTCTTCAGTCACCAGGATCACTCCTGATAGGGGGACGCTAGTGCGGCCAAGGTGAACCGATGCCAAACCCGCCATTCATCAAAAATTCAGCCACAAAAAATCGGCCATCACGATGCGTGCATGTCGAGGGGTCTTGAACTCGCAAATCGCCTTTCCCATCTCTTTGTTGCAGGCGCCGGAAGGGCCTGCATCATCAGGCAGACACCGCCACATCAGGGGTATCTGCCTTCGTCATTATCGCAACCGTCGCTTCTCAGGAGGACATCTATGCGTCACGTTGATTTTTCCCCGCTCTATCGCTCCACCGTCGGCTTCGACCGCCTGTTCACCATGTTGGACAGCCTGGGTCAGCCGGATCAGGCCCAGAGCTATCCGCCCTATAATATCGAGCGGACGGGCGACAATACCTACCGGATCACCATGGCCGTTGCCGGCTTCGATGAAACCGAACTCAGCATCGAGGCCCATGCGCATGTGCTGGCGGTCAAGGGTGAGAAAGCCCAGGAAGACCAGGCCGAACAGACCGAGTTTCTGTATCGCGGCATTGCCAAGCGCGGGTTCGAGCGTCGTTTCCAGCTTGCCGACCATGTCGAGGTGACCAATGCCTCGCTGAAGAACGGCCTGCTGCATATCGATCTGCTGCGCAATATTCCCGAAGCCATGAAGCCGCGCCGCATCGCCATTGCCAGCGAACCGGTCGAGGCGCCCAAGGCGATTGAGTCTCGCGTCGTCTGATCCGGGTCTGGAAGACATGAAGAAGGGCGGCTTGGGGCCGCCCTTTTGCGTTTGGGGTGTTCTCGCAGCTGTCAGTCTTGAAATGCTTAGAGAATGTCGAGAAACTGATCGACATCCTGCTCTGTCGTGGCAAAGCTTGTTACCAGCCGGATCAACACATTGTCCTGACCGACCAATCCGGGCTCATCGCGGGGTGCCAGCCATTCGTAGAATTTCGCGCCGCGGGCCTCGGCCTGCCTGGCGGCATCCTTGCCGATCACCGCAAAGACTTCATTGCTCTCGGTTTGCCAGGCCAGACGGGCCTTGTTGTTTTTGCTGAGACCGGCGCGCATTCGCTCAGCCATGGCATTGGCGTGGCGGGCCAGATCCAGCCACAGATCGTCCTTGAAATAGGCTTCCAGCTGGGCGGAAACGAAGCGGGTCTTGGAAAACAGCTGCGCAGACCGCTTGCGGATATAGGGCATTTCCTCGGCCATGTCGGGGTTGAAGAACACGATGGCTTCCACGCACCAGCAGCCATTCTTGGTTCCGCCGAAGGAGAGAATATCGACACCGCGCTTCCAGGTCATTTCGGCGGGCGTGGCATCGAGCGCTACCAGCGCATTGGCAAAACGGGCGCCGTCCATGTGCAGAGGCAGGGATTTGGCGCGGGCAATGGCGCTGATTGCGGCGATTTCGTCCAGTGTATAAATGGTGCCAGCTTCGGTCGCCTGGGTAATCGTCACCGCCATGGGCCGGCCCTGATGGACGGAAGGCGTGTCAAAGCGCGAAACGGCGGTGTGCAGGGCTGCCGCGCTCATCTTGCCGTCGCGGCCTTCGACCGGATAGAGCCGGCTGGCATTTGCCAGATATTCCGGCGCGCCACCTTCGTCGGCATTCACATGTGCGTCGAAATGGCAGAAGGTGACGCCACCGGCCCGCGCCACACTGGCCAGCGCCAGCGAATTGGCCGCCGTGCCGGTGCCAACGAAGAACACCGAGACCTCACGCTCGAAAATCTCATTGAAATGCGCTTCGACGCGCCGGTCGAGATCGCTGGTGCCATAGGCGCTGGCATAGCCCGCCGCTTCCTTCATCAGGCTTTCAGCAATGGCGGGATGGGCTCCGGCCCAATTATCGGATGCAAAGAACATGATGGCTTCCTGATTGGCTGTAACGCTTGTCCATGGGCGTAGTACCAAGAGGCATTGAACATGACTCTTGGTATTCCCTTTGCAAATATCTCAAGCGTCTGCCGCATTTGAGATATTTGCAATGCTGTCAAGGCGAGAATGCGTGAGCATCTTCGAGACTTGATATAAAGAGACCCTAACGATTTTGCCGCCGTGTTCAATCCGGTCCGATCAGCCGTCGCAGGACGGACCGATTATTGCCCGCGCGATTGTCTTCGCATTCGGCGCTCCTGATTGGTTTCCTGCGCAAACACCTCAACGGACGAAAGAATCATGCGGCAGATCGCTAAAAAAGACAGATTCTGTCGCGTCATCGCCCGGCTTTTTGAGCCGATGGCTTGCGAAGCCGATTTGTTTCTGCCATATAGTTTGCAGAAATAGGTCAATGAAACTGACATATTTTCGGAAATCGAGTGGCAGGTTTTGGTTTTCTAGGCCTTTCGTCCTGGCTCTCTTGCGCTATACTCACCGGGATATCTGCTTTTGCAGCGGTCGAGAGAAGCTGTGCAGAAAGGTCAGGTTTGTGACCTGTTTTGCGCATGGCAAGCGGGGCGCCCTGAAGATCAGCCCCGGGTTCGGGCAGCGATAAGCCCCCGTCGGTATTCGATTTTGTCAAATAGCTGTGTGCCGGATCGGATAGTTTCGACCGGACGGTTCAACTGGAGGGAAAACGATGACGCAGATGATGCCATCCGAAGCAATCGTGGCGGCCGATGCGACGCAGGCGACAGCCGGTGCCGGTACGCTAAAGCGTTATGGTCTTCCGCAAAAGCAGGGCCTCTACGATCCGCGCAACGAGCATGATGCCTGCGGCGTCGGCTTTATCGCCCATATGAAGGGCGAGAAGTCGCACCAGATCGTCCGCGACGGCCTGTTCATTCTTGAAAACCTCACTCATCGCGGCGCGGTCGGCGCTGACCCGCTGATGGGAGACGGCGCTGGTATTCTGGTGCAGATCCCCGACCGGTTTTTCCGCGAAGAGATGGCTGCCCAGGGCGTCATTCTGCCCAAGGCTGGTGAATATGCCGTCGGACATTTCTTCTTCCCCGCCGATGAAGAGCAGATTGCCCATTTCAAGAAGGTGATCACCGATGTCTGTCTGACCGAGGGCCAGCACCTGCTTGGCTACCGCGACGTGCCGGTCGATAATTCCTCGCTGTCCAAGGCCCCGGATATTGCTGCAACTGAGCCGCGCCAGATTCAGGTGTTCATCGGTGCTGGCCGCGATGCCGCCACGCAGGACGCTTTTGAACGTCGCCTGTTCTTGCTGCGCAAGGTGATTTCCAACCGGATTTATGACGAGTTTGGCGGCCAGGAAACCGGCTTCTATCCGGTGTCGCTGTCGTCTTCGACCATCGTCTACAAGGGCATGTTCCTCGCCTATCAGGTGGCTGCTTATTATAAGGATCTCGCCGATCCGCGATTTGAATCGGCTGTGGCCCTGGTGCATCAGCGCTTTTCTACCAACACATTCCCGTCGTGGAAGCTGGCGCATCCCTACCGGATGGTCGCCCATAACGGCGAAATCAACACGCTGCGCGGCAATGTCAACTGGATGGCGGCCCGGCAGGCCTCTGTATCCTCGCCGCTGTTTGGCGATGACATTTCCAAGCTCTGGCCGATTTCCTATGAAGGCCAGTCGGATACCGCCTGTTTCGACAATGCGCTCGAATTCCTGATCCGTGGCGGCTATTCCATGGCCCATGCGGTGATGATGCTGATCCCGGAAGCCTGGGCTGGCAATCAGTTGATGAGCAAGGAGCGCAAGGCGTTTTACGAATACCATGCAGCCCTGATGGAGCCATGGGACGGCCCTGCCGCCGTGGCCTTCACGGATGGCCGCCAGATCGGCGCGACGCTGGACCGCAACGGGTTGCGTCCAGCCCGCTACCTGGTGACGGATGACGACCGGATCATCATGGCGTCGGAGGCTGGCACGCTGCCGGTGCCTGAAGAGAAGATCGTCAAGAAGTGGCGTTTGCAGCCGGGCAAGATGCTGCTGATCGACATGGAAAAGGGCCGGATCGTTTCCGATGAGGAGGTCAAGTCGGATCTGGCTGGCAGCCTTCCCTACCGGGAATGGCTGGATCGTACCCAGTTGATCCTCGAGGATCTGAAGCCGGTTGAGCCACGGGCGCTGCGCCGCGATGTGTCGCTGCTCGACCGCCAGCAGGCTTTCGGCTACACGCTGGAAGACACCCGCATCCTGATGTCGCCAATGGCGACCACCGGTCAGGAAGCCATCGGCTCGATGGGCACCGACACGCCGATTTCGGCGATGTCGTCGAAGTCGAAGCTGCTTTATACCTATTTCAAGCAGAATTTTGCCCAGGTCACCAACCCGCCGATCGATCCGATCCGCGAGGAGCTGGTGATGAGCCTGGTGTCCTTCATCGGCCCGCGCCCCAACATTCTCGATCATGAGGGGGCGGCCCGCGCCAAGCGGCTGGAAGTGCGCCAGCCGATCCTGACCAATGGCGATCTCGAAAAGATCCGCTCCATCGGCCATACCGAGGACCGCTTCGATACCAAGACGCTCGACTTCACCTATGATGTGGAGCGTGGCGCCGAAGGCATGCCCGAAATGCTCGACCGGCTCTGCGAGCGTGCCGAAGCTGCGGTGCGCGGCGGCTATAACATCATCGTGTTGTCGGACCGGCAAATCGGCCCGGATCGCATCGCCATTCCAGCGCTGCTGGCCACGGCTGCTGTGCATCATCACCTGATCCGCAAGGGCTTGCGCACCTCGGTCGGCCTGGTCGTCGAGACCGGCGAACCGCGCGAAGTGCATCATTTCTGCTGTCTGGCGGGCTATGGCGCGGAAGCCATCAACCCCTATCTGGCCTTCGACACACTGCTGGACATGCACAAGCATGGCGAATTCCCCAGGGAAGTCGATGCCAGCGAAGTGGTCTATCGCTATATCAAGGCGGTCGGTAAGGGCATTCTCAAGGTGATGTCCAAGATGGGCATTTCCACTTACCAGTCCTATTGCGGCGCGCAGATTTTCGATGCCATCGGGTTGAATTCGCAGCTGATCGATCAGTATTTCTTCGGCACAGCCTCCAACATTGAAGGCATTGGCCTTGCCGAGATTGCCCAGGAAACCGTGGCGCGCCATCATTCCGCCTTCGGCAAGGACCCGATCCTGGCGACCTCGCTGGATATCGGCGGCGAATATGCCTACCGCCTGCGCGGTGAAAACCATGCCTGGAGCCCGGATTCGATTGCCTCGCTGCAACATGCCGTGCGTGGCAATTCGCAGGAGCGCTACCGCGAATTCGCGGCAATGGTCAATGAAAGCGCCTTGCGGATGAACAGCATTCGCGGTCTGTTCAAGATCAAGAAGGCCACCGATCAGGGGCGCCAGCCGATTTCGGTTGATGAGGTCGAGCCGGCGGCTGACATCGTCAAGCGCTTCTCCACGGGCGCTATGTCATTCGGCTCGATCAGCCGCGAAGCGCACACGACGCTGGCCATCGCCATGAACCGGATTGGCGGCAAGTCCAACACCGGTGAGGGCGGCGAAGAAAGCGACCGTTACCTGCCCCTGTTCAACGGGTCGCCCAACCCGGAACGATCCGCCATCAAGCAGATCGCCTCTGGCCGGTTCGGCGTGACCACCGAATATCTCGTCAATGCCGATATGCTGCAAATCAAGGTGGCGCAGGGTGCCAAGCCCGGCGAGGGCGGACAATTGCCCGGCCACAAGGTGGATGCGACCGTTGCCAAGACCCGGCATTCAACGCCGGGCGTCGGCCTGATTTCGCCGCCGCCGCATCACGACATCTACTCCATCGAAGATCTGGCGCAGCTGATCTACGATCTGAAGAACGTCAACCCGGCAGCCGATGTTTCGGTCAAGCTGGTGTCGGAAGTCGGCGTCGGCACGGTGGCCGCAGGCGTTGCCAAGGCCCGTGCCGACCATATCACCGTGTCCGGCTTTGATGGCGGCACGGGTGCCTCGCCCTTGACCTCGCTGAAACACGCGGGCAGCCCTTGGGAAATCGGCCTGGCCGAAACCCAGCAGACGCTGGTCATGAACGGTCTTCGCTCGCGCGTTGCTTTGCAGGTTGATGGTGGTCTGAAGACCGGTCGTGACGTCATTATTGGCGCATTGCTCGGCGCTGACGAATTCGGTTTTGCCACCGCACCGCTGATTGCCGCAGGCTGCATCATGATGCGCAAGTGCCATCTCAACACCTGCCCGGTTGGCGTCGCCACCCAGGACCCGGTTTTGCGCAAGCGCTTCAAGGGTACGCCGGAACATGTCATCAACTACTTCTTCTTTGTCGCGGAAGAAGTGCGCGAAATCCTCGCCTCGCTGGGCTTTGCCAAGCTGGATGACATTATCGGTGCCTCGGAACTTCTGGAAAAGAATGACATGCTGGCCCATTGGAAGGCCGAGGGTCTCGACTTCTCGAAGATCTTCCACAAGGTCGAAGCGCCCAAGGAAGCCACCTACTGGACGGAGCGCCAGCATCATCCGATCGAAGATGTGCTGGACCGCCGGTTGATCGAAAAGTCGATGCCCGCGCTGGAAAGCAAACAGCCCGTGGTGTTCGAGGTCGATATCAAGAATGTGGATCGCTCAGCCGGTGCCATGCTGTCGGGTGAACTTGCCAAGCGCTGGGGCCACAAGGGTTTGAAGGACGACACTGTTCATGTGACGCTGAACGGCACGGCAGGCCAGTCCTTCGGGGCGTTTCTGTCGCGCGGCATCACCTTCGATCTGGTCGGTGACGGCAATGACTATGTCGGCAAGGGGCTATCCGGTGGCCGGATCATCGTGCGTCCGCCGGAAAACTCGAGGATTGCCGCCGAACACTCGATCATTGTCGGCAATACCGTGCTTTACGGTGCCATTGCCGGGGAATGCTATTTCCGCGGCGTGGCGGGCGAACGGTTCGCGGTGCGCAATTCCGGCGCGATTGCGGTTGTCGAAGGCGTGGGTGACCACGGCTGCGAATACATGACGGGCGGCGTGGTTGTGGTGCTGGGCGAAACCGGCCGCAACTTTGCAGCCGGCATGTCCGGCGGTGTGGCTTACGTCCTTGATGAAAAGGGCGATTTCGCCAAGCGCTGCAACATGGCGATGGTGGAACTGGAACCGGTGCCGGAAGAAGATGACATGCTGGAAAAGCTGCATCACCACGGCGGCGACTTGATGCATAAGGGTCTGGTGGACGTGTCGGAAGACATGACCCGCCATGACGAGGAGCGGCTCTATCAGCTGATCTCCAACCATCTGCATTATACGGGCTCGAACCGCGCGAAGCAGATCCTCGACAACTGGGCCGATTACCGTCCGAAATTCCGCAAGGTCATGCCGGTCGAATATCGCCGGGCGCTGGAGGAAATGGAACGGATGCGCATGGGCGTTGCCGCCGAATAGTTTTATGTTTAGCAGTCTTGTGATATGACATTGTCATATCACAAGATGGAGGTGGCGATGTTTCCGATATCAAAGGAGCGTAGGGCAAAGATATTCATGAACGGGAGAAGTCGTGCTGTGCGGATACCAAGCGACTTCGATCTCTCCGGAGATGAAGTCGTCATCCGACAGGAGGCGGATGGCGTAATCACCATTCAATCCGCTCGCCAGAAGCGCTCACCAGGCGGGTTGATAGAGTGGCTTCGGCAAGCGGAACCGCTCGGCCAAGACTTTCCTGAGATAGATGATCAGCCTCTTCAGGAGATTGATCTGGATCTTCCCGAATGAGTTACCTGTTCGATACCAACGCGATTTCGGAATTCATCCGAAATCCAGATGGCAAAACCGCGAAAAAGGTCGCTGCGCTTAAAGAGGGTGAATTGAGAACGAGCCTGATCGTGGCGGCCGAACTGAGATACGGGGCAGCCAAGAAGGGCTCAGAGCGTTTGGTCCGGCTCATCGAGACAGTTTTGTCCGAATTCGAGGTTATGCCTTGGGAGGCGCCGGCCGATGTTCACTATGCTGCGCTCAGGGACAGTCTGAGCCGCCGTGGGCAACCGATAGGCGATATGGATATGCTGATTGCGGCACATGCCCTCGCCTTGGATGCTGTGCTTGTGACGGATAATGAAAGAGAATTTTCCCGGGTTCCGGGATTGAAGATCGAGAATTGGCTGCGATAGCGGTGGAGAGGAAGCAGAATGCGCAAGATGCACGTCTTCGTTTCCATCATGCTCGGATTAGCGGTTCCGACCGTTGGCTATCTGGTCAACGGTTCGATTGGACTGGAGTTCATTGTGCTGGGGGCGATCATCGGCCTCGCCTACTGGTATTGGGGGCCTCTGGGCCTGCCGTTTTGAAAGGGTAAGACATGGGCAAGGTTACAGGTTTCATGGAAATCGACCGGCAGGTGGCGAAGTATCAGCCGGCCTCCGACCGCATCCGGCATTTCCGCGAATTCACCATTCCGATGTCGGAACCGGAAGTACAGAAGCAGGCGGCGCGCTGCATGGATTGCGGCATTCCCTATTGCCACGGCCCGACCGGCTGTCCGGTGCATAACCAGATCCCCGACTGGAACGATCTGGTTTATAACGGCAAGTGGGAAGAGGCGATCCGCAACCTGCATTCCACCAATAATTTCCCTGAGTTTACCGGGCGTGTTTGCCCGGCGCCCTGCGAGGAAGCCTGCACGCTGAACCTGGAGGATGCGCCGGTTTCGATCAAGACCGTTGAGCAGGCCATCGCCGACAAGGCCTATGAGCTGGGCTTCATCGTGCCGCAACCGGCCACGATCCATACCGGCAAGAAGGTGGCGATCATTGGGTCTGGCCCGTCAGGCATGGCCGCTGCCCAGCAGCTTGGCCGCGCCGGGCATGACGTGTATGTCTATGAGCGCGAAACCAAGCCGGGCGGTCTGCTGCGCTACGGCATTCCTGATTTCAAGATGGAGAAGAACTTCATCGACCGCCGCGTCGAGCAGATGAAGGGTGAGGGCGTCACCTTCCATTGTGGCGTCAATGTCGGTGTCGATGTAACGGTGGAAAAGCTGTTGGCCGATTACGATGCCGTCCTCTATTGCGGCGGCTCGGAAACCCCACGCGAAGCCGGCATTCCTGGCGTCGACCTGCACGGCGTCTATGATGCCATGCCCTATCTAGTCCAGCAGAACCGCCGGGTGGGCCGTGAAAACATCGACAGCGTTGGCTGGCCGTCCGAGCCGATCATCGCCGGTGGCAAGCATGTCGTGGTGGTCGGCGGCGGCGATACGGCGTCTGACTGCGTCGGCACGGCTTTCCGCCAGGGCGCTGTGAAGGTTACCCAGCTCGACATCCGTCCGCGTCCGCCGCAGACGGAAGACAAGCTGGCCGTCTGGCCGTTCTGGGCCACCAAGATGCGCACCTCCTCCAGCCAGGCCGAAGGCGCTGTGCGCGAGTTCCAGGTGGGAACGCTCGGATTCGTTGGCGAAGACGGCATGCTGACCGGTGTCAAATGCTGCCAGGTGGATGATCGTCGCCAGCCGATTGCCGGTTCGGAATTCATCATCAAGGCCGATCTCGCCTTCATCGCCATCGGCTTTTCCGGCCCCTTCACCGACAGCGTCGTCAAGGAGTTGGACGGAAAGCTGGACCTCAATACCGACCGGCGCGGCTCGACCAACGTCATCGCCAATGACAAGGACTACCGCACCTCTGTCGATAAATTCTGGGCAGCAGGCGACGTGCGCCGTGGCCAGTCACTGGTGGTCTGGGCGATCCGCGAAGGCCGCCAGGCAGCCCGCGCCATCGATGAAGCGCTGATGGGTGTCACAGTTCTTCCGCGCTGAGTTTAGCCTGTTCGGATCTCTATAAGGGGGCTTTCAGCCCCCTTTTTTGTTGGCTATGGGGACAGGCCACGCAAGGTCTATCGTCAATTGATAGGGATAGAGTGCAACTTAAGAGTTTTATTTTATTCAGAAATATCTATGTCTTTCCTTGCGTAAAATCCTATAATTTTCCCAGTAATATCAATGGGAAAACTCATATTTTGACCTCAGTTTTAGGTTTGTTTTCACATATTTACCTTTGATAAATTAATGCCTTTTAAATCATGGGTACAACCTATTGTAGCCCTCATGACGAGACGCTTTTCCTGTAGCAGCCTATCCAGATGTTTGGATTCCTGCCGACACGAGATCCCAAATGTCATTTCTCGACAATCTGAAAATTAAAACGAAGATTTTGTCTGTTGTGGTTTCAATCTGTGCATTGGGCATTGGCGCTTCTGTCATGCTGTCGCAAGGCTTGAATGCGGTTGATAAGGAATATTCCGCTTTTATTGATCAGGACGCAGGCTCGCTGATGATGGTGGCGCGTTCAAGCCAGAGGCTGATGGCACTCGGCTATGACGCCTACCAAATCTTGGTTTATGACGATTCAAGTCCGGAAATCGTCAGGGCGAAAAAGGACTATGATGAGAGCGTTAAGCGCATTATCGCCATGATCGATGAGGCAATCGCCCTTGATCCTGCGAAGGCCGACCGGCTCGCTGCAATTCGTACACGGTATGAGGCGATCATCACGATAACATCCAAAGTCATTGACCTGGATGCTAAAAAACAAGATACCGAAGCCCGCGACGAATTAAGGCAGGCAGACAAGCTGATCGCCGAGACAGCTGACGAGACCCGCCGATGGGTGGTCGATGGTGCAAAAGAACTGTCTGATAAAAGTACGTTGATCTCGAATGAGACGCGCAATACAATTATTGCCACGCTTGGCGGCCTGTTTGTGGCGTTCATCCTGGCGATTTTTGCCGCTTTGTGGATCATCTCCCATGGTATTACCCGACCGATCGAACGGTTGCGGCTGCGTATGATTGCTCTTGCCAAGGGCGAAACGCGCGCGGAAATCGATGGCGCCGGACGCGGCGATGAACTCGGGCAGATGGCCGCCGCCGTGGCGGTGTTCCGAGACAATGCGCTGGACCGTGAGCGTCTTGAAGCCGAGGCCGAGGCCAGCCGTGGCTTGTCGGAAAAGGAACGCGCCGAGCGCGACGCGCAACGAGCCAAGGATGCCGCCGACACCAAATTTGCTGTGGATGCTCTGGCAGAGGGTCTGACGCGCCTGGCTGATGGGGATGTCAGCTACCGTATTGCCGTGCCATTCGTGGCTGGCCTTGATGGCTTGCGGTCGAATTTCAACAGCTCTGTCCAGAAGTTGCAGCAGGCGCTGGTGACCGTCAGGCAGAATGCGCGTGGCATAGATGCAGGCGCTAATGAAATCCGCTCTGCCGCTGACGATCTTTCGCATCGGACGGAACAGCAGGCGGCTTCCGTGGAAGAAACGGCAGCGGCACTGGAGCAGATTACCACGACGGTCAAGGATTCGACCCGGCGCGCCGAAGAAGCTGGCATTCTGGTGTCCAAAACACGCGATGGTGCGGAACGCTCCGGCGATGTTGTGCGCAAGGCGGTTGCCGCCATGCAGGAGATCGAAAGATCCTCTGGCGAAATCAGCAATATCATTGGTGTTATCGATGAGATCGCTTTTCAGACCAATCTTCTGGCGCTGAATGCTGGTGTTGAGGCCGCCCGTGCCGGTGAAGCTGGCAAGGGTTTTGCCGTGGTGGCGCAAGAGGTGCGCGAACTGGCGCAACGCTCCGCCAATGCGGCAAAGGACATCAAGGGTCTGATCGTCTCTTCAGGCCAGCAGGTGCAGGCCGGGGTGCAGCTGGTGGCTGAAACCGGCTCTTCGCTCGAAACCATTGTCGGTGAGGTCCAGGAAATCAACCGGCATGTCACCGCGATAGTCGAGGCCGCAC
The DNA here is from genome assembly GCF_000016285.1 of Allorhizobium ampelinum S4. NCBI lineage: Bacteria > Pseudomonadati > Pseudomonadota > Alphaproteobacteria > Hyphomicrobiales > Rhizobiaceae > Gillisella > Gillisella ampelina. The sequence goes on along the minus strand of NC_011989.1, from coordinate 3,092,948 downwards.
GCGAGCAATCGGTCGGACTTCAGGAGATCAATACGGCAGTCAATACCATGGACCAGGGTACGCAGCAGAATGCTGCCATGGTGGAGCAGACAACGGCGGCAAGCCACAGCCTTGCCAAAGAGGCTGCAACGTTGAGCGACCTGCTGTCGCGCTTCAAGCTGGAAGATCATGGCAAGGTAGTTGCGTTCGAGCAGACGAATGACGTTTCCGCGTCTCGCCCCGCACCGTCGCCTGCCCGGAAATTGACGGAAAAGCTCCGGGGCGCCTTTCATGGATCGGCTGCCGTAAAAGAGAAGGATTGGCAGGATTTTTGACGATAACCTTTCCAGGAGACGGACCCCGTCTTCCTGGAAAGAACCGCTGGGCGCGTGACACGGTGTTTGGCCGGTACCATTTTGGATAGTTCGATACGTCTTACGTCAGCCCTTGTGAAACGGCCTTTGGTTTTCGAAGAAGACGAACAGTCTGTTCAAGAATTGCTGCTGGCCTGGCGAAAATGGTGATTTCGAGAACCCGAGCTGAGCGTACTTAGAGCATCGGACCGAAAAGTGGGAACCGGTTTTCCGTTTGGAAACGCGAATGAAGCAGGTAAGCGCAGAAATTGCGATTTTCAGACTGCCAGCGGCGATTATTGGACGGACTATAAGGGTTTGTCTTAGAGTCTGTCAGGTTCCATCTAAACCTGACAGACGCTCTTATTATTGTTTCGGCACTACCAAATTTATATTTGGCGGAGACGCCAGCCGGTAATCGTCAACCCGACCTTTCGGCGCTTCCGGCATGATACCGGTCGAGACCAGCAGGTCGCGGGGCGAGGGGGGAGTTTGGGGCGCCGGCTTTTCAGCGCCGCCCAACAGGTGGTCTGCGCCATCCAGCGCCGGGTCGGAAATTTTCATCGGGGGAATACGGTCGGGGCCGTCAAGCTCTTCTGGTCCGGTCAGGTCTGGCAGGCTGGTCGCATCGAGCCGCACCAGGCCGGGGCTTGCCATATCACCAAGGAATTTGCGGGCCGATTTTTCCAGGTAGAAGGCCATCTTGCGCTTGCCGGCATCGGTCATGCTAATGCCGTCGGGGCCGCGCAACCGGGCCTGCTGGCCGTTGATGTCGGAGCCGGTCAACACGAAGCCGCCGTCCGCATCGACGAAGCCGTCCCAGATGTCGATGAATTCACCGCCTGCCGCTTCCGCGGCCTTGCGGTAGAGCGTGTTGAACTTGATCAGGTCTGCCGACATGCCCGGCGATTTAACCGGTGGCAGGCCGACCCAGATCAGCGGGATCTTCTTTGCTGTCACCAGCTTGGCAATGGCGTCGATCCGCTTTTGATATTCGGCAAACCAGGCCTCGGAAGGAAAGCGCTGATCGCCGCTACCCGGGGTCATCTGCTGGCGGTCATTGGCGCCAAGCTCGACGATCACCAAAGCCGGTTTCGTCTCCTCCAGCATTTTCGGCAATTGCCGCCGCCAGTCAAAATAATCGTCCCGCACCAGGCCGGAAGACCCGTTGCTGCGGGTCTCGATGACAGTGCCGGGTGCATCGGCAAAGGCCTGCTGCAAGCCGTCGCCGATGGCGCTGGCAAAGAAATCCCCGACAACAAGGATTTTCTGAGCGTTGTTGATCTTGGCGGGAGCCGCCTCTTGTGGCGGGGCTGAAACCGGGACGGGACGTGGCCGTGCCGGTGTGGCGGGAGCGGTGGCGGCAGGTTTCTTGCGGCTGCGCGGCCCTGCCGGGCGCGGCGCGGCGGGATATTGCCGTTCATAGCGGCTGTCGTCCTCCGAGCGGCTGCCAAACAGCATGTCGAGCAGCGTGCGGCGGCGGGGATAATCCTGTGCCAGGGCCGGGCCAACGACGCTTGTCGCAGCCACGACGATTGCAAGCGCAAAAGTCACATGGCGCCGCACGATCCGGTCTCTGTCTTTACCAGGCATGAGCAGTTTTCCCGTCGCGGCCCGTCAATGGCCAATCGCTCCCTATCAATGCCGCCTGAGCATTTCCAGCAGCGGCTTTGACGGTTCGCCATCGCCCTGCATGCCCAACCGTTGCTGGATGGCGGAAATCGCCGCTTTCGAACCAGAGCCGAAATTGCCGTCCACTTCGCCATTATAATAGCCAAGAGCCTTCATTCGGGTCTGCAACTCGAACTTTTCCTTTATGTCCAGCGTGCCGTCCGGCCGTGGCCATTTCTGTTGCATTCCACCATAACCGGCGATTTCGTCGGCAAGAAGACCGACCGCCAGCGCATAGGTATCGGCGGCATTGTATTTCTTGATGGTGAAGAAGTTGGATGTCATCAGGAAGCCCGGACCATTGGCACCGGCCAGCAGCTTCAACTGCGCCCGTTCGCCCGGATTGCGGAACGCCTTGCCGCCTGGGCGGGTGAAGCCCAGCTTCTGCCACTGGGCCATCGTCAGCGTCTTGCCGGCATATTTGCCGGCTCCCGCAGGCACGACGGTTTCATAACCCCAGGTCCGTCCACTATCCCAGCCGTTCTTGGCCAGAAGATTGGCCGAGGTCGCCAGCGCATCGGGAATGGAATTCCAGATATCCTTATGGCCATTGCCATCGGCATCGACCGCATACAGCAGGTAGCTGGTCGGGATGAACTGGGTGTGGCCCATGGCGCCAGCCCAGGAGCCGGTCATTTCCTTCGGGCTCACATCGCCGTTTTGCAGGATTTTCAAGGCGGCGATAAGCTGCTTGCGGGCAAAACCGCCGCGCTTGGGATCGGCATAGCCAAGGGTGGCCAGCGCCTGCGGCACGTAATGCAGCCGGTCATCCTTGGCGAGAACCGCGCCGTAATTGCTTTCCATCGACCAGATCGCCAGCAGAATATGGCGGTCAACGCCGAAATATTTTTCCAGAGAGGCCAGCGTGCGGCCATGCTTGGCCAGCATTTCCCGGCCGATCTTCACAGTATAGGGATTGACGCGGCTGTCGAGATAATCCCAGATTTCCGATTTGAATTCCGGCTGATAGGCCGCCTTGCGCAGCACATCGGGGTCCGGATCCTTGATGCCGGCAAAGGCGCGGTTATAGGTTTGTGCGCTGATGCCCGCAGCAGCAGCCGCGGGATAGAAATCCCGGATCCACTTCTGGAAGCCCGCATCGGCATGGGCATGAAGCGGCGCAAGGCTCGCCATGAGGGAAAAGGCAAGCGCGCGAAGATGGCGCGAGGCGCGTTCTCTGGTCATTGGCATTCTCGTCCGTTCAGCTGGCTGTTGTCTCATCTGTCTATGCTGGTCGACACCGCCTGGTTGTGGCAGTGGGGCAATGCCTGGCTGGAATTGCGCAGGCATGGCCAGTCTGGTTCAGTCTATGACCATAGTCTCAACAAATTCTTTACCAATTTACCAAAATCGCAAACAGAATTGTAATTTCGTTGCAATTCTTTAGTAATCGGCGTTTGTGCGATTGCGTGCATATGTGAAAAATCCTCTAGGAGGGATGTGTGGGACAACTGAAAAAAATTCGTAAAGCCGTGTTTCCGGTTGCCGGTCTTGGAACTCGTTTCCTGCCCGCCACCAAGGCCGTGCCGAAGGAAATGCTGACTGTTGTCGATAAGCCAGTCATCCAATATGTGGTGGATGAGGCCGTGGAAGCCGGGATCGAACATTTCGTGTTTGTCACCGGACGCGGCAAGGGCGTGATTGAAGACTATTTCGATATTCAGTACGAGCTTGAGCAGACCCTGAAGTCGCGCAACAAAAATGCAGAATTGACACTGCTGTCCGAAATCCTGCCCAAGGCAGGCGCCACCAGCTTCACCCGCCAGCAGGAGCCGCTGGGCCTTGGCCATGCGGTGTGGAGCGCCCGCGAAATCGTTGGCGACGAGCCTTTCGCTGTCCTGCTGCCCGATATGATCATGCGTGGCGAGACGGCCTGCATGAAGGGCATGGTCGATCTCTACAACAAGGCTGGCGGCAATATCCTCGCCGTCGAGGAATGTGCGCCCGATCAGGCGCATAAATACGGCATCGTCGGTGTCGGTGAGACGCTGGATGGCGGCTTCAAAATCACTGAAATGGTGGAAAAGCCAGCCAAGGGCACGGCGCCCTCGAACTTCTTCATCAATGGCCGCTATATCCTCCAGCCGGAAATCTTCTCGATTCTGGAAACTCAGGAACGCGGCGCGGGCAACGAGATCCAGTTGACCGATGGCATGTTGAAACTGGCCAAGATCCAGCAATTTGCCGGCTATCACTTCAAGGGTGAAACCTTCGATACGGGTGCCAAGGACGGGTTCATTCTCGCCAATGTCGCTTTCGCCCTGTCGCGTCCCGACCTTCGCGGTCTGGTGGAAGAGCCGATGAAGGCGTTGCTGGCCGCTTTGAAGTAAGCGGTTTTGCAAACGGACTGAAACTTAAAACGCCGTGCGTCCAACGCGCGGCGTTTTCTTGTTTACCGCCTCAGTTTCAATCCGACGCCTGCCGTCAGGGTCTTGTCGTCAGAACTGCTGTCGCTGGTGGATTTTTCCCAGGTGAGATCGGCGGTGAGATCCAGCCAGCGATTGACTTTGTAAACCAGCCCGCCGCCCGCCGTATAATACATGCCGGTGCTCTGGTTCCCGCCGCGATAATTGCGCCAGGTGGTGCCGCCCGAAAGCTTGGCGATCAGGTTGTCGCGTAATTCATGGGTGACGGCCGCTGTCAGTGCATAGGCAACATCGCCGCTGACGCCTGCGGTGGTTGACGGTTCGATGGAGGTGGCAAGACCCAGATCGACATTGGTGCCGCGCAAGGGCGACCACGCGACATTGCCGTCAACAGTCATCGCGCCCAGATCGTCCAGCCGCGCATCATCGAAACTGGCCTGCTTATAGCCAAGCGCGATTTCGCCGCGCAGCTTTTCGCCCATGTCCGAACTGATCCCGGCCTTGGCACCGTAGATATTGCCGGAGCGACGGTAGCCTGCGCTGTCCTGGCTCTGGTCATAACGGGTCTTGCCAGCGGAGACCTCGACAAAGGGCGTCAGAGCCGGGGAGATTTCATAACCCAGCCGCGACGACAATGTGACGGCATTGCGGTTACGGTCGGAATTGGACAGCATGCTGCCATCGGCAAGTTTGGCATCGGTATAGACCCAGCGTTCGAAATCCAGCCCGAGCGAGCCTTTCAGGGGACCAACCTGCCGTTCCAGCACAGCACCGGCGCTGAACTGGTTGACGCCGGATTGGACCGTGGCATCGCGCACGGCATTGGGGTCGGTGGTGCTTTCGCGGCTGAAGCCATAGCCCGCCGTTAGCCGTGCGGCCATGTCATCTGCAAAATCCAGCCGCAATGCGGCATCGACGCGACCGGAAGGGTCGCTGTCGCGGTCACCGGCAATGCGTTGGCGCCATTGGCCGTCGCCGGTAATCACCAATTGATGCCGTGACCAGTCGGAGGTCAGCGTACCCTTTAGCCCGTTGTCCCAATAGGTGGTGTTCTGCTTGTCGCTGCCGGTCGTTTTGCGCTCAGTGCTGATGCCTTGCGACAATTCCGGTCTGAGAATCATCGTGCCGACATGAATGCCGGTGCCGTCATCCTCGGTCTTGCGTAGTTGACGCCGTTCGTCGACCGGCGATTCCCTGAGGTTGATGCGGTTGGCGTCCAGCGCATCATTGGTGATCCGGCGGAAACTGTCAGTATCCAGCACGTCTTCTTCGGTATCCGACTTGGCTTTGGTTGTGGCGGTTGACGTGGTAGCGCCTGTCGCTGTCGTATCGGTGGTTGCCGCTGCCTCATCGCTGCTTGTTGTGGAGCCACGCAGGGTGGCAAGACCCGTGCTTTGCTCAGTCGATCCCGACGTCATTTGCTGGGAGAGGGCAGGGCCAGCCCCAGCCGCGGCCAGACATGCTGCTAGCAATCCAGCGGAAACCATCGGGTAAAAGCCCGCGCTGTGCTGCCGATCAGTGGGATAGGTCTGGCTGTCCGTCATTGCGGCCTGTCGGGATCTGTCTTCTGAAATAACTCTTGCGGCGATGCTGCCGTTACCGAAAGGTAAATTCCCATGGTTAATTATTCGTTGCGATTAACCATGAACGGGCGTTGCCAGCGTGCAAATAGCCCCGCCAGTCGTCATTTCTTACAGTCTGTAGGCAAGGGTGAATGGACAGTTAAGTTCATTAGCGCTATGGACATTGCCATGAACAAGCTGGCTGTAAAACTCGTGGAAGCAAGCGCCATCAAGGCTGCATTGCGTGTCGTCGCTACCGAACAAAGCGGGCTGGCGGCCCTGGAAGAGGCTTTGGCAGGGTATCTTGCCGGGCCGTTTTGCAACGCAATCGATGTTATCGGCAAAAGCTCGGGCCGGGTGATCGTCTCTGGCGTCGGCAAGAGCGGCCACATCGGCGGCAAGATCGCGGCAACGTTCGCCTCGACAGGCACACCGGCTTTCTTCATCCATCCGGCGGAAGCCAATCATGGCGACCTCGGCATGATTGCCCGTGACGATGTGGTGATTGCCCTGTCCTGGGGCGGCGAAAGCACCGAGCTGAACGGAATCCTGTCCTTCACTCGCCGGTTTTCCATTCCACTGATAGCCATTACCGCCGGTGAGCAATCCACGTTGGCACGTGAAGCCGATATCGTGCTTTTGATGCCCAAGGTGCAGGAAGCCTGCCCGCATGGCTTGGCGCCGACCACCTCCACCATGATGCAGATGGCGCTGGGCGATGCGCTGGCGCTGGCGCTGCTGGAAGCTCGTGGCTTCGGGCCGAATGATTTCAAGACCTTCCATCCGGGCGGCAAGCTGGGCGCGATGCTGACTCATGTCGGCGACATGATGCATATCGGCGAGGACGTGCCGCTGGTGCCGGAAGGCACATCGGTGCCGGAAGCGATTATCATGCTATCGCAGAAGCGTTTTGGCTGCGTCGGCGTCACCGACAGCGCTAACCGGTTGGTCGGTATCATCACCGATGGCGATATTGCCCGTAACCTCAACCGCAATCTCGGTGAGCGGATGGTGGAAGAGGTGATGACCCGTCACCCAAAGACGGTTCACACCGAAACACTTGCGACCACCGCCATGGCGATCCTCAACCAGCACAATATTTCGGCGCTGTTTGTGACCGATGAAGACGGTGTGCCAAACGGCATCATCCACTTCCATGATTTGTTGCGGATTGGTGTGGCTTAAAGAGTGAGTGATAGCGTCGGCAGGTTTATATTGAACCCGCAGCGTAAAAGACTTTCGGTATTTCGGCTCCGCCGCCCCCTCATCCCCCTGCCGGGACCTTCTTCCCGCTGGGAAGAAGAGGGATAGAGCCGAAAACGTCTTTGGATCTTTTCCGGTGGAAAATGACTTCGGAGTGGAGGAGTAGAGGCGAGACAAAATACGACGTTTCGCTGAAGTACTCGGATTATTTTTTAGATAGGCCTCTTCAAACCGCATCAACCGTCAAATCTCGCCCATGGGCAGCGATGATCTTGACTTGCGTTCCAATCTCCTGATCCGGTCCTGACACTGTCCAGAACGTATCGTCCAACCTGATCCGGCCACGGCCCTCGCGGATCGGTTCCTGGAGCGTGGCGGTGCGTCCGACAAGGCTTGCGGTGCGCTGATTGAGCAGCGGCTCGTCGCTGCTTCTGGCGTCGGAGCGTAGATATTGACGTCCGATCAGGATGGCCGCGATGGAAAAGGCGCAGAACACCAGCGCTTGAACCTGCCAGGGCCAGAAGGCGTCGCCCCAGAAGGCGAGAGACAGCAGGCCAGTGGCAATAGCGCCCAGCCCGATCCAGATCATGAACATGCCGGGCATGACCAGTTCGACGGCCAGCAGTGCCAGCCCCAGCACCAGCCAGCTCCACGGTCCCCATTGATCGACCAGCGTGGCGAACATGGCGGCTTATTCCTCCGACTTGGCGAAGGGATTGATCGCGGGCGTAGTGCTGACTGTGGTGGTTTTCGGAACGCTTCTGGCTGGTGAGCCAGAGGCACGAGCCGGGTTGGAACTCGCCTGCGGCGCATCGCCTCCGAACACTTCGCGGGCGATGGCGCCAATGCCGCTCAGTGAGCCGATCAGCGATGACGCTTCCATCGGCATCAGCACGATTTTCGAGTTGGAGGCGGTGCCGATTGCGGTCATCGCCTCGGTATATTTCTGGGCGACGAAATAGTTGATGGCCTGGACATCACCGGCGGCAATTGCTGCGGAGACCAGGGCCGTCGCCTTGGCTTCCGCTTCGGCCAAACGTTCGCGGGCCTCGGCCTCGCGATAGGCGGCTTCCCTCTGGCCTTCGGCCTGGAGGATGGCGGATTGCTTGGCGCCTTCGGCCCGCAGAATCTGGGCATTGCGGAAGCCTTCAGCTTCCAGCACCAGGGCGCGTTTTTCACGCTCGGCTTTCATCTGGCGGCCCATGGCATCGACCAGATCCTTGGGCGGCTGGATATCCTTGATCTCGACTCGGGTGACCTTGATGCCCCAGGGGCGCACGGCTTCATCCACCACCCGCAGCAGCCGGTCGTTGATGACCTCGCGGTTGGACAGCAGTTCATCGAGATCCATCGAGCCCATGACCGAGCGGATATTGGTCATGGTCAGGTTGAGAATGGCGTTTTCCAGATTGGCAACCTGATAGGCGGCCTCGGCGGCGTTCAGGACCTGATAAAAGGCCACGGCATCGGCGGAGACGCTGGCATTATCCTTGGTGATGACTTCCTGGGTCGGAACATCCAGCACCTGTTCCATCACGTTCATCCTGGCACCGATGGTCTCAATAAAGGGTGTGATGATGTTGAGGCCCGGTTCCAGCGTGCGGGTATAGCGTCCGAAACGTTCCACCGTATAGCGAAAGCCCTGCGGCACGGTCTTGACCCCGGCAATCAGCACCAGGATGACGAAGCCCACCAGGGCAATAACCAGAATATCGAAGCCGGACATGTCTTCTCCCCGCAGCCATTTTGTTGAGCCCTATGTAAGCTTGGCCCCACCCCGTTACCAGTGCCATGGAAAATCTAGGGTCGTTCTCGGGGCAATTACCCGTTCGGGCGGGTTTGCAAAACCTCACTTCTGCGCTATCAGGGCCACGGTTTTCACCACCGGTCGCAGCCTACCCGGAAAAAACAAGGACTAGAACCATGAAAATACTCGTCGTCTGCTCTGGCGGACTCGATTCCGTTTCGCTTGCCGACAAAATGGCAGCGGAGCATGAGTTGATCGGCCTGATCTCCTTCGATTACGGCCAGCGTCATAAAAAAGAGCTGGATTTTGCAGCACTCGCGGCCAAGCGGCTGGGTGTGCCGCACCAGATCATCGACATGACCAATATTGGTGCCAGCCTGACCGGCTCGGCCCTCACAGACGATCTTGACGTGCCCGATGGCCATTATGCCGAGGAGACGATGAAGATCACCGTCGTGCCGAACCGCAATGCCATTATGCTGGCGATTGCCTTCGGGGTGGCTGCGGCGAAGAAGGCTGATGCGGTCGCCTTGGCCGTGCATGGCGGCGACCACTTCATCTATCCCGATTGCCGACCCGGCTTCATTGATGCGTTCCAGATCATGCAGGCCCATGCGCTGGAGGGCTATGCCGATGTCAAATTGCTGGCCCCGTTCGTGACGGTCTCCAAGGCCGATATCGTCACCGAGGGCGCGAAATACGGCACGCCGTTTGACCAGACGTGGTCCTGCTACAAGGGCGGTGCGCGTCATTGCGGGCGGTGCGGCACCTGTGTGGAGCGGCGCGAAGCCTTTCATCTGGCCGGTGTCACCGATCCTACCGACTACGAAGACCCGGATTTCTGGGTCAGCGCCACCTCCGGCTTCCAGGCCAGGGAGGTCTGATTCCATGTACCGGATCACCAAGGAATTTCATTTTTCCGCCTCGCACCAGCTGAAAGGCCTGCCCGACGATCATCAATGCGCCCGGCTGCATGGGCATAATTACATTGTCCTGGTCGAATTGTCGGGCGAGGAGTTGAATGAGTACGGGTTCCTGCGCGACTATCATGAGCTGAAAGTGCTGAAGGCCTATATCGATGAGGCCTTCGATCACCGCCATCTCAATGATGTCCTGGGTCATGACAAGACCACGGCAGAATGCCTGGCCAAGCATTTCTATGACTGGTGCAAGCAGCATTTTGCCGAGACCTCTGCAGTGCGGGTCAGCGAAACCCAGAAGACCTGGGCGGAGTATCGTCCTTGACCGCGTCGGAAACCGTGATCCGGGTCAGCGAAATCTTCGGGCCGACCATTCAGGGCGAAGGCGTGCTGATCGGCCAACCAACCGTGTTCGTGCGCATGGGCGGCTGCGATTATCGCTGTTCCTGGTGCGATAGTCTGCATGCCGTCGAAAGCCGGTTTCGGGAAGAATGGCTGCCGATGAGCGTCCAGGCCATCTGGGCCGAGGTGGAAAGCCTATCCGGGGGCGTGCCATTGATGGTGTCGCTATCGGGTGGCAACCCGGCGATCCAGCCGTTGGGCGCGCTGATTGCCCACGGTCATGAGCGGGGCTACCGCTTCGCCCTTGAGACCCAAGGGTCGATTGCCCGCGACTGGTTTGCCGATCTGGATGTGCTGGTGGTGTCGCCCAAGCCGCCTTCGAGCGGGATGGAGACGGATTGGGACGCGCTTTCGCTCTGTCTTGAGAAAGCCGCAGCGCGGGGTGAGCAGCAAAGCCCGCTCACCGTGCTGAAGTTCATCGTCTTCGATGAAGCCGATTATGCCTATGCGCGCGATGCCAGCGCCCGGCATCCGCATCTGCCGGTCTATCTCCAGCCCGGCAACCATACACCCCCGCCGCCGGAAGACGATGACGCGGTCATCGACATGGATGGGATCATGACCCGGATGCATTGGCTGGTGGACCGGGTGGTCGAAGACCGCTGGTTTGCCGCCCGTGTGCTGCCGCAACTGCATGTGCTGCTCTGGGGCAACAAGCGCGGCGTGTGAGATATTTTATCCTCTTTGCGTCTTTTTCGTCGTATTTTGACTATCTCTGTGCCATTCTGCGTCCGTGCAAGATGTCGGAGGATTGGCGATGCTTGGAAGTCTGAAAAGCGCATTTGCTGCAAAATCGTTGAAGTTCAAGGATACTGGCAGGGTATCGGCAACCGCCGATGCAAAAGGCAAATACGACAAGAAAGATGCACCACTGTCCGTTACGGATGTTGCGGCGGCATGCCTGGATGTGGCTTTCGGGACAGCCAATGGCGGCAATAGCACCGGCTATGCAGCCTTGGGACAAAGTGTCGCCGAAGCTGGCCGAAACGGATACAAGGCGCGGGGCAATGCCGGAATTTCTGTGCCGCCGAATCCGTTTTTCGTGGCACGTGGTCACAGCAGCGGGGACCTGACCAGTGAAAGCCCTGCGACGCTGAAATATATGCAGCGCCGACGGTACAAGGAAATCGGCAGCAATGCTGTTTCAATCGCCGGTTCGGTGTCAGTTGCAGCATCGATGGGCGCCTTGCCAATCAATGCCCTTTCCGTTGCCAAGCAGGTCAACAGTACGGCATCGACTGCCAGTCACCTGACAAAGCTGAAAATGCTGGCAAGCAGGGTGGACGCCGCAAATCAGGGGCAAGCTGATGGCGTGCCGTTGTCGGATATTATTGCCGAAGTCATCAAGCGGAAGATTCACAAATCCGGCATAGAGGGTACGAAACTGGTGACGGGCTCGGTGCCTGTTCTGGGCGAAATCGCTACCGCATCCGTGAATGCCGGTATTAACGGCGCCACTTCGGCTTTCAAGACTTTTGACAAGGCGTTCCATGCTAAGTCATGCGCTCGGCTTGCCCTCGAAATTCATTGGCGCGCCTATCAGGAGCAATTCTCTGCCTATTGCCGGACACGTCGTTTGAACCCGGATGATTTTCTGCTTCGAGACGATTATCTCGCCCGTTCCCGTCCGCCGCGGTTGACCGGCATGAACCTGAAGGCCGCCAATGAAGAATTGCGCAAGGCCGACAAGCCACCACGGCTGACCGGCATGGGGCTTTCCCAGGCAAGGCAGGCCTTGGAAGAACATTCACCTCCGGCCTCTCGCTTGCCGTCCTCTGAGTTGAAGACTGTGGTCACAGAGGCCAGGAACAATTTCTATTTCTACCGGGATGCAGGGCCTGCGACTGAGTTGTTCAGTGAGATCTGTTCAAGACGGTCGGTATTGGCCCTGCTTGGGTCCTATGATGTCGGAGCTTTGATCATGGAGCCTGGTGGTTGGGTGGCGCTTACGGACAAGATTGCTTCTCTGTGACCGCCAACCTCTCATTTTTTCCTTAAACCATAGTCAAATCAAACAATTAGTCTATCGATAGCACAGGCGCCGCGCCCTTGGCTTAAAACTCCTCCCACTGATCCCGGGATTGAGCGGCAGCTGCACCGCCGCCAAAGGCCTTGGCGACGGCCTTGACCCGTTCGCGGGCCGGAGACGGAGACGGAGCCGGGCTGCGGGCGGTTAGGTTTGCGGAGACCGGCTGCGGTGCGCTGCGTCGAGGCGCAGGCGTAACCTGGCCTTGCTGCCCGGAAATCTTGAAATGGCTGAGCAGGCCGACCAGGCTCTGCGCCTCGTCGGAGAGCGAATGGGTGGAAGCTGAGGTTTCCTCGACCATGGCGGCATTCTGCTGGGTCACCTGATCCATCTGGTTGATGGCGGCGTTGATTTCATGCAAGCCGGTTGCCTGTTCCTTGGCCGCATTGGCGATGGAATGGATATGATCGTTGATCGTCAGCACGCGGCTTTCGATCTTTGCCAGCGCCTCGCCGGTCTTTTGCACCAGCTTGACCCCGCCTTCGACCTCGTGGCCGGATTTGGTGATCAGCGCCTTGATGTCCTTGGCCGCATTGGCGGAGCGTTGCGCCAGTTCGCGCACTTCCTGGGCAACCACGGCGAAACCCTTGCCGGCCTCACCCGCGCGGGCGGCTTCCACACCGGCATTCAGGGCCAGAAGGTTGGTCTGGAAGGAAATCTCGTCGATCACGTTGATGATGGTGGAAATTTCCTTGGAGGCATTTTCGATCCGGCCCATGGCGTCCACGGCTTCGCGCACCACGACGGCTGATTGCGCGGCATTTTCCGTGGCTTCTGTCACGATCCGGCTGGCTTCCTGGGCACGTTCCGAAGAGCCGCGCACCACGACTGTGATCTCGTCGAGCGCCGCCGATGTTTCCTCCAGAGCGGCGGCCTGCTTTTCGGTGCGCATCGACAATTCGTTGGTGGCATTGCTCAATTGGCCGGTGCTGCCGCTGATGGCGTCCGTCTTGTGGCGGATGCTGGAAATCGTGTCGCGCAGGCGCTCAAAGGTGGTGTTGACATTGGCCTGCAATTCGCCGAACGCGCCTCTGAACTGGCCTTGCATTTCCTGGCTGAGATCGCCGCTCGCGAGATTGGCGATGACTCGTCGGGTTTCCGTCACCCCGCGCTCGACGCTTGCGATCAGCTCATTGATATTGTTAGCAAAACGATCAAGATTTGCGTCGTCATAATGGGTGCCGATCCGCTTGCTGAAATCGCCATCGGCGGCTGCTGCGACGACAACGGACATGCTGGATTGCAGGTCATCGCTTTTTGCGCGCAGGGCCGCTTCCTGGGCATTCATGCGGGCGACGTCCTGGCCGTTGCGCTTGAAGGTTTCGACCGCCAAGGCCATGTCGCCGATTTCATCCTTGCGGGTGGCGCCCGGCACGTCGGTTTCGAAATCGCCATTGGCGACACGCTTGATAGCTGCGGTGAGCTGAACGATCGGGCGGCTCAATTGCTTGACGCCGATATAGATACCGAGGCCGACGCCGATCAGGATCGAGATGACCGTCACCGAGACGATCAGGATCATCATGGCTGTCTGGAAGCTGGCGACCGATGCCGTGACCGCCTGGAGTTCTTTCTTGTCGGCGCTGACGACGGCATCTACCTCGGTCTGGAAGGCTTTGCGGTTGGCGCGGTTGGCCTCGTTATTGCCCTGCTCATTGGCGGCCTGCGGACCGACTTCGGTGCCCAAACGGACTGTTTCCGTGCGGAATGTCCTGAATTCCGCTGCCTTGGCAACCATGGATTGGAAGGCTTGCACCTGGGTTTCCGGTATCATTTTCCGCCAGGTTTGAAGCGTGGCATCCATATCATCGAGACTTTTTGTCAGCCCCTTGCCGAACTTGTCGGCATCTTCCTTCGATTTCGCCGCATAGATACCCCGTGATTCCATCACCACCGAGGTGATCAGGCGGTTGAGTCGCTCACCCTGGAAGGCGCGCTCGGATAGATTGAGAACCTGTGCGGTCTTGTTGTCATATCGCAATGTCACGAAAATCCCGATCGCCCCGATCAGGGATGCGGCAAAGCCGAGAATGAAAACAAGTAGATATATTTTACCATTAATACGCATAGATTCCTCCTCCGCTGGGGCGCGGCAATCTCCCTCGATCGGTTCAATGTAGGGTGGAACAATTAATTATTGCTTTGGAAATCAATCTGACTTTCGCTGTTCCAGAGGGTGGCACAGCCTGAATTGTCCTTGCAGATCCGGCTTGGATGAGAATACAATCATAAATGGATGTAAGGTATATTGCACCCATAGGTGTTGTTTTCTCATTTTTGGAAAGGAGATCTCGATGAAAAAATATCTTGTGATTCTCATCACATCTTTAATAGCAGCGATGTCGTTTGCCTGTTCTGGTTTGGCGCAAACTGTTGCCGATCCGGCGATGACGGCGCCAGATGAAAATTCTTGGACATTGTTTTTGTCTGTCAACGCCAAGGCAAAGACGGAGGGCAACAATAATGCGCTCTTTGAAGCCTGGGCGAGTGACGCGGACACCTTCACTCCCAAGCCAGTTTGGCCACAGGGTGGATCACCGAAGAGTTTGGTACCCAGGGCTCTCAGTCGTCTCTCGCATGGAGCGCCGATAAAAGCACTGCTGGTGCCTGGCGGAAACAACGACCAACCTGGCACGCCAATTGAAGAAGTGCGCCGCAACCATGCGTCATTCGATTATATCGTCAACAACAATCTTTATAAGGTCTCCGGCCTTAAAGCTGCGTTCAGTAAATCAGATAGTATTATTTCTTTTCCGACAGATGCGATCGAAGTGAAGGCCAACTGGGTCGCGGTCGATGGGCTGAAAGCCTTCAATGGTTTCAGCGGAACGGCTGCAGATGCCAAGAAGCTCTACCATGTCAATACTGCGGGCGGAAAAGACTATGCTCTGGTCGCCATGCATCTGATTTCCAAGCAGGTTCCAAACTGGACCTGGGCTACCTTCGAGCATCAGGACAATCCCGGACGGTGTGATGTCATCGGTTGCACGGACAGTTTCGGCGCTGTGCCATCCGTCCAGCCACCGATATCCCAGGTTGAATCCACAACGCCATATCCTGCCTGCGCCAAGACGCCAGCATTGAAAGCGCTGTTTGCAGGCGCGGATATCGATCCGGCTTACCTTAACTATTGCTTGAAGGGCAGCCAGACGGATACGACAACCGCGACCGGCCTGACCGTGCGCCTCGGCAATTCGGTCACGGAAAAAGGCTTTGTCGCCTATTCTTCCTGCATAACCTGTCATGGCCGTGCCGGTGCTGATTCGAATGGTAAGATGACGTCATTTGCCGGTTTCGATTTGATTTCCGCCAGTCAGCCATTAACGAGTAATTTCGGAAATGCGCCGATTGGACCGATCCAGCCGTCTTGGTTCTGGGTTCCGGGAAATCCGCCTGCGCTTCCTATGCTGGCGGATAGCACCTCAGATCTGACGCGGATCGCTTTGGCTGTGGATTTCGTATGGTCCATTCCGTTCTGCGCCATCGATGATACGGCATCGCCGCCACTAACCAAATCGACGTGTGCCGCCAAGTAACGTGTATTCAAGCATCGAGCCGGAAAGGGGAAACCGGTTTTCGGCTCGATGCTAGAGTTTCCCTTATCGGTTCACGAACGCCGGTTCCTACCGTTCCGGCCGATCTATTAGCGGATCTCAAACCCAGCCCTGCAATTCCCGGCGCACGACATTTTCCAGCACGCGCATGCCGTCCGGGCTGTCGTTCAGGCAGGGGATATGGCTGAATTTCTCACCGCCAGCGTGGTGGAAGATTTCGCCCGCTTCACCGGCAATTTCCTCCAGCGTTTCCAGACAATCGGAGACGAAGCCTGGATTGATCACGGCAATGCGCTTGACACCATCCTTGGCCAGTTTTTCCACGGTCTTGTCAGTATAGGGCTGTAGCCACTCCTCAGGCCCAAATCGCGACTGGAAGGTGACCATCAGCTTTTCCTTCGGCCAGCCCAACCGCTCACGCAGCAGGCGTCCGGTCTTGTAGCATTGGCAATGGTAGGGATCGCCCTTCATGAAATAGGACTTCGGAATGCCGTGGAACGAAGTCAGCACCAGTTCCGGCTCCCAGTCGAGGCTGGCGAGATGGGCTTCGATGGAATTGGCCAATGCATCGATATAGACCGGATCGTCGCTATATTGCGGCACGGTACGCAGGGCCGGTTGCCAGCGCATCTTGAGCAGTGCCTTGAAGGCTTCGTCATTAACGGTGGCCGTGGTGGCTGCGGCATATTGCGGATAGAGCGGAAACAACAGAATCTTTTCGCAGCCGGCCTTTTGCAGCGCGTCCATGCGCGATTTGATCGATGGCTGGCCGTAGCGCATCGCCCAATCCACCACGACATTTGGCATATCTGTGAGCGATACAGCCATTTTCTCGGCCTGGTTGCGGGTGTAAGTCCGCAGATAGCTCTCGTTCAGGTCGTTGTTCCAGATCTCGGCATAGGCCTTGCCGACCTTGCCGGGGCGGGTGTTCAGAACGATGCCATAGAGAATCGGATACCAGAACAGCCGCGACCATTCGATAACCCGCTTGTCGCTGAGGAATTCCCTCAGGTAGCGGCGCATTGAAGTGTAGTCGGTCCCGTCAGGTGTGCCGAGATTGACGAGCAGCACGCCGACCTTGCCGAAATTGACCTTTGGATGTTCGGACGGAAGATGGTTGACGATCGCGCTCATATTTGGACTACCCTGGTCAAGAATTCGATGCTGCTGTTACGCTTTTGGACTGAGAAGAGATCACTGTCCAGAATGAAAAACGGCCCGGATTGCTCCGGGCCGGACCTTTTGTCGCATGCGGGAGGTTTGGGCTTCCCGCAACTGAAAGTTACTTTGCCGGAACGGTCAAGACGTCACCGATCTCGATATGGTCGGGATGGCGCAGCTTGTTGGCGGCGGAAATCTTCTTCCAGTCCTCGCCATCGCCATAGGTGGCCTCAGCGATCTTCCACAGGCTATCACCCTTGACCACGGTATATTGCGTTGGCTGGGCGGCGGCAGACGGTGCGGAGACTGCTGGGGTTACCGGCGCCGGGGCGGCGGGCGCAGGGGTTGCCGGAGCAGGTGCGGCAGGAGCTGGTGCCGTGGCTTGGGCAGCCGTCGCCGTCTTCGGCTGGGCCGCTGGCGCGACATAGCCAGCTGGCGTAACTTCGCTGACGCGGCCATCGGTAAACGGCTTGTAGGGCGAATTTTTGGCCAGGAAATCGGCTGTCACATCGGCGAGATCCGGACCGTAATCATAGGCGTTCTGTCCTGCTGTCGCGAAGATCTTGTAGCCGTCGCCACCGGTGCGCATGTAATTATTGGTGACGACACCATAGAGTTTGCTGGTATCGAGCGGCACGAAGCCGTCGCCGTCCTTGACCTGAACGTCAACGATCCGGCTGCCGACAGGCTTGGAACGGTCGAAGCTGTATTTCAGACCGGCGACCTGTGGGAACCGGCCAGCGCCGTCATCCACCTGGCTGACACCGTTTTCAAGCGCCGCAATCACGTCGGAGCCCTTGAGCTGGAAGGTGGCAAGCGTGTTCTGGAAGGGCAGGACGGTGATGACCGAGCCCATGGTGACCTTGCCGCCGCCGATCGAGGCGCGCAGGCCGCCGCCATTCTGGATGGCGATGCTGATGCCCTGGCTGCGGGCATGATCCAGCATTGCCTCGGCCACCAGATTGCCCATGGGGCATTCCTTGGCGCGGCAGGTGGTGGAGGCGCCGTCGATCGGGCCGGCACTTTCGCCGATTTCCTTCTGGCGCAATTCCTGGATAGGACCGGCCAGTTCCTTGACCTTGGCGGTCATTGCTTCATCAGGCTTGAATTTCGAATCGATTAGGATCGGATCGCCCTTGGCACTTTTCACCACGCCGTTATCGTCGAAAACAACAGTCAGATCACCGAGATATTTGCTGTAGGAGGCAGCGGTGACGACAGGCACCTTGTAGCCGCCGGGATTGTCGACCAGCGTCGGGTAGGGGCCTTCGGCCTTCGGATCACTGTTAGACAGCAATGTGTGGGAATGGCCGCCGACCACCACATCGACGTCAGGGATCTTGGCGATTTCCATGTCGCGGTGATAGCCGACATGGGTGAGGGCGATGATCTTGTTGACGCCTTCGGTCTTCAGTTTCTTCACTTCTTCGGTGATGGCAACGACATCGTCGGTGAATTTCACATTCGGACCCGGCGATGCCAGTTCCACGGTTTCCGGGGTAACGGCGCCGACGATGCCGATCTTCTGGCCGCCAATTTCCAGGATTGTCGAGGGCTTGAACTTGTCCTTCAGCTTCGATTCGGCATTGGCTTCCAGATTGGCGACCACGACCGGAAACTGCACCTTGTCGAGGAAGGGACCGATGGCTGTCTCACCGTCGTCGAATTCGTGATTACCAAGCGTCATGGCGTCGAACTTCAGGATGTTCATCACATCCAGTTCGGCTGTGCCTTTGTAGGTGGTGTAAAACAGCGAGCCCTGGAAATTGTCACCGGCATTCAGCGACAGGACATTCTTGCCAGCCAATGCCGCGCGGGTCTGGTCGAACGCCGTCTTCAAACGGGCCGCACCGCCAAAGCATTGGTTCTTGCTTTCCTCATCCGCGGAGCACGTCGAATCATATTTATTGATCGACTCGATCCGTGAGTGAAAATCGTTGATATGCAGGATGTTCAGTTCGAAATCGGCAAAGGCCGTCCCCGACGACAGGATGAGCACCGAGGCGCTCAACAGGCCAAATTTAAATCTTTTTAACATCCGTAACTCCTGATTTCATGGAACACCCGCTTTGGTTACCCCTCTTTTATGACGTTCTTATCGGGCTTTTGCGGAAGGTTGCATGTTTCCATCGTGCTTGGTTTATCGCAAGCGAAAATAAGCCAGAACAGCAAAAAGCCGGCCTCATGGACCGGCTTTGCCAAGCGTGGATGAGTTGACGCGTCAGATCTTGCGGCGCAGCGAGAAATTCGAGCCGGCATCCGTGGTGCAGTTCAACTGTTCTGGCGAAACCAGCGCGCAATTGACCCGCGATTGGGTCTTGCGCACCAGCGAGGTCATGTTGATCTCCACCAGCGTCGGCGAGGTATTGGTATAGGTTCCGGAGGCCAGAAGCGCATTGGTATCGCTGGAGCGGGTGGCAAACGTGCCGCCCTGGAAGGTGGAAACGATGCCGTTCGGATCGACCCAGGCGCCATCAACGCCCTGTGGCTGCGGCGCATTATAGGCGACCTGGCGCGGCGGCGGCGTGCCCACGCAGGAAGACACGGCAAAGGCCGCGACGAGCAGAATTGCGATGCTTTTGACCTTCATGACAGTCTCCATCCGGCAGGACATTATGGCCGCCTATGTCTCTGGCCTCTGCCCGGTCGCCTCGGCCGGAGAGGTCTCTTGCTCTTCATATTCCCGGTTGGTGACAACCGATTTCCTGAAATACCACGAGGGCCGATCAGGTTCCATGCTGGCGACCATGCCGCGAAGATCGGGTGAAAGCAAGGCTTCCAACCTCTTCCCGGCCACTTGAACACAATCATGGCGTTGTTGTTCCACAGGGACATGAAAAGCGTGCCATGTTGTTCTCAGCGCCGCGCTGCTTTTCGATGCGCGGCGCCGTTATTTCAGGCCATTGTTTCAGATCGGCAGACGGATATTGCCATCCGCCGTTCTGCAGCGTTTAGCGCACCAGGATATTCTTGAACTGCCACGCGTCCTTGGTGTCGAGGTCTTCCGGGAACAGGCCGGGGCGACCGTCGAGCGGGGTCCAGTCGGTGTAATGGCCTTCGACCGGGCCGAGATAGGGCGACTGCACTTCCAGGCAGCGCTTGTAATCAACTTCGTCGGCCTCGACGATCCCAGCCTTCGGGTTCTCGATGGCCCAGACCATGCCGGCCAGCACTGCGGACGTTACCTGGAGACCGGTGGCGTTCTGGTAGGGGGCGATGCGGCGGGTTTCTTCCAGCGACAGGCGCGAACCATACCAGTAGGCGTTCTTTTCGTGGCCGTAGAGCAGCACGCCCAACTCGTCGATGCCATCGACCAGTTCGTTTTCGTCGAGAACATGCAGGACCGGCTGGGCGGTACCGCCATTGCCGAACATTTCATGCAGCGACAGAACGGCATCATTGGCCGGATGATAGGCGTAATGGCAAGTCGGACGATAGGCGACCTCGCCATCCTTCTCGACGGTGAAGTAATCGGCAATCGAGATCGATTCGTTGTGGGTGACGAGGAAGCCGTATTGCGGGCCGGGCGTCGGGCACCAGGTGCGCACGCGGGTATTGGCGCCAGGCTGCTCCAGATAGATCGCTGCCTTGCAGCCCTTCTTGTGCTTCTTGGCGTTTTTCGGCATCCAGTTTTCATGAGTGCCCCAGCCGAGTTCGGCTGGCTGCAAGCCTTCCGAAATAAAGCCTTCGACCGACCAGGTGTTCCAGAACACGTTGAGCGGCTTCGGTGTCTTGGCCAGCTGCGTGTCGCGCTCGGCAATGTGAATGCCCTTGACGCCGACCTTCTTCATCAGCTTGGCCCAGCCTTCGCGGTCACCGACGGCTGGCTCTTCGAATTTCAGGCCGATTTCATTGGCTATATTCACCAGCGCCTGCTTGACGAACCAGGAGACCATGCCCGGATTGGCGCCGCAGGTGGAGACGGCGGTGGTGCCGCCGGGGTTCTTGTTCTTTTCCTGGCGAACGGTTTCGCGCAGTGCATAGTTGGTGCGCTCTGAGTTCTTCATGTTCTTGTCGAAATAGAAGCCCAGCCAAGGCTCAACCACCGTATCGATATAGAGCACGTCCAGCTTGCGGCACAGCTTCATCAGGTCGAGCGAGCCGGTATCGACCGACAGGTTGACGCAGAAGCCCTGGCCTTCGCCTTCTGTCAGCAGCGGCTTCAGCAGGTCCTTGTAGTTCTCCTTGGTGACATGCGCCTGGATGTGCTTGATGCCATGCTTGGCCATCAATTCGGCCTCGTCATTGCGGGGGTCGATGACCACCATCCGGCTCTTGTCGAACTTGAAGTGGCGTTCGATCAGCGGCAGGGTGCCCCGGCCGATCGAACCGAAGCCGATCATCACGATCGGACCGGTGATCTCGCCGTAAACCGGATAGGTCTGGGTGGTCATTCATTTTCTCCTTGGAAGGCCGTTTGCCATAGGCGCATGATTTGCGAACACGGCTTTGCTCTGACCGGGTTCCTTCTCTTCCCTAGAGCATAATTCAACGACAGAATAAAGACGGCGTTTCAAGAGATTGCCTTCGGGCACAGGTAGCTGCCCGAAGCTGTTCGATCAGGTACCCGCCGCCGTGCGCTTTCGCTCCCGCCTGCCTAGCATTATGGCAGCGATCAGGGTCAAGATAAGGATCATGGCGGCTGCCAGCCACAACAATAGCAAACTGGCCGCGTCATATTCGCTGGCGAGACCCCGCGTGGTACCGTCGCCATAAGCGAAATTCCAGCCGCCGATATAGGCGATGCCAGTGACGAACAGGGCGGCGATGTAGCTGATGGGCAGAAGCACTGCACGTTTCAGGGCGGATTTCCGGGTGAAATTGACCGCGGCGCCGACCTGGCCATTGCCTTTCCAGATGGTGATGGCCAGAACCGCGATGATTGGAAAATGTCCAACCAGATCCACCCGGCCGAATTCCAGCACGGCGGAGCCGAAGATCATCAGCAGTGCAAAGGCCGATAGCCGGCTGGCAACGGGCCCCCCCCAGCAGCAGCATGGCGGCGGCGCCAAATTCAAACCAGCCGGAGAGGCTGAGAAAGACTTCTGGCGTCAACCCCATCGTCAAATAGGGCCGCGCGCAGAGCAGCGTCAGCGACCAGTCTGCGAAAGCCCATTTTTCCATGGACGCCCACATCAGCGTCCAGGACATCGTTGCGCCGAGAAGGCCGATCCGGTGGGCGGTGACGCTGGCGAGAACCCGGACCCGGAGCCTGTCGAGGCTGATGGCGATCAGGCAGATGGCAAATCCCAGGAAGAGAGGGTAATCCAGCAGATGATAGGTTCCGTATTGGCGGGCCGCGCCGACCCATAAACCAATCAGGCCAAGTCCGGTCAGGCCGGCCCCCCGACGGGAGAGGCAAAGCGCGGCCAATCCGAGTTGCACCCACTGAATGCTCGCATCCGGGGCTTTGAGTTCCGGTGTCAACCAGATCGGCTCCGGGAGCATCCAGAGCCAGGATAACCAAAATGCAATGGTGAGACGGACCAGGTCGTCGGCCTTGAAGCCAAACGGTCGCCGTATCAAGGAAAGGACCCGGCCAAGCCGGGCATTTTTTCCTGCCGCGTCAATCGCTACACAGGCCCAGAGCGCAGGCAGGCTCAGGGCGAGGCCAAGCAACCAGGTTGGTGTCGCCATAAACTGACCCGGTAATACAGGTTGCTCTTGGATATTAAAAGATTGAAACCACTTTATATGCGCAAAGGAACTGGTTTCACTATTCCCAAAAATAAATATTGAAGCTAATATAGTAAATATTAATTTTCCTATTTTTCTATAATAAATATTGTTTTCCATATTGATTTACCTATTTAAAATAATCAATACGTAATTTTATCTACCAATTCTCTTAATATGACAATTTGAGAATCTATATTTATGATATTTGCAATAATTAAAAATTTATTTTTAATGTAGAGTTTTCATTTTAATTTTATATTATAAAACTAAAATCGTAAAAACCACCAGGACCATCCGTTCGATCAAACGGTCGATCCTGTTGTTGCTATTGTTTTTTCAGTTTATGAAAATTAAGCGACAGCCCTGTGCTGTTCTTCCACCAGTTCGGCGCGGATCAGGCCGCGCAGGCTGTTGCCGACGAAGATCGCCCGTCCATTCAGACTTTCCGGTTTCAGCAGATCGGCGCGAGCCTTGCGGTCCCGGATCAGCTCGGCGCGCAGGATGCCAGGAATGAGACCGCTGGTCAGCGGCGGGGTGATCAGCATGCCATCCAGTCCCTGGACGAAGACATTGGTGAATGTCCCCTCGCAGATTTCACCACGCTCGTTCAGTAGCAGGACTTCGTCTGCTTCTTCGGTGGAAAATTCGGCGCGGGCGGCGTCATAGGGATCGCGCCGCGACGTCTTGTGGCGATAGAGGGTATCCTCTGAATTCAGCCGGGTCTTTTGCGCGATGCGAAGACGCCAGATGGTGTTTTCGCCGACGGATTCGAAGGGAACTGCCGCAGCTTCCAGCTTGCCACGAAAATTCATCGCGAGGCGCACCCGAAGCGGGGTATCGCCATGTACCACTTCTTTTAATGCCGCTTCTGGCTTGATCGGCTGGCGAAAACCCAGCGCATCGGCGGAGCGCGACAGGCGCCGCAAATGCTGGTCGAGCCTGATGAAGCCCTGGCCTGGCTCCCAGCGGAGCGTTTCAATCAGCGTGAAATCCATTGATCACCTACCGCAAAGCGTGCCTTGAGCAGACATTCCTGATATTCCTGTTCGGGCTTCGAATCAAAAACAATCCCGCCACCGACATTGAAAACCGCCCGGCGGCTTTTGAAAAGCCCCTGTTGTTCAGGGAAATGGTCTGAAATGGCCGGTTGATCAAATAAAGTCAGGGTGCGGATGGCAACGGAGAACCGCATGGGGCCTGCCGGATCGCAAAAGCCGATGGCACCGCAATAAATATCGCGCGGCCCCGCCTCCAGCCGGTGCAGGATCTGCATGGCGGCCAACTTCGGCGCGCCGGTAATCGAGCCACAGGGAAACAGCGCTTCGAGAATATCGCCAAGGCCCATTCCAGGCAAAAGCCTGCCGCGCACATGGCTGACCAGCTGGTGCAGGGTCGGATAAGTCTCGATGTCGAACAGTTTTGGCACGGTCAGGCTATCAGGCTCGATGATCCGGGAGATGTCGTTGCGCAAGAGATCAACGATCATCCGGTTTTCGGCCTGGGTCTTTTCGTCCGTCAGCATTGCCGCCTTGATCGCCTCGTCCTCGGCATCATCAGAGCCGCGTGCCGCCGTGCCCTTCATCGGGTGGGTCTCGATAAAGCCGTCACTATCCACCTTGAAGAACAGTTCCGGCGAGCGCGAGACGATGGCCGGACCGCCGAGCTCCACCAGCGCACCATAAGAGACCGGCTGACGGGCGATCAGCGACCAGAAGACGTCGCGAGGGCTGCCCCGATAGGCCGCCTCGATGGGCATGGTCAGGTTGGCCTGGTAGCAATCGCCCTGCCTGAGATGCCGATGCAGGGTGTCAAACTGCTGCCGATAGGTCTCGAAATCCCAGGCTGCAACCGGGTTTTCCAGCAGGTGGGTGTTGCTTTCGGGGTGATGCGGGTGTCCCAATGGATTTAAGTGTCCCAGGGGATGAGCAGGATTGGCTGGCGCGTTGAAAATGCCAAACTGGAGGAGCGGCACGTCCCGCCCATCAGGGATCAGTGGCCTGAGCTTGTCTTCAAACACAAAGCCCGCTTCATAAGCCAGCGCCCCCGCCAGCCAGTAGCCCTCCTTGCGGGCGCGTTCCAACTTGGCAAGCGCCGGCAGCACGTCGTCGCCCCGACGGGCGACGACGATGTCCACCGGATCGGTAAACACCAGCGTTTCACCGCTTTTGTCATTCCGAAACAGGATCGTCGGTTGAAACGGTTCGGATTGCGCCATCGTGGCTCGATCTGTCCGTTCAGGCTTTGGCGTCAAGCGCTTCCAGCTCGTCGATCAACCCTTCGATCATCGATAGACCCTTGGCCCAGAAGGACGGGTCGGTGGCATCCAGACCGAACGGTGCGAGAAGTTCGGAATGATGCTTGCTGCCGCCAGCCTTCAACAGGTCGAAATACTTCTGCTGGAAGCCCTGTTCGGCATTCTGGTAGACGGCATAGAGCGAATTGACCAGGCAATCGCCGAAGGCATAGGCATAGACATAGAAAGGCGAATGGATGAAATGGGGGATATAGGCCCACCAGGTCTCATAGCCCTCGGACACTTTGATGGCCGGTCCAAGGCTCTCTTCCTGCACCGATAGCCACAGTTCGCCAATCTTTTCCGCCGTCAACTCGCCCTCCTTGCGGGCGGTGTGCAGCTTGCGCTCGAATTCGTAGAAAGCGATCTGGCGCACGACCGTGTTGATCATGTCCTCGACTTTCTGGGCCAGCATGGCCTTGCGCTCACGCGCATCCGTGGCCTTTTCCAGAAGCGCCCGGAAGGTCAGCATTTCGCCGAATACCGAGGCGGTCTCGGCCAGCGTCAGCGGCGTCTGGCACATCAGCGCGCCCTGTTCGCCAGCGAGAACCTGATGCACGCCGTGGCCCAGTTCATGGGCCAGCGTCATCACGTCGCGCGGCTTGCCGAGGTAATTGACCAAAACATAGGGATGGGCAGACGGCACGGTCGGATGGGCAAAGGCGCCCGGCGCCTTGCCAGGGCGGGCGGGCGCATCGATCCAGCCGCCATCAAAAAAGCGACCAGCGATTTCGGCCATATCAGGCGCAAAGCCGCCATAGGCCGACAGCACGGTCTGGCGGGCTTCGTCCCAGGGAATGATCCGGTCGATACTGTCGGGCAGAGGGGCGTTGCGGTCCCAGAAATTCATCTGCTCCATGCCCAGCCACTTGGCTTTCATCTTGTAATAGCGGTGCGACAGGCGCGGATAGGCATCGCGCACCGCAGCCGCCAGCGCATCGACCACCGGACGCTCCACCCGGTTGGACAGGTGGCGGCTATCGGCAATGTCGGCAAAGCCGCGCCAGCGATCGGAAATTTCCTTGTCCTTGGCCAAGGTATTGGTGACCAGCACGAAAATCCGGATATTGTCCTTGAAGGTCTTCGACAGCGCCATGGCCGCCTTTTCGCGCAAGGCCGGATCGGCCTCCTGCAACATGGTCAGAACCGGTTCCAGCGTCAGCTGTTCGCCGTCAATCTCAAACCGCAGGCTTGCCAGGGTCTCGTCGAACAACCGGTTGAAGGCCGCCGAACCGGTCTGGGATTTTTCCAGAAACAATTGCTCGAGCTTGTCATCCAGCTGGTAGGGCTTGTCTTGCCTGAGATCAATCAGCCAGGGCTTGTAATGGGCGGTGGCCGGATCGCGGGCAATGGCAGCATCGATCACCGCATCGTCCAGCCGATTCAGCTCCAGCGTGAAAAACAGCAGATGGGCGGCAAGCTCCGTCAGCCTGGCTTGTACATCGCCGAAGAATTTGCCGTTTTCCGGCTTGGTCATCTCACTATAATAATAGAGACCGGCATAGGAGCCGATCTTGCCGAGTAGGTCTTCGAGTTCTTCGAATTCCTTCAGCGCGGCTCCCAGGCCCTGATCCGCGTCCTTGGCGGCGGCATCTTCCAGCCGCCCCTTCCATTTGGTCTCGAAGGCCAGGCTCATTTCGCTGGCCTTGGCGAGGTCGGCCTTGAAGAGATCCGAGGAGGGGGCCGGATAAAGATCGGTGAGCTGCCATTCGGGCAGCGTGCCGAGGCCTTGGCCGTGCGCTGGTACGCTGGCGGATTCGGCTGCCGGAAGGCGGGTCTGGTTAACGGGGCTGAAAGGCATGATGGCACCCTTGAGGTCTTTCGGGCCGCGCCGTCACCAAAATGGAACAGGCGCCGGTCCGATGTGTTTGGCATGAGATATCCCCAGTCATAGCATGGCAAAGGCACCCGACAACAGCATATGGCAGATGTCTGTGCATTTCAGCGCTTGCCATTCTACCCGTCGATCTGGCATTTTATGAAAAAGACGTCTGTGCCGATATTTGACAAAATCGCGGCAC
The DNA here is from genome assembly GCF_000016285.1 of Allorhizobium ampelinum S4. Lineage (NCBI taxonomy): Bacteria > Pseudomonadati > Pseudomonadota > Alphaproteobacteria > Hyphomicrobiales > Rhizobiaceae > Gillisella > Gillisella ampelina. Next base: position 3,066,011 of record NC_011989.1, on the reverse strand, counting down.
GGAGGAATTGGACTGTGTCGAAGGTCGGGATTCCCAGGCTTTTTGCAGTCTTTTTTTTAAGGCATTGTATCGAAGCGGACAGTTTGGCGGGCTATAGATAAAATCCTAGCAAATGTTGGAACCTGTTTTTCAAAACTCCATGGCATTTTGCGGGACAAGGACGACGGTTACAGCCTTTGCTTGCGGAGGGAACCTGGAATGCGCAGCTTTTCCAGGGTTTGTGGCCGGGTCCGCAAGAGGCCGGGTTTGTAGAAGACCGAACTTGAAAGAGGATCTTGTTTTTGATCCTGCCGCTTATGGACATGGTCCAATGTTTCAACCGGCGCCAGACGCCATAAGGACTCGGGGAGCTAAAATTGACCGCTCATATTCTCGTTGTCGATGACGATCCGGTTCAACGCCGGTTGTTGAAGGCCGCTGTGGAAAGCCAGGGGCATGTTGCCCATCTGGCCGAGGACGGAGAGGCAGGCCTTGCCTATTTCCGTCAGCACAAGGCGGAGATTTCCGTCATCCTGCTCGATTTGATGATGCCGGGCGTATCCGGCCTCGATTTCCTGGTCGCCATCGGTGGTCAGGAGGCGGACGTGCCTGTCATCGTGCAGACCGGTCAGGGCGGCATCGATACCGTGGTGCAGGCCATGCGGGCTGGCGCCTTCGATTTCGTCGTCAAGCCGGTCTCGCCGGAGCGAATCGCATCGGCCATCGGCAATGCGCTACGCGTCGACCAGCGCGACGCCAAGTCGCGTCCTGCACGCCGGTCACGCACCGGGGCGGTGCATTTCTCCGATATCATTTCGGCAAGTCCGGCCATGACCCGGGTCATCGACCTGTCGCGCCGTGCGGCCCAATCGAATATCCCTGTCGTGCTGGAAGGCGAATCGGGCGTTGGCAAGGAAATGGTCGCCCGGGCTATCCAGTCGGGCAGCGACCGTGCGTCGCGGCCTTTTGTCACGGTCAATTGCGCTGCCATTCCCGCCAATATGGTGGAAAGCATTCTGTTCGGCCATGAAA
>NC_011989.1:0-60000 GCF_000016285.1 Allorhizobium ampelinum S4 | reverse complement strand
TTTGGCCAAGGCATTGCGAGAGGGAAACCGTGCTGTGCTTTCCGCCCCTCCAGGAGCGGGCAAGACGACACTTGTTCCACTTTATCTGCTCGATCAGCCATGGCGCGGCGATAACCGCATCATTCTGCTGGAGCCAAGGCGGCTGGCCGCGCGTGCTGCGGCCTCCCGCATGGCCTCCCTGATCGGCGAGACTGTGGGTGAAACGGTGGGCTACCGAATGCGGCTCGATAACCGCATCTCTGCCAAGACGCGGATTGAAGTGGTCACGGAGGGCGTATTTGCCCGGATGATTCTTGAGGATCCCGAACTCTCCGGCATCGCCGCCGTGCTGTTTGATGAATTTCACGAGCGGTCACTGGATGCGGATTTTGGTCTCGCGCTGGCGCTGGATTGCCAATCCGCGCTGCGCGATGATTTGCGGCTGATTGTCATGTCGGCGACGCTGGATGTGCAGCGGATGGCAGGTCTGATGCAGGACCCGCCAGTGCTGGAAAGTGCGGGGCGCAGCTTTCCCATCGATATCCGCCACCGCGACCGGCCCGGCACTGAGCGGATTGAAGACAGCGTCACCAGTGCCATTCTCGATGCCCATGCCCATGAAAGCGGGTCGATCCTTGCCTTTCTGCCCGGTCAGGCCGAAATCCGCCGCGTGGCGGAGCGGCTGGAGGGCCGGTTGCCAGCGGCAACTTTGATTGCACCGCTTTACGGCAATCTTTCACAAGCCGAGCAAGACCAGGCCATCAAGCCCACCACTCCCGGCACCCGCAAAGTGGTGCTGGCCACATCGATTGCCGAAACCTCGATCACCATCGACGGGGTGCGGATCGTCATCGACAGCGGGCTGCAACGCCTGCCGGTCTACGAACCCTCGACGGGTATCACGCGACTGGAAACCACCCGTGTTTCGCGCGCTTCCGCCGACCAGCGGGCCGGACGTGCCGGTCGAACCGAGCCGGGTATCGCCATCCGGCTGTGGCATGCCGGTCAAACGGCAGCGATGCCAGCCTTTACCCCGCCGGAAATTCTCGCCAGTGACCTGTCAGGTCTGGTGATGGACATGGCCCATTGGGGCGTGACCGATGCCTCTGCCTTATCCTTTATCGATCAGCCCCCCGCCGCAGCCTTGAAGGAGGCGCGAAACCTGCTGGTGGCTCTTAGCGCACTGGATGATCAGGGACACTTGACGGCCAAAGGCAAGATCATGCGCGGCCTTGGCCTGCCGCCGAGGCTTGCCGCTATGGTAATTGCCGCCGCCGAACAGGGACAGGCTAAAACAGCCAGCGACATCGCTGTCCTGCTGACGGAACAAGGATTGGGCGGAACGGATATCGACCTGGAAGAACGCCTGCGCCGATTTCGGTCGGACCGCAGCGAGCGGGCCAGTGCAGCGCGCAAGCTGGCAGAGCGGCTGACGAAAGACCTGCCGAAACGTCAGGCTGCTGCCACCCCGGCGCTGGCCGGAGTGCTGCTTTTGCATGCCTATCCAGACCGGATCGCGCTGAAACGGGGCGCACCGGGGCGATATGTGATGGCGAACGGGCGCGGCGCGGAACTGGCGCAAACCGAACGGCTGGCGGCAAGCGACATGCTTGTCATTGCCGATCTGACCGGGCGGGCGGCGCAAGGGCGAATCCTGAGCGCAGCGGAAATCCGCCTTTCCGATATAGAAGAGAGCCTGCCGGCAGCAATCATTCAGGGCGATGAGAGCTTTTTCGACCCGCCAAGCGGCCAGGTCCGCGCTCGGCGCGTCAAGCGGATCGGTGCGATCATTCTGGAGGAGACACCGCTAGGGCGGCCCAGTGGCGAAGGTGCCACCAAAGCGCTGGCTGAAGGGTTGCGGCAATTGGGTCTCGAACGCCTGGATTTCAGCAAGAATGCCGAGCAATTGCGCCAGCGCATCGGTTTTCTGCATCGCACGCTCGGAACACCCTGGCCAGACATGAGTGACGAGGCCTTGCTGGATCGGCTTGAGGACTGGTTCATTCCCTTCCAGACCGGTGTGCGCAGCCTTGCCGATATTTCCATGGGCGGAATCATCGATGGGCTGAAGGCGCTGGTGCCTTACGAGGCGCAGCGTGATCTGGACCAGATGGCGCCGACCCATTTTACCGCGCCGACCGGCATGAGCCATCCGATCCAATATGACGGCGACGAGCCGAAGCTGACGATCCGCGTTCAGGAATTGTTTGGCCTTAAAAACCATCCGGCCATTGGCGGCGGACGGTTGCCGCTGCTGCTGGAACTGACGTCGCCAGCGCATCGGCCAATCCAGACGACCCGCGACCTGCCTGGTTTCTGGACGGGATCATGGAGCGACGTGCGCGCCGACATGCGAGGACGCTATCCCCGCCATCCCTGGCCCGACGACCCTGCCGCTGCTGCCCCCACGACACGGGCCAAACCGCGTGGTACATAGATCCTGCCCGAAGGAGGACGGGCGGGGGGAACGTGAATGAGCGCAAAGACGGATATTCGCATGCATTTTGGTACATCCAGCCGCAGATTGCGGCTTGAAACGCTTGTCCGGCTTCGCTGGCTGGCGGTCGCAGGGCAGACCATCACCCTGGCAATTGTCGCGCTGGTTCTGCAATTTCCGATGCCGGTACTGGCCGCCGCCATTCTGATCGGCGCATTGGCAGTGGTGAATTTCCTGCTGCAACTGGCCTTTCCGTCCACCCAGAGGCTGGAACCGATTTGGACACTGGCGATTTTGGCGCTGGATCTCTGCCAGATGGGCGCTCTGCTGTTTATCACCGGCGGGCTGGCCAATCCCTTCGCGCCGCTGATCTGCGTACCGGTCATCGTGGTTTTTGCCTCCCAGCCGCTGCGCCATTCCATGGCCTTGCTGGGCCTGGCGATGGTCTGCATTTCGGTTCAGGCTTTCACGCCTTTTCCCCTGCCCTGGTATGCCGACTATATTGATCGCGGCGGCCCGGTCATGCTGGTGGCAATCTGGTGCTCGATCGTGTCGATGACCGCCTTTGCTGCCTTCTATGCCTATCGGGTGTCCAAGGAGGCCAATCTTCTGGCCGATGCGCTGGCGGCAACCGAATTGGTGCTGCAAAAGGAAAAGCATCTTTCCCAGCTGGATGGGCTGGCCGCGGCCGCCGCCCATGAATTGGGGACACCTCTGGCGACGATCAGCGTCGTTGCCAAGGAAATGGAACGGGAATTGGGCAAGGACCCACGCTTCGGCGAGGACGTCCAGCTGCTGCGCAGCCAGAGCGAACGTTGCCGCGACATTCTGAAGCGTCTGACAACTCTGTCCGCCGAGGATGAGGCGCATATGCGGCAATTGCCGCTCTCGTCGCTGATTGAGGAAGTGATCGCGCCTCACCGGGACTTCGGCATCAAGCTGACGGTGGTGGAGGTTTCCGAACGCGCCAGCGAGCCGGTGGGTAACCGTAATCCCGGCATTCTCTACGGGCTTGGCAACCTGATCGAAAACGCCCTGGACTATGCTCGGGATCAGGTAACCATCACGGTAGAGCATGACAACCGTCATGTGACGATCATCATTGAGGACGATGGAGAAGGCTTTGCGCCCGATATCCTTCTGAGAATCGGCGAGCCTTATGTCACCAGCCGCAAAAGCGATGCGCGGGCGGGCGGACTTGGGCTGGGGTTGTTCATTGCCAAGACCTTGCTGGAGCGTTCCGGCGCTGTCCTGACCTTTGAAAATCGGGGCACCTCCAGCCCGGGGGCGCGGGTAACGGTGCGCTGGCCGCGCCGGGAAATGGAAACACCGACAAAGTGACTTTACCGACAGAGGCGAGTGCGCAATAACGCTGCGGACGTTAGAGCGTTTCTGCTCTTCATGGAATCGCAGCAACGCTCTAGTTCGTCGTTTTTACGCATTTCCGGACTGAAAACCGGTTTCCACTTTTCCTGGAAATGCTCTAGGATTGAAAGAACATGACCCAGGATATGCCGATCACCCACGAAGAGGGCGCTGCCGATCTCGGCCCGGACGCCACCTTGTTGATAGTCGATGACGACCAGCCCTTTCTGCGACGGCTGGCCCGCGCCATGGAAACCCGTGGCTTTCAAGTGGATATCGCCTCCTCCGTGGCGGAAGGCATTGCCAAGGCCAAGACCGCAGCCCCGAAATATGCCGTGGTTGACCTGCGGCTTGGTGATGGCAATGGTCTTGATGTGATCCAGGCCATTCGCGAAAGCCGGACCGACACCCGGATCATCGTGCTGACCGGCTACGGCAATATTGCCACCGCCGTCACGGCCGTCAAACTCGGCGCGGTGGATTATCTGTCAAAACCTGCCGATGCCGACGATGTCTTCAACGCCCTGACCCAGCGTCCGGGCGAAAAAGCCGATGTGCCGGAAAATCCAATGTCTGCCGACCGGGTGCGCTGGGAACATATCCAGCGGGTCTACGAGGCCTGCGAACGCAATGTCTCGGAAACCGCAAGGCGGCTGAACATGCACCGCCGCACCCTGCAACGCATTCTCGCCAAGCGCGCACCAAAGTAACACGCATGCGCCGAAACAATCAGGGCAGAAATTGCGGGGCCGCATCCCATTCGGCCCGCATCAACCGTTGGGCTGCCGCACGTGAAAAGGCCAGCATCACGGATTTGCGGGTGGCGGGGGCAAGCCTGTGTTCCGGTGCATCGCGCAACAGATGTGCGCCATAGCCGTCTGAGACGATCAGGCCGCACTCTTGCGGAAAAATCTCCTGCGGCACATCGGGCAGCGTGGCAAAAAACAGCCGGTCGCAATGCTGGCGATAGTCCGGCCATTTGCGGTCAACCCGAAAATCCTCGATGGAGGATTTGATTTCGGTAATCCAGATTTCACCCTTGTCCGAAACGCTGATCAGGTCGGCGCGGCGGCCGCTGGCCAGCGAAAGCTCCGGCAGCACGGCATGGCGCATCTGATCGAGAAGCAATTGCGTGCCACGGCGAATCATTAAGGCACGTTCGGACTGCCTTCCGTCGATTAATGTATTCTTAACGGAAATAGTAAGAATCGTCATAATCTTCTCTTTGCCGGCCCCAAGTCTGTTGCAAAAAAGCCAGTCTTCAGCAATTTGCGAGGCCAGAGACGGCATGGGTCTTCTGTTCCCTTGCAAACTCCACTGTAATCAAAAATATACCACTATCAAAGCTGGTAACACAGATCATTTCCCGCCCGAAAGTCGATGAGCCTCCCATGCGAATCCGCAATGCACTGACCGTGCTCGGTCTATTCTCCACCCTCGCCATCACTGGCTGCTCCACCACGTCGGAAGCCGACAGCAAAAAGACCGCTGAGGCCGCGCCTGTTGTCGCGCCAGCCTCGGTCGAAACAGCACAGATCTTCGATGATTCCTATGGTCCGGTTACGGATGCTGGCTATGCGCTGCCAGGCATTCCGATCCAGAAGGTCAACCCGAAGTTCCGCCGTCAGATCATTGCTTTCGACACCACAGAGCGGCCCGGTACGATCATCGTCAACACCAAGGAACGCTTCCTGTATTACGTTCTGCCGAATGGCAAGGCGATCCGCTACGGAATCGGCGTCGGCAAGGACGGCTTCGCCTGGCAGGGTCAGGCCTATATTGCTTGGAAACAGGAATGGCCAACCTGGCATCCGCCGAAGGAAATGGCCGTGCGCAAGCCGGAAGTCGCCAAATATGTTGAAAACGGCATGGGCCCCAGCATCAGCAATCCGCTTGGCGCCCGTGCCATGTATCTGTTCAACGACAAGGGCCAGGATACGCTGTTCCGTATCCACGGTTCGCCGGAATGGGCATCGATCGGCACCGCCGCATCGTCTGGCTGCATCCGCATGATCAACCAGGACGTCATCGACCTCTACAGCCGCGTCCTGCCGGGCAAGGCCACCAAGGTCATCGTTCAGCAGTCTTAAGTTCAGACAATCAGGGTTATAATAACGCCTGATAACCATCCATGAAAAAGCCGCCGGATCGCTCCGGCGGCTTTTTTGTTTCACGTGAAAATTTCAGTCTGTTTCGTCGCATCGTTCCAGACGCAAAACCGTTTCACACTTTTGCTGGAATTGGCTTCTTGCTGGCGCAATTCCGGACGCAAAACCGTTTCACACTTTTGCTGGAATTGCTGTGGCCTTCAACTCAAGTCGGCGGCGGTGCAGGACCGGTTCGGTATAACCGTTCGGCTGCTCCCTGCCCTTCAACACCAGATCGAGTGCCGCCTGGAAAGCGATGGAGGTGTCGAAATCGGCAGCCATCGGGCGATAGGCCGAATCACCCGCATTCTGCTGATCGACGATGGCTGCCATCCGTTTGAGTGTTTCGATCACCTGCGCCTCGGTGACAACGCCATGATGCAGCCAGTTGGCCATGTGTTGGGCGGAGATGCGCAGGGTCGCCCGGTCTTCCATCAGCCCGACATTGTTAATGTCAGGCACTTTCGAGCAGCCGATGCCCTGGTCGATCCAGCGGACCACATAGCCCAGAATGCCCTGGGCATTGTTATCCAGCTCGCGCTGGATTTCTTCCGGCGTCCAATTGGGGCGGGAGGCCACCGGCACCGACAAGATATCGGAGAGCTTGGCCCGCGTCCGGCTCTTCAATCCGGCCTGGACGCCCGCGACATCCACCTGATGATAATGGGTGGCATGCAGCGTAGCTGCCGTTGGTGATGGGACCCAGGCAGTATTGGCCCCGGCTTTCGGATGAGCGATCTTCTGTTCCAACATCGCCGCCATCAGGTCCGGCATGGCCCACATGCCCTTGCCAATCTGGGCATGGCCGGACAGGCCGCATTGCAGACCGATATCGACGTTCCAGTTTTCATAAGCCGCAATCCAGGCGGCCTGTTTCATGTCACCCTTGCGAATCATCGGCCCGGCTTCCATCGAGGTATGGATTTCGTCGCCAGTGCGGTCGAGGAAGCCGGTATTGATGAACACCACCCGGTCCTTGGCGGCGCGGATGCATTCCTTGAGGTTAACCGTGGTACGGCGCTCCTCATCCATAATGCCCATCTTGATCGTATTGGGTTCCATGCCCAGCGCCTGTTCGACACGGGTAAAAATTTCGACGGCAAAAGCCACTTCTTCCGGCCCATGCATTTTCGGCTTCACCACATACATTGAGCCCCGGCGCGAATTCTTCCGCCGTCCATTCGGTCCGATATCATGCAGCGCGATCACCGCGGTCACCATCGCATCCATAATGCCTTCCGGCACCTCGGCACCGTCACGATCCAGAATGGCCGGATTGGTCATCAGATGCCCGACATTGCGAATCAGCATCAGTGACCGGCTGGCGACGGTAAAGGGCTTGCCCTGCGGATCGGTGAATTCGAGATCAGGATTGAGGGTACGGGTAAAGACGTGATCGCCCTTGGTAACCACTTCCTCCAGATCGCCCTTCATCAAGCCGAGCCAGTTGGAATAGGCCAGGATCTTGTCCTCAGCATCGACGGCGGCAACCGAATCCTCGCAGTCCATGATAGCGGTAATCGCCGATTCCATTCTGATATCATTGATATTCGCCTTATCGGCAGCACCAATCGCACCTTTGGCGTCAATGCAGATTTCCACATGCAGACCGTTGCGGCGCAGAAGATAGGAGGTCACGCTGCCATCCTCGCTGAAGGTCCCCGCCAGTTGCGAGGGGTCCATCAACCCGGTCTTGTCGCCGGAGGCCAGCGTTACATCAAGATAGCCATCAGTCAGCGCAAGGCCCGCCACATCCGCCCAGCGGCCACCCGCCAGAGGCACGGACTGATCGAGGAAAGCCCGCGCCCAGGCAATAACCTTTTCGCCACGTTTGGGATTATACCCCCTGCCCTTTTCGGCACCGTCGGCCTCGGAGATCGCATCCGTTCCGTAGAGCGCGTCGTAGAGCGAACCCCAGCGCGCATTGGCAGCATTCAGGGCATAACGGGCATTCATCACAGGCACGACAAGCTGCGGCCCGGCAATCGAAGCGATTTCCGCGTCGACATTGCTGGTCGTCACGGAAAAATCCGGCCCTTCCGGCAGGAGATAGCCGATATCGCGCAGGAAAGCTTCGTAAGCCGCAAGATCCGAGGGGGCGCCGTTTTGCTTGTACCAGTTGTCCAGCTGCGCTTGAAAGGCGTCGCGCTTGGCCAGCAGGGCGCGATTCTTCGGCGCAAGCTCATGCACGAGGCTGGAGAAATGCTGGAAGAAGGCCTCTGGCTCCACGCCTGTCCCCGGCAAGGCCTCGCTCACCAGAAAATCATAGAGATCCTGCTCGATAGCCAGACCAAACTGTTCGACACGCGCCATTTCAACCTCCTGCGGTAACACATTCATCAAGGGGCAAAGCCTGTTCGCGGTGCAATGCGCGCCAGACGCTATCAAGCCCCTGCCGCCACTGCATTTGCCGCCCCACGCTACCATCCCCGTTCTTGATTGGCTGTCAACCGGACATAAATCTGAAATATCTATGCAAATTTGGGCGAAAGAGGAAATAAGCCTTTTGGTGCGTCCGAGATGAATTGCCGATCCGCACTTTTGACCGACAAACCCTAGTGCATCGATCCAAACGGAGGCTTCAGCCGAGTTTGGAAAAATCGATGCATAAACAAAAGATGAGTGCACGAAAGCATGAACGAAGTGAATGCGTCAGTGCACTAGGTGTTTTGAATGGTCTGAAGCTCTTGTAATGCGCCGTGCAAACCCGCCTCCGTCAGCGCCACCACATGCGGCCCTTCGGTATAGACCAGCAGGCACTCGATCACCCGTCCCGGATAGAGCGGCTTCAGCAATTCGCGGTAGATGGCAAGCTGGGCCGAATGGGACAGTGGCACTTCACTTTCCTGACGCGGCGGCTGCCGGTTGGTCTTGTAATCCAGCAGAATCACTTTCTCGTTCGTAACCGCCATTCGGTCCACTCGCGCCGAGACGGCGCGCTGTTCTGCGCCAAGCCGGATAGTTCCCATCAGCGAAAATTCCGTCTGCGCATGGCTGGAAAACACCTCGCTCAAGGCCGGATGGTCAAGGATAGCCAAAACACTCTCCACCAAGCGGTCGCGCTCATGGGCGGGCCAGAACCGGGCGGCGCGCTCGCCATAGCGGCGGGCGGCGGGTTTGCGTTCATCGGCGGGCAGGCCCGGCAACATTTGCAGCATCCGGTGCACCAACCGGCCCTTTTGCAGCGCCAACCCGGCATCCTCCCCTTTGCTGAACAACGGCGAGCGCAGCAGCATGTCGCCGTCCTCGTCATTCACCTCGATCCCGGCCCCGGAGGGACTTAAAGGCCGTGGCAAGCGTGGCGGCGGCGGCGCTGGCCGCAGCAGCGCCTCCGGCAAGGTTTCCAGCTCCCGTTTTTCCTGGCGTTTTTCCTGGCGTTCGAATCGGCCCGGAACGACGGCATTTTCCCAGAGCAGCCCGGTCCAGTCCCCCTCTGGCCCGCCAAAGCCCTGCTGACGGCACCGCTCCGTGTCCAATTCCAGCGCAGACCAGACCATCTGGTGCCAGATTTCAGTTTGCACCTGCTTGCCGCGATAACCGCAGACCACCAGCCGGTCGGCAGCCCGCGTCATGCCGACATAGAGCAGGCGTCGATATTCCTCCTCGATGGCCTGTTTTCGCTTTGCCACGTCCTCAGCGGTCAGAGGATTATCAACCGCTTTCACCGGCACCCAGACCGGGCATTCCTGGGGCTGCGCTCCGGTCTCGATCATCCGGAATTTTGGCAGATGTGTATGGTTGAAGGCTTTGGAGCCATCATCGACCAGAAAGACAATCGGTGCTTCCAGCCCCTTGGAGGCATGAACGGTCATGATGCGCACCTCGCTGCGCTCCTTGTCCTGTTCGCGCTTCACTTCCGGGGCTTCCTGCTCCAGCGTGGTGATGAAGGATTGCAGGCCCGGCAGGCCCGCCTGTTCATGGGAAAGAGTAAAGGTCAGGAATTCATCGATGATATCGCTGACCTCGCTGCCAAGCCGAGCCAGAAAGTCGCGTCGTCCCCCCAGGGGACCAAGCACCCGACCATAGAAATCATGGGGCAGAAGATCCCGCGCCAAGGCCACATAGCGGTGCAGACGGGCAAGGGCCGCCTGCCATTTTTCCGACCCAGCCTCCGCCAGCCGGGCAATCTCGGCAAACACCGAGATCTCGCCGCGCCGTGCTGCCACTTCAAACACATCGTCTTCGCTCAGGTTGAACAACGGGCTCTTCAGCAGCGCCGCCAGCGACAGGTCATCGGCGGTGAAAAGAACGAATCGCCCCAGTGCCAGCAGATCCTGCACGGCGATATGGCCTGTCAGCCGCAACCGGTCGGCCCCGGCCACCGGAATATTGCTGCGCCGCTTCAAGGCCCGTGTCAGCGCATTGACGAAAGCGCCGCGTTTGCGCACCAGAATGAGGATGTCGCCTGCTTCTATGGACCGCTCCACCCCCTTTTCCACGATGGTCTCGCGGGCCAGCATGATCTCGATCCGCTGGGCGATCCGCCGCGCCAGCATGGCCGAGGGCGCATTTTCCGGCGTTGCATCAAAGGGTGCGGTCCAATCCTCTTCACTTTCGCTGCCTTCCGGCGCGATCATCTCCCAGACTTCAACCGCACCGGGATGGCCGATGCGGCTCGACATATGCACCACTGGTTCCGCAACAGCCGAAAGGCCGCGGGCGTTCTCGGTGACCGAAAACACCTGATCGACGGCTGACAACACCGCATTGGTGGAGCGGAAGGACAGCGGCAGGCGCACCGCGCTGAAGCTTTCGCTGCCACGCGCCACTTCCTGCTCGGTCTCGCGGGCTTCCTGCGAAAACCGTTCCGGCTTTGCACCTTGGAAGGAGTAGATCGATTGCTTCTCATCGCCAACCGCAAAGAAGGTGCGGCGGACCGGACGGGCGCTCTGGCCGGAGAAAAAATCTTCGCGCAGCGAGCGGATCACCGACCATTGTACCGGGCTGGTATCCTGCGCCTCATCGACCAGAATATGGTCGATGCCCTGATCCAGCTTGTAATGCACCCAGGGGCCGACCGTGCTGCGGGTCAAAAGCTCGGCGGTGCGGGCAATCAGATCCTCGAAATCCAGCTGGCTGCTGCGCTTTTTCAGCTCTTCATAATCATGGTCCAGCCGCTCGGCCAGCGTTAGCGCCGCCCGTGTTGCCTTGAACAGCCGAAACAGCCGCAGGCGCTCACGGCAGGCCACCACATGGTCGCGGGCCGCAAAAATCGCATCCGACAGATGAGGGGCCGCCTTGTTCATGGCGGCGGCAATCAGCGACCGGTCGGCTTTTGGTTTATCGGAGCCGGTATAAAAAGCCTCTTCCAGCAATTGCGCCCGGATCAGCGCGTCAGGCTGGCGCACGGCGCGCTCCAGCGTCAGGGCGACGCCCTGCACAAGGGAACCGCCCTTGGTGAGCGCCAGATCGATATAGGTGGAAAGCTGCGGACCTGCGAGGGTGGGAAGCGGCCAATAGGCTTCGGCCAGCGATATCTCGGTTTCGTCAGGCTGAAGGCCCAAGGCATTGCGCAAAGCACTCTCCACGCCGCCCTTTCGGCGGGCTACCGCCAGAAAGCCGCGTACCGCATGGCGGTTGGAAACGATGTCCGACAGCAGGTTTTCCAGCCCGAATTCATCGCCAAGGCTCAACACTTCGGCAAAGGCTTCGGCGAGATTTGCATCGTCTTCGGCAGCGGTCGCCGTCAACAACGAACGGCGGGCATCGGCCAAAAGCACCGAGGCGGCGCGGTCATCCAGCACCGAAAAATGCCCGGCCACATTGGCTTCCAGCGGAAATTGGTGCAGCAGCGCCTCGCAAAAGGCATGGATGGTCTGGATTTTCAAGCCGCCCGGTGTTTCCAGGGCGCGGGCAAACAGCCGCCGCGCCTCGGCAATCTTCATGCGATCCGGCGGTCGGCGCTCGATGGTTTCGATCCGGCGGGAAAGCTCCTCGTCGGACAAGGTCGCCCATTCGGCAAGCCGGTCGAACACCCGGTTCGACATTTCAGAGGCCGCCGCCTTGGTATAGGTCAGGCAAAGAATAGAAGAGGGCCGCGCGCCCGCCAGCAGCAGGCGAATCACACGCTGTGTCAGCACATGGGTCTTGCCGGACCCGGCATTGGCCGAGACCCAGGCGGAACGGGCCGGGTCGGAGGCCAGCGATTGCTGTCGTGTGGTCCAGTCAATGGGGTCATCGCCATCGCGCAGCATGTCCGGATCAGTCATCACTGCTGCTCTCCTCTGCCGCTTCTGCGGTGGACCATTCAGCGACCCGGGCCAGATGATCGTAGTCGCCGCTGAAATCATTCATCATCGCTGGCATCAGCCGCGAGACATAGCCGCGCTCGCCCGATTGCAGCAGGGTCACGAAGCGGGTCAGTTGCGCGATGGATTCATGCGCCAGATCCAGTGCCGACTTTGCCTTGTCGCCCTTGCCGGTCAGCTCGTTATTAACCTGATCAGCCTTGAAGCGCCCGCCGGGCCGCAGCCGGACATAAATCAAATTATCCGGATTCAGCCTTCCGACATCCTTGAAGGCGCCCATGGTCAGAGCCGCAGCTTCCAAAGCCAATTGCGGGTCAAGTAGGCTGCGGGCCTGGGAAACACTGGGGTTAAGACCGGTTTTGTAATCGATGATATCGGCGTGACCAGCCCGGATATCGATCCGGTCGGCAATACCAGTGAGCCGGATATCGATCTCGCCAAGTTCTACCCCGGCACGGGCCTCCGTTACCAGCTTGGCCGGATCGCGCTGGCGTTGCCACTCGATAAAGGCGAGGCCAACCTCGGAGAAACGCTTGCGCCAGACAACATGGATATGCGGCGGCAGATTTTCCTCGGCAAACAGCGTGTCGGCAATCTCACTCATCAACTGTTCAGTGTCAGGCCCCAGCTTTTCGGGCATACGCGCCACGAATTGCTCGACAATAGCATGGTAGAGCGTGCCGCGTTCGGAGGCACCTGGATCGCTGTTGAACGGTTCAACCGGATCGAGCTTCAGAATGCGGCGGGCATAGATCGAATAGGGATCGCGCCTGAGACGCCCGACCTCGCTGAAGGAATAGGTTTTCGGATGCAGATCGGCGGGCGGCTTTGGCTGCGGGCGTTGGGCGGCGGCTTGATCTGCGCCTTTATCGAGCAGGTCAGCAAAATGCCGGTAGCGCTCACCCCTGGCTTTCAGGGTCTCAGCAAAATCCTTGCCACCCAGCGCCAGCAGCCTTTGCAGCCAGCGGGAGGCAACGGTGGGGGCCGATCCCTGCCGCAGGGCGCGGCAATAGATCAGGTGGCGGGTGCCATTGGCCATTTCGAAATCATGGGCAAGCTGGCCGATCTGCCGTTCCGGCGGCTCCAGTCCCATTTCGGTTTTCATGCTGCGCGACAAAAACGGGTTATTGGTGGTGGTGCCGGGCCATGATCCTTCATTCAACCCACCGAGGATCATCGTATCGACACTTTGCAGACGCGATTCCAGCGCGCCGAAGATGAAGACCCGCGGATGGCGCAGCGATTTTGGCTTGACCGATTCGCTGGCGGTCAGCGCCGCGACAATCTCGATCCATTGCGGACCATCGGCGCTTAGCTGGCCATCGGTTTCCATGATTTCGCTGAGCAGCCGGGCCAAAACGGCACCGGCCTCATTGGCCCAGAGGGGGCCAAGATCACCCTCATCGGTGCGGGCCACGGCCTCCAGCACCTGGCCGGTACGCTCGGCCCATTCCCTCAAAGACAAACGGGTGGTGAAATGGTGGCCATCCGGCTTGGCGACGACATGACCGGCAAGCGGTTCCACCGCCTCTGCGATTGCCTCGGCCAATATCCGTGCCTGCTGCCGGGTCTGATCGGTAAAAGAGCGCCGCCAGGCCGGTGGATGGCGGTCGTCGAACTGGGCGACCACCTGTTCATCGAACAGCGGTGCCAGCGCAGCGATGTCGATGGCACCGGTGCCGCCGCGCAGCGCAATGGCTTCCAAAGCGTCGGTGGCTTCACGATGTCCATCGTCGGGCAAGCCAAACCGGGCGAGTGGGTGCTTAAGCAAGGAGACGATGGCAACGGGATCGCCGGGCCGCAACACGGCTTCCAACACCAGCACCAGCAACGTGCCCTGCGGCGTCGCCGAAAATGGCGTACCCGCCGAATCGTCGGCCTCGATGCCGAACCGGGCCAGTTCTGACGCGACCCGACGCGCAAGGTTGCGGTCAGGGGTAATCAGCGCAGCGCGGCTTTCTCCACCATCAGCACCGGGCCGCTCCAGGGCCAGCCTGAGGGCAATGGCAATGGCGATCGCCTCTTCCCGCTCGTTGGCCGCCTCAATCAGCGCCACATCGGCAAAGGCGGCCTGAAACCTGTTATCCCCGAATGCCTGCCGCCAGGCGGTCCATTGGTCAGTTGCCTTGGCAGGCGACAGCGCCCGGGAGAGAATTTCGCTGCGGTCGGCAAGGTCGGGTTCTGCCTCTTCCAGCACGCCCACGTCGTCACGGGTCAAGCCTAGACGGCCCAAAAGCCGGTGCAGGCCGTATTGCGGATGGGTGCGGGCGGTCGGCTCCGGCGGCATGCCGGGAGGCTGTTCACCCCCGACGCTGTGCCACTGATCATCCGGCATGGCCTTGTCCAACCCCGGCAGCACGATCACCCCCTGAGGCAAGCGCGCCACCGCCGCGATCAGCTCGGACGCAGCAGGAATCGAGCCGGTCGAGCCCGCGACGATCACCGGATGAGGATCAGAAAGGTGACCAACACGGTCGCGTTCGGTGCGCAGCAAGGCATTGCGGTGGAGAACCGGCGAAGACCGGTTCAACTCTTCCAGCCGGGCAGGCCAATAGGCACTGGCAATGCCGAGGAAAGCCAGCGTCAATTGCCACCAGGAGGCAAAATCACGGGCATCGAGCTTGTCGAGATCGGCCCAATCACGCTCCTCGGTTTCCACCGAATCGATCAGTTCCACCAGCGCCCTCGCCAACCATACGGCATCAGCCGGGCTGGCCGGAGCGACAAGCGGGGTTTCGGTGTGAATGCTCAGCACGATATCCGGCAGCTTGTTGCGCCAGGCGAGAATCAACTGCGCCAGTTCCAGCAGCCGCACCGTATTGCTGATCGGCGGGTTCAACGCCAGCAGCGCCGGGGTATCCGCGTCGAAATAACTGGCATCATCCTCGGCTTCGCCCAGGGGCTTGATCATCGGCAGAATGGCGGATTGGCCACCCAGCACCTCGACGAACTGCGCGCGCAGCACGCGCACGGCGCGCCGAGTTGGCACCAGGATCGTGACCTTGGACAAAGACAGGGGATCGGCTGGATCATAGCGAAAGCCGGGGGCGAGACGGCCATCGCACAGGGTCTCGGCAATCAGCCGCAGGAAAGGCCGATCCGGGGGAATGGTGAAGATGCGGGCTTGCAGGCTGGACATCAGATGTCCTGCGGCTGGCGGGCCAGCACCGTTTCCGCCTCTTCAATCGCCTCCGGCGTGCCAACCGTCAACCATTGGCCCTCCAGCATCAGCCCGAACAACCGCCCCTCGGCAATGGCCCGATCGAAATAGATGTTGAGATTGAAGGCATCATCAGGCGCATCGTCCAACAGGGCGTGCTCCATGGCCAAGGCCCCGGCATAGACCACCGGATTCGGATCGCCTGTCTGATAGCGGGTCAGCCTGCCATCGGCGCCGAGGTTGAAATCGTTCTTGCCATTATGGCCGGTGGTCTGTTCCAGCGTGACGCAGAGCATCAGCATATCCATCTGCGCCGGGTCAAAGGCTTCCCCCAGTCTTTGCAGATTGGTGGGGTGGTCCTTCGGCTCACCGATCCAGAACAGGTCGGCATTCATCACCAGCAACGGGCCGGGAGCCAGATGCCTGATGCCTTTGGCCAGGCCGCCTCCATTGTTCATCAAGCCATCGCGCTCATCGGAAATCACGATGCGCGGCTGATCGCGCCCGGCCAGATGCGCCAGCATTTGTTCGGGAAAATGGTGAATGTTGACCACAGCGGTTTCTACGCCCGCCTGTTGCAAATGATCCAGCGCATAATCCACCAGCGTCTTGCCCGCCACCCGCACCAGAGGCTTTGGCATGGTGTCAGTGATAGGACGCATTCTTGTGCCGAGCCCTGCGGCCAGCACCATGGCTTGGGAAATCTTCATGGCTCTCGTATCTGTCGGCGATCTGCGGCATCGCTCACATGTGACGCATCATCTTTACGAGACACGCTCTATCGCAAATCCTGCCACAGAACCACTGTCGAGAGGACCAGAACCACTGTTCCAGTGAATGAAGGTTCAACCGCGCTGTAACAGGCCGTGTGTTGAAAGCCAGTCTTTCAAAGGCGTGAGCGCCTCATGCTCCAGCGCGCCAGCGAGATAGGCGAGCGTTCGGGGCATATGCTGCATATAGCCGGGTTTGCCATCGCGTTTCATCAGCCGCACCCAAAGCCCGACCAGCTTGCAATTGCGCTGGGCGGCCATGATGGCGAAGTCTTGAAGAAAGGCGCTTTCATCAAATCCGGCTTCGGCCCGGCGCAGCGTCAGATAATGATCGAGCAGCCGCTTTTGCAGCTCCGGTTCGATGGTGACACGGGCATCCTGAATCAGGGAGGCGACGTCATAGGCCGCCGGGCCGATCATCGCATCCTGGAAATCGATCAGGCCGACGCGGGCAATGCCCTGTTTCCGTTCCTGCCAAAGGAGATTGGGGGAATGGACATCGCGCAGGACCAGACTGTTGCGGTCATGGATCTGGCGAAACATGCCTGACCAGAGAGCGAGATAGGCCTGCCGCTCCTCTTCACTCGGTTGCCGTGAGAGCGTGAAGGGCATGTACCAATCGAGCAGCAATTCCGTCTCGAACCCCATGGCTGCCGCATCGAAATCGGGAATGCGGTGGATATGGTCCGGCGAGACGGGCATTTCACGTGAAACATTCTGCCCATGCAGGAAAGCAAGCGCTGCAACCGCTTCCATGTAACGTTCGGCGACCGGTTGACCCTCTGCATCCAGAATGCCGTCCTGACCGAGATCTTCGATCAGCAAAATGCCATCGGGGTCACTTGCATAAATCTCCGGGACGGTAAGGCCCGCATCCTTCAATAGTTGATCGATAGCCACAAAAGCCCGATGGTCTTCTGCCAGATGCACGAGTTCCGGGTAGGTCTTGCCAAGGCGGATGATCGGTGTGGCTGGCCGTTTGGGGCTGTCCATCACGATGCGCTGCGGTTGACCGTCAATCCTTGCCGTTTCATAGGCGCGGTAGTCCGCATCACCAGTCAAGAAGCGGCGTCGGGCGCCCGCCATGCCATTGGCATCGAGGAAGGCGCGGATAGCAAGCACCCGCCGGATTCGGCCCAGCCTGTCTTCAGGCCCCGTGATCGTCAACTCACGCCCACCATCCGGAGGGAAACCGTAATGCAGGCCGATTGTCGTCTTCGGCAGTCGGTCTTCAGCCCGTTCCGGCCATTCGACGAGGCAAATGCCGGTATCCAACGCCTCATCGAAACCCAGTTCATCAAGCTCGGAAGCATCACCCAGCCGGTAGAGATCAAAGTGAGCAGCGGGAATGCGTAATTCGTAGCTTTGGACCAGCGTGAAAGTCGGGCTTGGCACTTCCAGATCATCGTCATCGGCCAAGGCCCGCAGCAATGCTCTTGCAAGGGTAGACTTTCCCGCCCCGAGATCACCATGCAGGGCAAGGCAGTCCCCCGGCTTCAGGGCAAGCGCCAGATCTTCCCCGAGCTGGATCGTCGCCGCCTCATCGGCAAGCGAAAGATGAAGCGATATCTCTAATCCTGTCATTCTGCGGCGACGGAATGGACGAGCACACCGGACGGAATTCGGCAAAGAACCGTGGTGCCTTGGTTGGGAACACTGTTTATCGAGACGGTGCCGTTATGCAGATGCACGAAGCTTTCGACAATCGACAGGCCAAGGCCAGCCCCGGTGCGCTTGCCACCCTTGGCATTCGAGGAAAAACGCTTGAACACCGATGGCAGCATATCTTCTGGGATGCCGCATCCGGTATCGGAAACCGAAAATACGAAGTCGGCATCTTCACGCCAGCATTTCAACACGACCTTGGCGCCTTCGGGCGAAAAGTTCACGGCATTGGTGATGATCTTGATCAGGATCTGCTTCAGCCGTTGCTGGTCGGCGACAATGTCGCCCAGATGCGACGGAGCAAGGATTTCCAGCGTCACGCCGCCTTCCTGCAACCGGTCGGTCATCTGCATCGACACATCGTCCAGAAGGTCGGTGAGATCGATATCCGAATAGGTCAGCCGCATGATACCGGCATCGACTGTGGCAAGATCGAGAATGTCGTTGACGATGGTCAGCAGCACGGCCGACGAGGTGGAGATATGATCGACATATTCCCCCTGCCGTTCATTGAGCGGACCAATGGCCGACGATTTCAACAGGTCGGTAAAGCCGATAATATTGGTCAGCGGCGAGCGCAGCTCATAGGAAATATGCTGGACGAAATCGTTCTTCAGCTCGTCAGCCTTGCGCAGCGCTTCGTTCTTTTCAAGCAGCGCCCGTTCCGCCCGAACACTATCGGTAATGTTGACGAAGGTCAGCATTGTCTGGGCGTTGGGCAGCGGGATGACCGCGTAATCCAGCACCAGGCCGGACATCAGCTCAATCGTACCTTGGCTGGACGGCCGCTCGTCCTCGAAACTGGTGATCATCTTGCCGAAGGCGCGCCAGCCATCCGGCTTTTCATAGGAAAGAGCACAAGCTTCTTCGATGGCGCGGATATGGGTGCCAGGCGCGGCCTGAGTCTCGGTAATGCCCCAGAGCGCCCGGAACGCCGGATTGGACAGCCGGATTCGGCCATCGGGACCAAAGACTGCAACGCCTTCGGACAGATGATCGATGGTTTCACCCTGAACCCGGACCAGCGTATTATAGCGGGTTTCGAGATCCACCTGTTCGGTGAGGTTCTCAAACACCCAGGTGGCGCCGCCCTGCGGATGGGCAGAGGCGATAACACGCAGGGTCTGGCCGTTGGGCAGGTGCCAGAGCACGGTCTGGGTATCGATGGAGCGATAGACGGAAAGGGTATTTTCCTTCCATGCCTTCCAGCTCAATTGTTCCGGCAACTTGCCGGCGCTACGCAACCGGTCCAGCAATTCGGCATGGTCGGGGCGAGATTCGAGGAAGGCGAGATCCAGATCCCAGAGCTGCTGGAAGGCCTGATTGTAGAATTGCAGCCGCCGCTCGCCGTCGAAAATCGCCACCGGCGTTGCCAGATGATCCAGTGTTTCGGCGTGGCTTTTCAGGGTGCGGCTCAACTCCTCGCGCAGGGCCTCTTCGCGCGAAACGTCGATGGCCATGCCGCAAGAGCCCTTCGGCGTCTTGGTATCAACCACGGAAAAGAAAGTGCGGTTGCCATGCACAACGGTGGAAACCGTATCATGGTAGGGCGAAACCGGCGTCAACGTCGCCCGGATCTTTTCCCGGGTAATGGTGTTGAGGATTTCACGGCCTTCCTGTATGGCCTGATCAGGGGTCAGCGCTTCAACGGCATCGCTATAGGCCTGATTGACCCAGACCAGCCGCCCCTCGGAATCGCGCTGCCAGACGGGTTGTTCGACGGATTCCAGCAGGCTTTCGAAGGTTTCGATGGCGGTGGAGAGCCGGGTCTTTTCAATTTTCAGTTCGGCCAGTTCGGCGCGCAGATTATTGAGCGCCACGAAACGGGCAAAGGCCCGCCCCCCGGAAACACGGCCCTGCACTTCCAGCACCTCGTCGCGATAGGTCTCGACGATCAGGTCAAAGCTCTGGGCGTTAAAGCGCAGTTTCTCAATGGCATTGTCCAGGTCGGCGGCCGAACCGGGCTTCATCCAGCGGCCAAAGGCCAGGAAATCGCCTTCGGTCTGGGGTGCGCCGGTTTCCACTGGCAATTGGCCCAGCTGTTCCGGCTTGGTTTCACCACCGTCCCAGATGACGATGCGACGGTTCTTGTCGGCAATCAGCGCCTGATAACGGGAAATGCGCTGGTTGGCATCCGACAGGGCCGATCGTATCTCCCGGCTGTCCGCCTCGATACTGTTGCGCTGACGCACCAGCCAGAGGGTGGACAGAAGCGTCGCGGAAATCGCGCCGATTACTAGGGAAAGGCCAATCATTTCAGTGGATGAAAACGTGCCGATGCCGCCCGCATTCAGCTGCGGCACGGCAATCGTTTGCGCTAGGGCAGAATGGCACACGAGCCCACCAGCAAGAACCGTGCTCCCGTGCAGCCACCAGCGCGATAAACGCAGGAAGCCACGTCCGGCGATGCCGCTGGCCGCGCCAGCGCGAGGTCCTGTGTCCCCGAAGGACGCAGATTCGGCGCGCATGGTTTTACCCGCACTTCCGCGTAGGCCCGTCCTTCCCCGTAGGCCCGTCCTTCCCCGTAGGAACGGGTATTTCTTCTGAACCGTCATTTCCGGTCTGTCTCCGTCCACTGTGCCGCAATTCCGACAAGACATCCCCATTTCGCGTGTGCACATGCCGAATGCATCACCCGAGGGTGACGTCATGCAAACGGCTTTTTGCTTCACGGGGTCATAGGCAGCGTGACCGGAAAAAACATCCGGTCACCAAACACTGCCTGCGCACCTGCGAGGCACACGAATCAAGTTTTAAAACAATACTGTGGATAAGATTTTGAAAAAAGGGGCAAACAAAAAAAGAAATCGCAGCCTTTGTCAAGGCTGCGATTTCTATATCTTGTGTATATCTGGCTACGGATTAGTATCTGTAGTGGTCAGCCTTGAAGGGGCCTGATGGCGTGACACCAATATAGGAGGCCTGTTCGTCAGAAAGTTCAGTCAATCTGACGCCGAGCTTTTCCAGATGCAGGCGCGCAACCTTTTCATCGAGATGTTTCGGCAGAACGTAAACCTGGTTTTTGTAGGCGTCGGGCTTGGTGAAAAGCTCGATCTGGGCCAGAACCTGGTTGGTGAAAGACGCGCTCATCACAAAGGACGGATGGCCCGTGGCATTGCCGAGGTTGAGCAAACGGCCTTCCGACAGCAGGATCATCCGGTTGCCCGCCGGGAATTCGATCATGTCGACCTGCGGCTTGATGTTAACCCATTTCAGGTTTTTCAGCGCGACAACCTGAATTTCATTATCGAAATGGCCGATATTGCCAACGATGGCCATGTCCTTCATCTCGCGCATATGCTCGATGCGGATCACGTCCTTGTTGCCGGTCGTGGTGATGAAGATATCCGCTGTCTTGACGACATCTTCAAGCCGCACCACTTCAAAACCGTCCATAGCGGCCTGCAAAGCGCAGATCGGGTCGACTTCCGTCACCTTGACGCGGGCACCAGCGCCGATCAGCGATGCAGCGCAGCCCTTGCCCACGTCGCCATAGCCGCAGACCACGGCAACCTTGCCAGCCATCATCACGTCGGTGGCGCGGCGAATGCCGTCGACCAGCGATTCCTTGCAGCCGTATTTGTTGTCGAACTTCGACTTGGTGACGGAATCGTTGACATTGATCGCCGGGAAAGGCAGCAGGCCCTTCTGGCTGAGCTGGTAGAGGCGGTTGACGCCTGTCGTGGTTTCTTCGGTGACACCCTTGATGGCGTCACGCTGTTTGGTGAAAAAGCCTGGTGTGGCTGCCATGCGCTTCTTGATCTGCGCGAACAGAATTTCTTCTTCTTCGGACGAAGGGTTGACCAGCACGTTTTCACCGGCTTCGGCGCGCGCACCAAGCAGGATATACATGGTGGCGTCGCCGCCATCGTCGAGGATCATGTTGGACTGGCCACCATCGGTCCATTGGAAGATCCTGTCGGTATAATCCCAATATTCCGTCAGGCTTTCACCCTTGACGGCAAAGACCGGCACGCCCGAGGCAGCGATTGCGGCGGCGGCATGGTCCTGGGTGGAAAAGATGTTGCAGGATGCCCAGCGTACTTCGGCGCCCAGCGCCGTTAAAGTCTCGATCAGCACAGCTGTCTGAATGGTCATGTGCAGCGAACCGCTGA
This sequence comes from Allorhizobium ampelinum S4, assembly GCF_000016285.1. NCBI lineage: Bacteria > Pseudomonadati > Pseudomonadota > Alphaproteobacteria > Hyphomicrobiales > Rhizobiaceae > Gillisella > Gillisella ampelina. The sequence goes on along the minus strand of NC_011989.1, from coordinate 38,114 downwards.
TGCGGGCGCCCTTTAGCGGCTTGGTTTCGCCAAGCTCCGAGCGGCAGGACATCAGGCCCGGCATTTCGGTTTCGGCAATATCCAATTCCTTGCGACCGTAATCCGCAAGGCCGATATCGGCGACGATGTAATCCTGTACAGTGCTCATGGCGTTCTCCAGACCGGGTTGAAACGCAAGGCCAGCACCCATCCGAAAAGATGGTAAAGCCGATGCGCCGCCCGCCATTCTGCGGCAGGCCAGTGTCATCCGTGTATCAGGGAAAGCCGAGGAAGGCAATAATCACATAAAGAGGTCTTTATATCTTTATGTTCGATCTTGGTTTACATTTCCTCGCCAAACTTGTCGCGCACCAGCGCATCCAGCGTGTCGATTGCTTTTTCGGCCTCCTCGCCTGAGGTAACAACGGTAATCGTACAGCCGGGGCTCGCCGCCAACATCATCAGACCCATGATCGAGGTTCCGCCGACGGTGGTTCCATCCTTGCTGACGGTGACTTCGGCATTGAAGCCCTGCACCGTCTGGACGAATTTGGCTGACGCCCGGGCATGAAGGCCGCGCTTGTTGACGATCAGCAGGTCTCTGGTGAAGGAGGTCATCTTACTCGCCGTTCCTATTTGCCGCTCAGAACGCGGCTGGCCACATTGATGTATTTGCGGCCGGCTTCCGACGCATCGACGAGTGCTTTTTCCATATCGTTCTCGCCGCGCACACCCGCCAGCTTGATCAGCATGGGCAGGTTGACGCCGGCGATCACTTCGATCCGCCCGGTATTCATCACCGAAATTGCCAGATTCGAAGGCGTTCCCCCGAACATATCCGTCAGGATGATCACCCCATGCCCATCATCGGCGCGCATCACAGCATCCAGAATATCCTGGCGGCGCTGATCCATATCGTCCTCCGGACCGATACAGATTGTCTCGATGAATTTCTGCGGACCAACGACATGTTCCACGGCATAATGAAATTCTTCAGCCAGCTTGCCATGGGTGACAAGCACAAGTCCGATCATTCGCTTATAGCTCCCTGCTCAACTGCTGACCGCCAGTTATCGCACTGCAATAGTTTCGTCCACCGATCTGTTGGGTCGCAAGGCACGCGCTGGCACAAGAAAAGCCCTATTTGAAAATCCAACACACAACCTGTACGCGCAACAACACCTTGCTGATCAACGATAACTTACCCCTGAAGTCTGTCAGGTTCGGTTTGAACCTGACACCCTCTCGCTTATCTTGCTTTCGTTTGTCTTTTTGGGAAAACCTCGTTCCACTTCTCCCTGACAAACTCCAATATTACCCAATCAATTCTGTGCAGTGCATCTTGGCGATGAAAACACGAAGTGCAAGTGCAAAATAGTCTTGATGCCACGCCTTTAATCTGACGCCCACGCCTCCAGCAATCGTTGCAGCCCCGCAACGCTTGGATGATGGGCCGGGCAAAGGCGAAGGACAGGTAAGGATTGACCCGGAAAAAAACACCTGCTTTCAGCGCTTTGCGGCAGGCGTTCCGTCATCGACGATGGCTCGACCGAAAGGACGACGGCATCGATCACCGCCGCATCGAGGCTTGGAACGGTCACCAATCCGCTGAATCGGATTTCCATCAACCCGGCAATTGTCTGGGGTCGGGACGCGATCACTCTTCCGCCTCGGGCTTCCAGCCATACCCTATCGTCGGCCACAAGAGCGGCAAAAAGGCCATTTTGCCGCGCATTTTCCAGCAGGAGGTGGGCCAGTTGCGACTTCCCCGACCCACTCGGCCCCATGATCAAATAGCCTCGCCTACCCAGCACGACACCGGTTGCATGCAGGTTGAGCCGGCTCTCGTTCATGGAGATGGCTCTGCCGGCAGGGTCAGGATGAAGCGGGCCCCGAGGATCCGTGCAGTTTCCGGTTCCAGGATGTTTTCAGCCCGCAACGATCCGCCATGCGCCTCGGCGATCTGCCGGCTGATGGAGAGGCCAAGCCCTGAATTCTGGCCGAAGCTTTCGCCGTCGGGACGGTCGGTATAAAAGCGCTCAAAGATCCGGTCGATATTCTCGACCAGGATGCCGGGACCGTTGTCTTCCACCTGCACGACGCAACGGCTGCGGGTCCGCGATAGGCGCACCACGATACGGCCTTCCTTTTCCGGCACGAAGGAACGGGCATTTTCAATCAGGTTGGTGACGATCTGGCCAATACGCAGGTCATGACCGTTGATGATATAGCGGACCTTCTGGCCCTGCTTGTGCTCCACGACATATTCGATATCGACCGGCTTCTTGCTGCTGCGGATCTGCCTGGAAATCTCCACCAGATTGCCAAGCACGACTTCCATATCGACCGGTGCCGCATCCGTGCGCGCCAGTTCTGCATCCAGCCGCGAGGCATCGGAGATATCGCTGATCAACCGGTCAAGCCGGCGGACGTCATGCTGGATCACATCCAGAAGCCGCTGCTTCGAGACATCGGTCTTGGCAAGCGGCAGGGTTTCGACGGCGCTGCGCAGCGACGTCAGCGGATTTTTCAACTCGTGACTGACATCGGCGGCAAAGCTCTCGATGGCGTCGATCCGGTCGTAAAGTGCCGTGGTCATTTCCCGCAGGGCCACGGACAGATTGCCGATTTCATCCTGGCGCGCAGAGAAATCCGGGATTTCCTCCCGCTCCTTGGCGCCGCGCCGGACGCGAATGGCCGCTGCCGACAGGCGCCGCAGCGGATTGGCAATGGTCGAGGACAGCAGCAGAGAAAGCACGATATTGACCAGCGTGGCCACACCGAACACCCGCAGGATCGCTAGGCGTTCCGCATGGACGATCTTGTCGATATCGCCAGCCTGGGTGGATAGCAAAAGCACGCCGAGCACGGCGCGGAACCGCTGGACCGGCACCGCCACGGAAACAATCAACTCGCCCTGTTCGGTCACGCGCACCACGGCACCGCGCACCCCGGTTAGCGCATTCATCACTTCAGGATAGATCGATCCATCCCCGCCCGGCGCTTCCTTGTAGAGCGGTACATTGCTTGGTTGCAGCATGCGGTTGAATTGCTTGGCCAGCCATTCCGTCCAGCTGCCGGTATCCCCCTCGACGGGTGGAAGATCGTAGCGCAGCACCTGACCGCGGGAATAAAGATGGCGGGAGTCCAGCAGCAGATTGGCGTCGGCATCAAACAGCCGCGCCCTGGTGCGGGTCGGCGAAATCAGGCGGCGCAGCACGGGGGCGACCCGCTCCGGCTTGATGGGAAATTCCAAGTCCTCGTCATTCGGCACCGGGGTAATGCTTTGCCCCGCCTGCAGTTCCAACAGTTTCTGCGGGTCGATGGTGATGGAATTGGTGTCGACCGAGGCCGAGGCGGAAATCGCACCCGCGATAATTTCCCCCTGGGTCAGCAGGCTTTCCACCCGCGCATCGATCAGCCCTTCGCGAAACTGATTGAGATACATGATACCGGCGACCAGAACGATCAGCGCCGCAAGATTAAAGAAGACGATCCGTCGCGTCAGACTGGAGAAAACGGCATTGCCGAAGATGCGTCTGATCAAGGTAAAGGGATGAGAAAAGGACAGGCGCAAGGGCAGCCTGCGACTCTCGCCGGGATCCCCGTCCTTATCGTCCATAGGCCTTTTGGATAGAATTCCCCTCACACGGCACACTTATCCTGTGGGACAATCGTATCCCACCGAATACCGTCATGTCTGCCGTCAACGTTCATTCTCAACCGGGCCTGGTCCTAGTGCTTGTCAGGGAAACCGGTTTTCCCGAAAAGACAAACGAAAACAAGAGAATTGAGAGCATGCCTGGTTCAATCTGAACCTGCCAGGCTCTCAACCCGCAAGCAATGCCCGCAGGCGGCATCAGGCCGTTTCGCGGAAGCGGTATCCAACGCCGTACAGCGTTTCGATCATGTCGAAATCATTGTCCACCATTTTGAACTTCTTTCGCAGGCGCTTGATATGGCTGTCAATGGTGCGGTCATCGACATAGACCTGTTCGTCATAGGCGGCATCCATCAGCGCGTCGCGGCTTTTCACCACGCCGGGCCGCTGGGCCAGCGAATGCAGGATCAGAAATTCGGTGACTGTCAGCGTGACCGGGTCGCCTTTCCAGGTGCAGGTATGGCGCTCCTGGTCCATGACCAGTTGGCCGCGCTCCAGGTTGCGGGCCTGCTGCTCGGCAGCAGTCTTGACATTGCCGGGTGCGTTTCCAGTCTCGCGATTGGCCGCGCGACGTAGAATGGCCTTGACCCGCTCCACCAGCAGGCGCTGAGAAAACGGCTTGGTGATGAAGTCGTCGGCACCCATTTTCAAGCCGAACAATTCATCGATTTCCTCATCCTTGGAGGTGAGGAAAATCACCGGGATATCGGACTTCTGACGCAGGCGGCGCAAAAGCTCCATCCCGTCCATGCGTGGCATCTTGATATCGAAGATCGCCAGCTGTGGCGGCCGCGCCAGAAGCCCGTCCAGCGCCGAAGCTCCATCCGTATAGGTTTCAACCTTGTAGCCCTCGGCTTCGAGAGCGATCGAAACCGACGTCAGGATATTCCGGTCGTCGTCAACAAGCGCAATTGTCTGCATGCCGTTTATCTCCGTCATTACCGATTGCCGCCACCGCCCATCAAGAAGGTGACGGCCAGCGGCCACATTACATATAGGGGCCGCGAAGCGCTTCATGAGGGTAAAGGTGGAACAAATTGTGGCAAAGATAAAGGGGGCAGGCATGTCCGGCTTCAACCCCGTTTCGTTTTGACGGCAAAAGACAAAGGCTCATCGCCTTTAAACTGAACCGATTTAAAACTAACATACCAGTTTAAAACGATTAAATATATGATATTATTGATGTTTTCAAGATTTTACTCTTGCGTTTTTAAAATTCGGTCATTAGCGTTGACCCATAATTATCTAGCTATCCCGCTGAAGAAGGAATTGCATCATGGAGGAGCTTGGAGTGAACAATAGCCGTCTTGGGATCGAGACCATTGGCTTGGGCAAGGCCGCCAATGTCCATTATAATCTGCTGCCCGCCGCCCTTTATGAGCATGCGATCCGCAACGGTGAAGCCGTGCTGACTGCGGACGGCGCGCTTTTGGCCGAGACCGGACAGCATACGGGCCGCTCGCCCAAGGACAAGTTCATCCTGCGTGATGCCAATACCGATAGCCAGATCTGGTGGGACAATAACAAGCCAATGTCGAAAGAGCATTTCGACATCCTGCATCAGGACATGCTGGCGCATGTGGCTGGCAAGACCCTGTTCGTACAGGATCTGATTGGTGGCGCCGATGCCGCCAACGCTTTGCCAACCCGCGTGGTAACGGAACTTGCATGGCATTCGCTGTTTATCCGTAACCTGCTGATTCGTCCGGAACGCGCCGCGCTTGCCGATTTCGAAGCGAAATTCACCATTATCGACCTGCCCAGCTTCAAGGCTGATCCGGCCCGTCATGGCTGCCGGACCGAAACGGTCATCGCCTGCGACTTCACCAACAATATCGTGCTGATCGCCGGTACCTACTATGCCGGTGAAATGAAGAAGTCGGTGTTCACGGCGCTGAACTACATGCTGCCCGCCAAACAGGTCATGCCGATGCATTGCTCGGCCAATGTTGGCCCGGCTGGTGATTCGGCTGTGTTCTTCGGTCTGTCCGGCACCGGCAAAACCACGCTGTCTGCCGACCCTGCCCGCACACTGATCGGCGATGACGAGCATGGTTGGGGCGAAGACGGCATCTTCAACTTCGAAGGTGGCTGCTACGCCAAGACCATTCGTCTGTCGGCGGAAGCTGAGCCGGAAATCTACGCCACCACCAAGCGGTTCGGCACGGTGCTGGAAAATGTCGTTCTGGATGAAAACCGGGTTCCGGATTTCAACGATGGCTCGAAGACCGAAAATACCCGTTGCGCCTATCCGCTGAACTTCATACCCAATGCCTCGCCCACCGGCCGCGCCGGACATCCGAAGACCATCATCATGCTTACCGCAGATGCCTTCGGCGTCATGCCGCCGATCGCCAAGCTGACACCAGAACAGGCGATGTACCACTTCCTTTCCGGCTACACCGCGAAAGTGGCTGGCACGGAGCGCGGCGTAACCGAGCCGGAAGCCACCTTCTCGACCTGCTTCGGCGCACCGTTCATGCCTCGCCATCCGGCAGAATATGGCAATCTGCTCAAGGAGTTGATTGCCCGCCACGAAGTGGATTGCTGGCTGGTCAACACTGGCTGGACCGGCGGTGCCTACGGCGTTGGTAACCGTATGCCGATCAAGGCAACTCGGGCGCTGCTGACGGCGGCTCTCTCCGGAGAGTTGAAGAAGGTCGAGTTCCGCACCGATGCCAATTTCGGCTTCGCGGTACCAGTTTCTGTCGAAGGCGTCGATACCAGCATTCTCGACCCCCGCTCGACCTGGGCAAATGGGACTGACTATGACGCGCAGGCCAAGAAACTGGTCGGCATGTTCATCGCCAATTTCGAGAAATTCGAAGCCCATGTGGACAGCAATGTCCTTGATGCGGCTCCGGTTCTGGCTGTTGCTGCGCAGTAAACGTTTCACGTGTGACGATTTTGGAAAGCCCGGCGATGATCATCGCCGGGCTTTTTCTATGGTGCATTTGATCCAGAAAAACAGCACGGAAATCCAATTATGATACCAGAGAGCCGAGATTTGCCTGAACTGGCGTTTTCCGCTACAGCCTCACGGCGAAAAGGCTGGACAGGACCATGGCGAGCGACCCGCTCTATATCAATGACAGGATTACGATTGCCGGTTGGGAACTGACCGAGCAATTCGTGCTGGCCGGTGGTCCGGGCGGGCAAAATGTCAACAAGGTCTCGACCGCCGTCCAATTGTTCTTCCCGCTGACAAGCTCTCCCTCGCTCCCGGACCGTATCAAGACCAATGCCATCAAATTGGCGGGCCGACGCCTGTCCAAAGAAGGCGTGTTGTTGATCGAGGCAAGCCGCTTTCGAAGCCAGGAGCGCAATAGGGAAGATGCCCGCGAGAGGCTGAAGGAATTGCTGCTCGAAGCAGCCAAACCACCGCCACCGCCGCGCCGGAAGACCAAACCCACCAAGGGCTCAATCGAGCGCCGGTTGAAGGCAAAGGTGGGACGCGGCGAAATCAAGAAAATGCGCGAGAAGCCGGATCAGGATTGATCGCTCTCCAGGCGTGGAAGACCTTCAGCCTTGGTCTTAAACCAGACTGAAGACCCGAATCAGCACCATTGGTTTGGGCCGCAGGCTGTTCAGGGTACCGACAAAGACACGACGGTTCAGCCAGTCATGTGGTCCGACCGGTGCAGTAATATCGATATGCGAAAAAGCATATTGCGTGCCGTCCGGTTGACGGTCGATCAAGACCCTGTTGTTGACGGTAATGACGGCACCGTCATCCGCCTGCAATTCATAGAGCGCATTGAGAAGCCGCACACCGTCCTTACGCAGCACTTGCCGGTCCGCACCGCCAGGCATCACCTTGCCCTTAATCCGAGGTCCGGCAAATTCACCGCCGGTGATATTGATGATACGCCTGTCGCCCTGCGGGGACGCACCCATCTCAATCGTATCCTGAAGGGTAAAAATCGCCTCATAGACGAATTCTGTCCGGGGCAAAGCGATGGGAATGTCTGATAGCGGACCGCCGCCGGTTTTTGTATCCGCTGCCTGTCCGCTCTGCCCTGCGGCGGTCGCGGCTATCGCTGTCGCTGCCGCACCAAGAAACACACGCCTGCCGGAAACCGGCGCGGCTTTGTTGGGATCAATGAATGTCATAACTCTCCTCCCAGAGATAAAACCTCATGAAAACATCAATCTATAATAATAGATGGGCGCAGTGCCCTATAATTTTCGCAGCGCCACCTGTTCAACCAGATGATTTTCTCCCTTACGCAGGATCAAATCGGCCCGGGGCCGGGTCGGCTGGATATTGTCGCGCAGATTGATCAGGTTGATGTGGCTCCAGAGATTTTCGGCAATGGTTGAAGCTTCATCTTCGCTGATCGTCGCATAACGGTGAAAGTAGGAATTCGGATCGCGGAAGGCCGTTTGGCGCAGCTTCATGAACCGTTTGACATACCAATTATGGATCAGGCTTTCCTCGGCATCGATATAGATCGAGAAGTCGAAGAAATCCGAGACCATCGGCACGATCTTGCCATCTCGCGGCAGATCGCGCGATTGCAGCACATTGATGCCCTCGAAAATCAGGATATCCGGGCGGTCGATGATGGTATGCTGATCAGGCAGCACGTCATAGGTCAGATGCGAATAGCGCGGCGCCTTGACATTCTGTTGCCCGGCCTTGATGGCCGACAGAAACCGCAGCAGGGCCGCCGTATCGTAACTCTCGGGAAACCCTTTGCGATTGAGCTTGTTGTCACGCACCAGCGTTGCGTTCGAATACAAAAAGCCATCGGTGGTGACCAGATCGACTTTCGGGCTGGACGGCCAGCGGGCCAAAAGCTCCTTCAGCACGCGCGCCGTGGTGGATTTGCCCACCGCCACCGATCCGGCAATACCGATAATAAACGGCGTCTTGGTCACATTGGTGCTGAGAAAGCGGTTGCGCTGCTCAAACAGCAATTGAGACGATTCGACATGCGAGGATAACAGCCGTGACAGCGCCAGATAGATCCGCCGTACCTCGGCAAGATCAATCGGGTCATCGATGGATCGCAGGCGATGTACTTCGTCCAGCGTCAGAGTGAGCGGCGTATCGGCCCGAAACCGCGCCCATTCCTCCGACGAAAAGAACAGATAGGGCGAGTAGCTGCCTACCTGGAAATGATCAAGGGCTTCCTCCCCCTCGGCCTGCCTGATCGCTGTCGTCATGTGTCCTACCGACTGGCCTTTTCGCTGAGGCCCGATTGGGCAGTGCGCCGTTGCAACTCTTCCATCACCGTTTCTATCGGGATATCGGCAATTTTCAATACGACCAACAGGTGATAAAGCAAATCGGCACTCTCATAGATCAGGTTGGCGCGATCATTTTTGACCGCTGCCATCACGGCCTCAATAGCCTCTTCGCCAAGCTTCTTGGCGGCCTTGTCCTGGCCTGCCGTCACCAGCTTTGCCGTCCAGCTTTCGTCCGGCGAGGCCTTGGCGCGGATGGCAACAATGGCCTCCAAATCGGACAGCGTGAATGTGCTCATAAAATTGCCCTTTCAGGCCTTGTCGAGACGCATGGGGATACCGGCATTGGCCATATGGGCCTTGGCTTCCGCAATCGAATACGTGCCGAAATGGAAAATCGAGGCCGCCAGAACGGCAGTGGCATGGCCTTGCCTGACGCCCGCCACCAGATCGTCCAGTGTGCCGACACCGCCAGAGGCAATCACCGGCACCCGAACCGCGTCTGCGATGGCACGGGTCAGTTCCAAATCATAACCGCTTTTGGTGCCGTCACGATCCATTGACGTGACCAGCAATTCGCCTGCGCCGCGCTCGACCATTTTGACCGCAAATTCGACAGCGTCAATGCCGGTCGCGTTGCGCCCTCCATGGGTATAAATCTCCCAGGCGCTGAGATTATCGCCACCGCTGGCCTGGCTTCGGCGACGTTTTGCATCAATCGAAACCACAATACATTGATTGCCGAATTTATCGGCGGCTTCGGCGACAAAATCGGGATTACTCACGGCTGCCGAGTTGATTGAAACCTTATCGGCACCGGCCAGCAGCAGCTTGCGAATATCGCCGACCGCCCGCACACCGCCCCCCACCGTGACCGGCATGAAGCAATGATCTGCGGTGCGGGCGACGACATCAAAAATCGTCTCGCGATTATCGGATGAGGCGGTAATGTCCAGAAAACACAGCTCATCGGCACCGGCAGCGTCATAGGCCTTGGCCGCTTCGACCGGATCACCGGCATCAATGAGATCGACAAAGTTCACGCCCTTGACGACGCGGCCATCCTTCACGTCGAGACAAGGAATAATGCGGGCCTTGAGTGTCATAAAATGCTTCCCCTCAGCCCTTGGCAGCTTGAATCAAGGCCAGCGCTTCCGCCGGATCGATCCGTCCATCATAAAGGGCGCGACCGGAAATTGCACCTTCCAGTTTGCGCGCATCCGGCTCCAGCATCCGGCGGATATCCTCTATTGACGCAAGCCCGCCCGACGCGATGACAGGGATGGAAACCGCATCCGCCAGTTCCAGCGTCGACTCCCAGTTTATTCCGGTCAGAATGCCGTCCCTGTCGATATCCGTATAGATGATTGCCGCAACGCCTGCGCCTTCAAACTTCTTTGCCAGCTCAACCACGCCAAGCTCAGAAGCCTCCGCCCAACCTTCCACGGCCACCTTGCCACCCTTGGCATCGATGCCAACCGCGATCTTGCCGGGGAAAAGCTTGCAGGCCTCAATCACCAGCGCCGGATCACGCACGGCGACCGTGCCGAGAATGACGCGCGACAAGCCATGCTGAAGCCAGGTTTCGATATGAGCAAGACTGCGAATGCCGCCGCCCAGCTGGACCGGATTTTTCGTCGCCTTGAGAATGGCATCCACCGCTGCGCCATTAACGCTTTCACCGGCAAAGGCGCCGTTCAGATCAACAACATGCAGCCATTCAAAGCCCTGGTCTTCAAAGGCCTTGGCCTGCGCGCCGGGGTCGGGATTGTAGACAGTGGCTTGCTCCATATCGCCCAGCTTGAGGCGAACGCATTGGCCGTCTTTAAGGTCGATGGCGGGAAAGAGGATCATCGTATGCTATCCATCGGCACGGGCTCACGGCGCCCAATTGAGAAAATTAGAAATCAGCTGGAGGCCTAGAGACTGGCTCTTTTCCGGATGGAATTGCGCGCCGGCCATATTGTCACGTCCCACAAAAGCGGTCATCGGGCCGCCATAGTCGGTCGTGGCAATGACCTCATCGGCATTGCTGGCCGCCAGATGGTAGGAATGGACGAAATAGGCATGCAACCCGTCATTGCCGGTGGCAATCCCGTCAAATAGCGGATGCGGACGGGCAAGCGTCAGCGTGTTCCAGCCGATCTGCGGGATCTTCAGGCCCGGATCGGAAGGGGTCATTTCCACCACATCGCCCTTGATCCAGTCGAGGCCTTCAGTCACGGTCTTTTCCAATCCGCGCGACGACATCAACTGCATGCCGACGCAGATGCCGAGGAAGGGGCGGGCCTTGACCTCGACCGCTTCGACCAGCGCTTCATGCATGCCTGGCACGGCATCGAGGCCCCGCTTGCAATCGGCATAGGCACCGACGCCGGGCAGCACGATCCGGTCGGCGGTTGCCACCCGGTCTGCCTTGTCGGTCAGTTCGATTTCGGCATCAAGGCCGGATTCCCGGGAGGCCCGCTCGAACGCCTTGGTGGCGGAGCGCAGATTGCCCGATCCGTAGTCAATAATCACAACACGCATGGAGGCTCAGATCCTCAACTTGATCGTTTACAGCATTCCCTTGGTAGACGGAATGCGGCCCGCCTGGCGGGGGTCAATTTCGGTCGCGCTGCGCAGGGCGCGGGCGACGGCCTTGAAGCAGGTTTCGGCGATATGATGGTTATTAGCGCCATAATGATTGAGGATATGCAGGGTAATACCGGCATTTTGCGCCAGCGCCTGAAAAAACTCCCGTACCAGTTCGGTGTCGAATGTGCCGATCTTCGGTGCCGAAAAGGCGACGTTCCAAACCAGAAAAGGCCGTCCCGAAACATCAATGGCCGCCTTGGTCATCGTCTCGTCCATGGCAAGATCGATCGAGGCATAACGAACAATGCCGCGCCGGTCGCCCAATGCCTTGGAAATCGCCTGGCCGATAGCAATGCCGGTGTCTTCGACGGTGTGATGATCGTCGATATGCAGGTCGCCGGTGACGTCGATATCCATATCGATCAGCGAATGGCGGCTGAGCTGGTCCAGCATATGGTCGAAAAAACCGACCCCCGTCGAAATCTTCGAAGTGCCAGTGCCGTCGATAGTGACGGAAACCGAGACCGAGGTTTCATTGGTCTTGCGCGAAATGCTGGCGCTGCGGCTCTCTGCCATGGCCTTCTCCTTGAAAAGATGTCGTTCCTTATCAGGCAGGAGTTGAAATATCCAGCAGGACGAGCCGGGTTTTTCGGCGATCCGGCATCGGGATAGCGACCAACCGTCTTGGCGTTTGCAATTGTGTTTTAGCCGCTTACATAAAGGTCAATCGAAGCGCCGGATTGGACGGCGATGGACTGGAACGGATCGATATGAGCGAACATAATCCCTATGGAACCATGCATGGCACCACGATCATCACGGTGCGCAAGGGCGGCATGGTGGTGATGGCCGGTGACGGACAGGTCAGCCTTGGCCAGACCGTGATGAAGGGCAATGCCCGCAAGGTGCGCCGCATTGGCAAGGGCGAGGTGATCGCCGGTTTTGCCGGAGCGACGGCGGATGCCTTCACCCTGCTGGAGCGGCTGGAAAAGAAGCTGGAGCAATATCCCGGCCAGTTGATGCGCGCCGCCGTCGAGCTTGCCAAGGACTGGCGCACCGACAAATATCTGCGCAATCTGGAAGCGATGATGCTGGTGGCCGATAAGACGGTGACACTGGCGATTACCGGCAATGGCGATGTGCTGGAACCCGAACACGGCACGATTGCCATCGGTTCGGGCGGCAATTACGCGCTGGCTGCGGCTCTGGCCTTGATGGATACCGAAAAGTCGGCGGAAGAAGTGGCCCGCAAGGCCATGAAGATCGCCGCCGATATCTGCGTCTATACCAATGAAAACGTGCTGGTCGAAACGCTGGAAAGCGCCAACTGACTGCTCTTCTTCTCCCCTCTTCCCAGGTGTAATCTCAATGACAACTTTTTCACCCCGCGAAATCGTCTCGGAACTGGACCGCTATATTATTGGTCAGAACGATGCAAAGCGTGCCGTGGCGATTGCGCTGCGCAACCGCTGGCGCCGCCAGCAGCTCGATGAGAGCCTGCGCGACGAGGTCATGCCCAAGAACATCCTGATGATCGGCCCGACCGGCGTCGGCAAGACCGAAATCTCCCGACGCCTCGCCAAACTGGCTGGCGCGCCCTTCATCAAGGTCGAGGCCACAAAATTCACCGAGGTTGGCTATGTCGGCCGCGACGTGGAGCAGATCATCCGTGATCTCGTGGAAATCGGCATCGGCCTGATCAAGGAAAAGAAGCGGCTGGAGGTGGAAGCCAAGGCCCATGCCGGTGCCGAGGAGCGGGTGCTGGATGCGCTGGTTGGGGCAACGGCCTCACCTGCCACCCGCGATAGCTTCCGCAAGAAACTGCGGGCTGGAGAGCTGGACGACAAGGAAATCGATATCGAGGTTGCGGAGACAAGCTCCGGCATGCCGGGCTTTGAGATTCCCGGCATGCCGGGGGCCAATGTCGGCATTCTCAACCTGTCCGACATGTTTGGCAAAGCGATGGGCGGCCGCACCAAGAAGGTCCGCACCACCGTCAAGACCTCTTACGCCGATCTGATCCGTGACGAATCCGACAAGCTGATCGACAATGAAGTGATCCAGCGTGAAGCGGTGAAATCGGTTGAAAACGACGGCATCGTCTTCCTGGACGAAATCGACAAGATCGCCAACCGCGAAGGCGCCATGGGTGCGGGTGTTTCGCGCGAAGGTGTGCAGCGCGACCTGCTGCCCCTGGTGGAAGGCACGACGGTTGCGACCAAATACGGGCCAGTGAAGACCGACCACATCCTGTTTATCGCATCCGGGGCCTTCCATGTCTCCAAGCCATCCGACCTGCTGCCGGAATTGCAGGGCCGTTTGCCGATCCGCGTTGAGCTAAAGGCACTGACCAAGGAAGACTTCCGCCGGATTTTGACGGAAACCGAAGCCAGCCTCATTCGTCAATACATCGCGCTGATGGCCACTGAACAGTTGGATCTCGAGTTTACCGAGGATGCCATCGACGCACTGGCGGATGTTGCCGTCAACCTCAACAGCTCGATTGAAAACATCGGTGCGCGGCGTTTGCAGACGGTGATGGAGCGGGTGCTCTACGACATTTCCTTCAATGCGCCGGATCGCGGCGGGGCGAAAGTGATGATCGATTCGGCCTATGTGCGCGAGCATGTCGGCGAAATCGCTGCCGATGCGGATCTGTCGCGCTATATTCTGTGATGTTTTCGCACCGGAATGGGGTGAAATCGGTAAATCAGCGCCCTAATTCGGCCTTGTGACCGGTCGACAGTCGACAGCACCGGCCCTCCCTCTATAAGGAGGGCCGCTCGCCGTAATAGGGCAAGGCGGTATCGGGTTGGTGAAACATCGTTCCGATCTGCAATATATACGGGATGGAAATGGTGCGTCGCTTAGCTCTGGTCTTTATTCTTTCGGTTTCATGTGCTTTTTCCGCTGCCTTCGTGCCGGAAATCCAGGCTGCCGAGGTGCGGATGGTGCCTGCGGGCAATCGCAATGCCGAACAGCCCCCCATTCCCGGTGCATCGAAGCAGCGCACCAAGGAAACCAAGACCACCTTCGATCTGAAATACGAGAAGATTCGCGATCTGCTGATCAAGGATCGTCAGTTGATCGGCAAGATCAAGAAAACCGCGGCGGCCTATAATATCGACCCGATCCACATCGTTGGCGCGCTGGTCGGTGAGCATACCTATAATGTCGATGCCTACGACACATTGCAAAGCTACTATGTAAAGGCGGCCTCCTATGCCGGTCACACGTTCCGCTTTGCCTATGATGGCGAGGATGTCGATGATTTCGTCGCCCGCCCGGAATTTGCCGCCTGCGCCGAGTTGAAGGATTCTGCCAAGCTGTGGACCTGCCGGGAAAATGTCTGGGAAGACAAGTTCCAGGGCAAGCGGGTCGGCAACAAGAGCTTTCCCAACAACCGCTTCAGCGCGGTGTTTTTCCAGCCTTTCTATGCCGGGCAAACCTTTGGCCTTGGCCAGATCAACCCGCTGACGGCATTGATGCTGACCGACATGGTCCACCAGACATCCGGCTATCCCAAGCTGGACGAGAAAGATGCGGCAGGGCTCTATAAGGCCATCATGGACCCGGATACCTCGCTTGCCTATATCGCGGCGATCATCCGCAAATCCATCGATGACTATAAAACCTATGCCAATGTGGATATTTCCAACAATCCGGGCCTGACGGCGACGCTTTACAATGTCGGGAACTCCGAAGCGCGAGCCCGGGCACTGGGACGGCGTGGCGGCCTGCCGGAAGAGAATTACTATGGCTGGCTGGTCAATGACCGGCTGAAAGAACTTGAAGGCCTGCTTTAGGCCCTGTGAGAGCCTCATCTTTGTAATGTCCTCTGCAAACTCAAGCATTTGGACCGCGTCGCCACGCGAAACAAAAATCAGCGCGGGGGCTATAACGTTTTGTCTTGGCTGACGCCCGACAATTGCAATGCGCTTTAAGTTGAAATCCTCACAATAACCATCATATATGTGACAACAGGAATTCTCCAAGGAGCAGCCAATGGCTACGGTAAAAGTCGATGCAAGCAATTTCGAAGCGGAAGTTCTACAGTCTGTAGAGCCTGTCGTGGTGGACTTCTGGGCCGAATGGTGCGGCCCCTGCAAGATGATAGCCCCCAGCCTGGATGAAATCTCCACGGAAATGGCTGGCAAGGTCAAGATCGCCAAGCTCAATATTGACGAAAACCCAGAACTCGCCGCCAAATTCGGCGTCCGCTCCATCCCAACACTCGCCATGTTCAAGGGCGGCGAAGTGGCTGACATCAAGGTTGGCGCTGCCCCGAAGACGGCTCTGTCCAGCTGGATCGCCGGCGCCGCTTGAGTGGTGTGGGAAATACTGATGCGAGGGAGCCCGGTTTTGCCGGGCTTTTTTTGTGGGGTTAACGCAGGAACATGAATTGCTGATGAATGCGTTCTTGGTCAAGCATAAGCAAAAAAAGCAGACGGACCTAAACCTGCATTTTCTGCAAATCACAATAGAGGAAGATCGCACGTTTGTGGGTAGGTGGTTTGACTGGCTTCAAAGCGCCGTTGCCCGAGGGGCTAACTTAACCGCTAACTGAACCATTTCCCGAAAGAAGATCGTCGGGCTCTAGGCGCCATGACTCGATATCCTGATCAATTAAATCCCAGTTCGCATCTAGCACCGGCATGTCGGCTGAGGGTACCAAAACCATGTCTAGCCCTTCGAATTGGTTACCCTGATAGACGGCTAGGTTAGAAATCTCACCGTTGGTAAACCAGAGCCCGATCAGGTCACCAATCTCCTTCAGAGCTTTGAGCACCTTCCTTGCGTCGCGTATGTTAAATTCCTCGAGATTCTTCCCCAGACGACTTTCAGCGTTGCCTGCATGAGCGATGTGGCTGGAGGCATGCTCGCTGATGCGATCAAGTTCCGCGAGACGTGTTTCGATTAATTCCAGAACGGCGGGATCTATTAGGTCGATCTCACTCCGATCAGCTTCCTTGACCCCGCTGAGATAATCGAAATCTCGATGACTAGATTCGCTGAGGTGTAGGGCCGTGTCGCCCTCCCATATTGCGTTTCCCGTTGCAGCTCTTATGGCCTCCCAGTTTTCCTGTCGAAGTAGGTTGAGATCGTAGCGGCACATCCGAAGATGCTCGACGTATACTCGTCGAGTGAGTTTAGGTCGGCAAGCTTTCACGTCATTGAGGATTGCCCGAAGTGAATAAACCCCGCGAGGTCCAACAAGTGGGTGCGGATCGAGCAGCTTCCTGACCCCGAGAAGTAGACTGGACCAGTAACCCTTTGCCAATAGATCGAAAAGCATCTGATTTAGCAATGGACCGTCACCTTCCGGAACCTCTGCCTGCTGTCGTTGACTGGCGAGATTGACAATCCTAATTGCCGTTCGGAACGCGGCATGATCCCACAGCATAGCTTCAATGGCCGCCAAGACACCCGTGGCGCCATCGGTGTAAGCAGTCTTCCAGTTTGCGATGCGCTGAAGCAGTAAGTCGTCTGCCTGTTTGCCCAAAATCCCCCCTCGACCGTCAGATATGTTATCGACCGAACCAGTATAACGCTTCAGACAGCTAATCTGCGAATATATGGCCTGAGATAGTTGCCCCTTCCGCCGACCGCGTCGACTGTTGGGTTGTAACCTTCATTACGGTAACAACCGAAAAGAGGCCGGAAGCTGCCTTCTTCCGATACACCGGCAATGGCCGTTATCGAAGCTTAGACTTTGCAAGCCGCCAGTCCTATCTGCCCCTTTGCAGACAAACCTATAGCAAAAAGTCTTCAAAAAATCATTCGCCCCCCCTTACCCCTGCGGCCATCGCCTCAGCGCGTCTCGTCCTCCATCCGTCAATCCATAAACCCCACGCTCGACCCGCTCAAACCAACCATAGACATTGGACAGCAAAATCTTTCCGGCGTCAGGGACCGCTTTGCGCACATCGCCAACCCGCATCGGCTCGGCGACAAGAATTGCCGCACAGGCAAGGGCGTTCTGGCGGTAGGCGGTCATCACAGGCATTCTTGTGCTGCCGCCAAGCGCCGGATCGCCGCGCCGGGTCTGGTGTTCGCGCATCAGGCGGGAGCGTCGTTTCGGATTGGTGCGTGGCATGGGCGAAACGGAGCCGACGATGATGCTGACCTCGCCGCTGGCGGAGACGCCGAGCATACCGATGCCGAGACGGCGGCAGAGGTCGCGGTAGCGCTTGTCGGCCTCCCGCCCCCTGCCCTTGGCCGAGATTTTCGCGGCAATCCAGACCTCGTCGGATATGGCTGCCCGGTCTACGGCCTGAAGGATGAGTTCCAGATTGAAACTCAGTTTCAGTTCGCAAATCACCACGACGGATGGATCGTCAGCGCTCAGGCCCACAAGATCACAGCCGCCGATTTCGCCTTTGACGGTATAGCCTGCTTTTTCGAGAAACGATTTCACAGGGAGATAAAGGGATGTTTCCATGGGGGATCGCGCATTGGGCCGGAGAATCACTCGGCTACTCTATAACGATGCCGGTGAGGAAACATCGTTTATCGCAATGTCAGGCAGGACGTGACGCGAACGTTTTGATACGCGGCTTACCCCCCTCTGTCCTGCCGGACATCTCCCCCTCAAGGAGGGAGATCGGATAGACGTTACAGCTTAAGTTTACGGATAGGTCTTGATCACCGATACGCTGGGAGCGATAATGCGATTCGCAAGGCCAAATCCGGGTTGATCTCCCTCCTTGAGTGGGGTGAGAAAGGGTCGGCGCAGCCGAACAATCGATCCAGTGGATCGATTGTACTGACGAACGCCCGAAGCCATGCGTAGGGCTAAGTCCGGCAGGACAGAGGGGGTACGCGGAATATCAAAACGTTTGAGTCATGGACTCTGACATTGAACAGCCATCATCATATTTAATTGTTTTCGTTTGTCTTTTGGGAAAGCTGGGTTCCACTTTTCCCAAGGCAAACCCTATCTCGGCGGCGTGCCATTGTCCGACAGCACATTGCCGACCACATAAAGCGAGCCACCAATCAGGATTCGCGGCGCAATCTCTTCTGCATTAACCCGGCTACAGATCGCCTCAAGCGCTTCCGCAACCGATGACACCGGCTCTGCCGGAATTCCGGCATCGTAGGCGGAGCTGGCCAGCGCCACCGGGTCCAAGGCAGCGTCGGTGCCGCGGATTGGCACGGTGAAGGCCTGGATGGCCAGGCCTTCAAAGGCTTTGAAATAGCCAAGCGGGTCCTTGGTGTTGAGCATGCCGGTGATCAGGTAAAGCGGGCGGGATTGGCGTTCTTCAAAGCCTGCCATCGCCTCGGCGATCACTTCACCGGCACCGGGATTATGGCCGCCATCCACCCAGATTTCGGCGCCCTTCGGCGCATGGGCCAGCAATGCGCCTTCCGTCAGCTTTTGCAGGCGACCCGGCCATTCAACGCTGTACATCGCCGTTTCAGCCATGGCTTCGGTCACGGTGAAGCCAGCTGAGCGCACGGCACGGATGGCCGCTGCGGCATTGGCAAACTGGTGGCGGCCCGGAAGTTTTGGCAGGGGCAGATCCATCAGGCCGCTTTCATCCTGATAGACCAGTCGCCCATGCTCCTCAAATGCCAGATAATCCTGGCCGAACACCGACAGCGGACAGCCCAATCGCTCAGCAATATCCACCAGCGCCTCGCGGGCGGCGGCAAATTCCTGATGGCCGATCACCACCGGTCGCCGTCTTTTCATGATCCCGGCTTTCTCGGCAGCGATCAGCTCCACCCGGTCGCCCAGATAGGCCTGATGGTCAAAAGAAATCGGCATGATGACGGAGACGGCGGGCCGATCCACCACGTTGGTGCAATCCAGACGCCCGCCCATGCCGACTTCCATAATCACCGCATCAGCGGGAATTTCAGAAAACAGCAGGAAAGCGGCAGCCGTCAAAATTTCAAAGACGGTGATGTGCTGGCCCGCATTGGCGACCGCCACTCGTCTCAAGGCATCGGCGAGCGAGCCATCATCAACGATCTGCCCTTTGCCGCCTTTGACGCCAATCCGGTAACGCTCGTGCCAATTGACCAAATGCGGTGACGTGTGGACATGAACGGCAAGGCCGCCAGCTTCCAACAGCGCCCGGGAAAAGGCGCTGACGGAGCCTTTGCCATTGGTGCCAGCCACATGGATGACCGGCGGCAACTTGTCCTGTGGATTGCCCAGCACTTCGAGCAAACGCCGCATACGCTCCAGGGTCATGTCAAAACCCTTGGGATGCAACTGCATCAATTCATTGATGACCTGTTCAGCCTGGCTCAGCGTATTCTCTATCATGGGGCGGTTCCAGGCTTGCAATTCGTATTGAGGGCCGGGTGCAGTAAAACTGCTCCCGACTTTAGGCATGTCAGGCGGCGATTGCCGTCACTATATCACCCAAGGCGATCAGGCGGAAACGGCGCGCGAGGCCTCAATGACCGACAAGGTCTTGTCGTCATTGGCGCCAACCACCGTTGCGGGCTGCTTCGTCAGGATTTTCAGGGTGCGGGCCAGGGTGGCCGGAATATCGTGGCGCTTGACCACCATATCGACCATGCCGTGCTCCAGCAGGTATTCCGAGGTCTGGAACCCCTCCGGCAGCTTTTCGCGGATGGTCTGCTCGATCACGCGCTTACCAGCAAAGCAGATTTCGGCACCCGGCTCAGCGATATGCAGGTCGCCCAGCATAGCATAGGAAGCCGTCACGCCGCCCGTGGTCGGATTGGTCAGCACAACGATGTAAGGCAGGCCTGCTTCCTTCAGCAAATCGACGGCAACCGTGGTGCGCGGCAATTGCATCAGCGACAGAATGCCTTCCTGCATACGCGCCCCGCCCGAAGCCGGGAACATCACCAGCGGGCATTTTTCCGCAATGGCCCGCTCGAACGCCTTGACGATGGCCTCACCGGCAGCAATACCCAGCGAGCCGCCCATGAAGTTAAATTCATGCACGACGGCCACCAGCTTCAGGCCTTCGACCGTGCCGAGACCGGCGACAATCGTGTCTTCCTGCTCGGTCTTGGTGCGGCTATCCTTCAGGCGGTCGCTGTATTTCTTCGAATCGCGGAACTTCAGCGGGTCCTGCGCCACTTTCGGCTGGGCGAAAGCTTCGTACTTGCCGCCATCGAACAGATCGGCCAGCCGCGCCTTGGCGGGCATTTTCATATGGTAGCCGGAAGCGGGAACAACCCATTTGTTCTCTTCCAGATCCTTATGAAAGACCATTTCGCCGGTTTCGGGGCACTTGATCCAGAGATTGTCCGGAACATCGCGACGGCCCAGCATGGAATTGATGCGGGGGCGAACGTAATTGGTAATCCAGTTCACTTTGAATACTCCTTGATCGCGCACTTCCGGGATCGGCGGGCCGGCATCCGAAAAGGCTGAAAACAGACAATCAGGAAGAGGTGGAGCCCGCTCGGGCTCCGCTTCTTCCAAGGCAATAGCCCATTTTAGAAGGACTATTGCGCAGCCGCAAGCCGGGCAGTCTGGACGCCGCTTGCCAGCCCACGCACTAGGGTTACCACCGATTGCACCGTATCCGCCGTCGCCTTATCATCCTTGGTCAGGCTCAATGCGACCTGATTGACAATGGCCGTACCGACCACGACGCCATCGGCGCTGGCCCCAATCAGCCTTGCATGTTCCGCCGTCTTCACGCCGAAGCCAACGCAGATCGGCAGATCGGTATGGGCCTTGATCCGCCCGACGGCACCGGCAACCTTGGACGGATCGGGCAAAGCCGAGCCTGTAATGCCGTTCATCGATACATAATAGACGAATCCAGAGGTATTTTGCAGCACCATCGGCAGGCGCTTCTCATCCGTAGTCGGTGTCGCCAGACGAATGAAATTGATATCGCGCTTGCGGGCTGGCAGGCACAATTCATCGTCCATTTCCGGCGGAAGATCGACGACAATCAAACCGTCAATGCCCGCGTCCAGCGCATCATCCAGGAATTTTTCGACGCCATAGACATAGATCGGATTGTAATACCCCATCATGACGATCGGCGTAGCCTGATCGCCTTTGCGGAATTCCCGCGCCATATCCAGGGTTTTTACCAGGGTCTGACCGGCCTTCAGGGCGCGCTGACCGGCCATTTGAATGGCAGGACCATCGGCCATCGGGTCGGAAAACGGCATGCCAAGCTCAATCACATCGGCACCAGCCTGCGGCAAGGCCTTCATGATGGCGAGCGACGTTTCGAAATCCGGATCGCCGCCCATGAAATAAGTGACGAGAGCCGGACGGCCCTCTTCCTTCAGATCGGCGAACCGTTTGTCCATACGCTGCGTCATATCAGAGCCCCATTCCCAGAATCTTGCCGACCGTAAAGATGTCCTTGTCGCCGCGTCCGCAAAGGTTCATCAGGATGATCTCGTCCTTGCCCATTTTCGGAGCGCGCTTCATCACCTCGGCCAGGGCGTGGCTGGGTTCGAGAGCCGGAATAATGCCTTCGGTGCGGGTCAGAAGCTGGAAAGCCTCCAGCGCTTCGGTATCCATGATCGGCACATATTCCACCCGGCCGATATCCTTCAACCAGGAATGTTCCGGACCGATACCCGGATAATCAAGCCCGGCCGAAATCGAATGGCCATCCTTGATCTGCCCGTCGCTGTCTTGCAGCAGATAGGTGCGGTTGCCATGCAGGACGCCAGGGGAGCCTGCGGTCAGCGAGGCGCAATGCTCATTGCCATCAAGCCCCTTGCCGCCAGCCTCGACACCGATCATCCGCACGCTCTCATCATCGAGGAACGGATGGAACAGGCCAATGGCATTGGAGCCACCGCCGACAGCTGCCACCAGCATATCCGGCAGGCGGCCTTCGGCAGCCATCATCTGCTCGCGGGATTC
Source organism: Allorhizobium ampelinum S4 (assembly GCF_000016285.1). NCBI lineage: Bacteria > Pseudomonadati > Pseudomonadota > Alphaproteobacteria > Hyphomicrobiales > Rhizobiaceae > Gillisella > Gillisella ampelina. Next base: position 15,864 of record NC_011989.1, on the reverse strand, counting down.
CTTGCCGATCACCGACTGGAATTCACGGACCATTTCCGGATAGGGATGCGGACCGGCAGCCGTGCCGATCATGTAGTAGGTCTCATCGACATTGGTGACCCAGTCGCGCAGGGCCTCGTTCATCGCATCCTTCAAGGTTCCATGCCCTGAACTCACCGGGCGGACTTCCGCACCGAGCAGCTTCATGCGGAAGACGTTCGGTGCCTGGCGCTCCACATCAGTGGCACCCATATAGACGATGCAGGGCAGACCGAAACGAGCCGCGACGGTGGCCGAGGCCACGCCGTGCTGGCCAGCGCCGGTCTCGGCGATAATCCGGGTCTTGCCCATGCGCTTGGCCAGCAGGATCTGGCCGAGACAATTGTTGATCTTGTGCGAACCGGTATGGTTCAACTCGTCGCGCTTGAAATAGATCTTGGCGCCACCAAGCTCCGCCGTCAGCCGCTCGGCGAAATAGAGCGGGCTCGGACGCCCGGTATAATGGGTGTTGAGGTGATCGAGTTCAGCCTTGAAGCTGGGGTCGGTCTTGGCATTTTCCCATTCCGCCTGCAGATCCAGGATCAGCGGCATCAAGGTTTCGGCCACGAAGCGGCCTCCGAAAATGCCGAAACGACCATCTTCATCCGGCCCGGACCGGAAGGAATTCGGAATTGGGTTCTGGTTCACTGTACACTCCCTGAAACCGGCGCTGTGGCCGTTGCCAGCCTGACGGCGGCGAAGAACTGATCCATCCGTTCGAGATCCTTGACGCCCGGCGCGCTTTCGACGCCGGAAGACACATCCAGGCCTCGCGCTGCCGTCTCGGCAAGGGCTTGCCCGACATTGTCCTTGTTGAGCCCACCCGAAAGCATGTAATCGACCTCTGCGTCAAGATCGCGCAGCAGACGCCAATCGAAGGTGACACCATTGCCGCCCGGCAGATCGGAGCCTTCAGGCGCCTTGGCATCCAGCAGAAAACGATCTGCTATCCCTATATAGGCATCGATCTGCAAAAGATCAGCGGGTTCGCGGATGGAAAACACCTTCATGACAGGAAGACCGTAGAGCGCCTTGATGGTCAGCACCTGTTGCGGGCTTTCATGGCCATGCAATTGCAGGATATCCGGCTTTAGCAGATACACAATATCATCAAGGTCATCGGTGTCCGCGTCCACGGTGACCGCAACGATCTTCGCCCTGCCCCGCGCCTTTTCGGCAATGCGTCCGGCGATATCGGGTTCGATATGTCTTGGGCTTTTCTCAAAGAAGATGAAGCCGACATGGGTGGCCCCCAGGCTGACAGCCTTTTCGACGGCTTCCTCGGTCTTCAATCCGCAAATTTTGACATCAGGTTTCATGTCAGCGAAGTGACATGAAATCGGCTCGGAGTCGAGCCAAATCAGTCAAAATCGAGGGCATGCAGTTCCGATCCATGCCGCTTCAACCAGCTCTTGGCCTCGTCCATGCCGGGGCAGAGACGTTTGCACAGCGCCCAGAATTGCGGGCCGTGGTTCATTTCCTTCAAATGCGCCACCTCATGAGCGGCAAGGTAATCGATCACCGAGGGTGGCGCCATGACGATCCGCCAGGAAAAACTTAAATTGCCATCCCAGGAGCAAGAGCCCCAACGGCTGCGCGTGTCCTTCAGCGCCAGGCTCTTTGACGGTTTTCCAAGTCGCCCGGTATGGATGGCGACCAGCCGCTCAAGATCAAGCCGCGCTTCCTTTTTCAGAAAAGCCGACAACCGACGACCGGCGTGTTCCGGCAGGCCGCTGATGCGGATCACCGGCTCGCCATTTTCCATCTGCACTTGGGTCACGCCGCGCAGCTGGCCGGTATGCTCGATACGATGCGCAACACCGCGCAGCGAAATCACGCCCCCTGCCCTGACTTTCGTATCATCGGAAAAGCGAGCCAGCTTGCTTTCCAGCCAGCCGCGATGCCGTTCGATAAAATCGTTGACGTCGCCTTGGCGCACCCCTTTGGGAATGGTCATTTTCAGGCCCCGGCCACCGGGCTCGATCCGCAGGGTAATGCGGGTGGCGCGCAGGTTTTCGCGAATGGCAAGCGGCACAGGTCGGCCAGCCACCAACAGCTCACGGCTCTCTGGCACTTTCGGCTTTTTTGCCACTTTGGTCGGGCTTCGCAAAAACAAGGGAAACATCCGGGTCTTTTACCTGATTCGTTCCAGTCGTGGCCTTATATCCGTTATCGAGAGCCATAAAAAAAGCCGAGATCCAAAAGGATCTCGGCCTTTGCAAAATCACATGATGGTCAGTCCGGAGTGAAAGTCTGGACATCGCTGCCGCGGTCATCGCGGCGGCTGGCATTGCGCTGGTTCATGAAGCGGTTGAATTCATCCTGATCCTTGGCGCGCTGCAATTCCAGGACATAGGCCTCGAATTCTTCACGCATTTCTTCAAGCTTGCGACGTTCCTGCTCGATACGCTCCAGCTCGGTGACACGCCATTCGTCGAAGGCGAGATTGCCACTAGAGGCGCTAAAGCGGTTGCGATTACGTGACCGGCGGCTGCCGCAGCATTTTGAAAACATGGCGTCCATAGCCTCATTTGCGTTGCGTTTCGATGTGCGGAAGCGATCGCCCCATAAAATATAGGCAAGCATGGCAAGGCCAAGCGGCCAGAAGATCACGAAGCCGAGCACCATCATGGCAATCGTCGCAGGCCTCCAGCCCGGACGCAGCAATGCTGATTGGTTCATTCCATTATCCTCGTTACGTCCGGCAAGCACCATGCAACCGGACATATTCGAGATGGGAATGGCGGATACAACCTTCAAGCATCCGTCGTTTTCAATTTGCTAAAGCACTCGAGGAATTCGGGAAATTCGATTTCCCCTTAGGTCGATTTTCCACCCTTGATCACGCGCTTTACCATGGTTGCCCGCTTTACCGCCGAGGTCGGTTGATTGGAATGCTGCTTGGCAAAAGCAACGATGCGCGGTGCGATCTCCCGACGGAACCGAGAACCAGTGAAGACGCCGTAATGGCCGACATCCGGCTGCATATAATGCATGCGCTTGTCATCGGCGAGATTGGTGCAGAGCGTCTGTGCCGCCTTTGTCTGGCCGACGCCGGAAATATCGTCGTTCTCGCCTTCGACCGTCAAAAGAGCCACATTGCGGATGGCGCCGCAATCGACCGGTTTGCCACGATGCATCAGCTCGCCCTTCGGCAGGGAATGCCGCATGAACACGGCTTCCACCGTTTGCAGATAGAACTCAGCCGTCAGGTCCATGACCGACAGATATTCATCATAGAATTCCCGGTGCTTTTCGGCGGAATCGCCGTTGTTCTTCACCAGATGCACATAGAAATCTTTCTGGGCAATCATATGCCGATCAAGATTCATCGACATGAATCCTGAAAGCTGAAGGAAGCCCGGATAGACGGGCCGCAGGAAGCCCGGCTGTGGCCAAGGAACGTTCATGATGACGTTTTCCTCAAACCACTCAATCGGCTTGTTCTTGGCCAGCTCATTAACGGCTGTCGGATTGATGCGCGTATCGATCGGGCCACCCATCAATGTCATCGAGGATGGCACGAATTCATCGTTTTCGGCCTCCATCCGGGCCACGGCAGCCAGCACGGGAACGGAGGGCTGGCAGACGGCGACGAGATTGGTGTTGGGGCCGAGATGATGCAGGATCTCGATCACGTAATCGACATAGTCATCGAAGTCGAACGTTCCGTCCGTCATCGGCACCATGCGGGCATCGATCCAGTCGGTAATATAAACATCGGCACTGGGCAGCAAGGCCTCAACAGTGCCGCGCAACAAGGTGGCGTAATGGCCTGACATCGGCGCGACGATCAGGATTTTCGGGTCGTTACTCCGGGGCTGGGTCAGGCTCCGGTTGAAATGAATGAGATTGCAGAACGGCTTGGACCACGTGACTTCCTCGGTGATCTTCACAGGCGATCCGTCGATCACCGTGGTCGGAAGACCGAATTCGGGCTTGCCATAGCGCCGCGTGTTGCGCTCGATCACCTCGAAGCCTGCGGCCATTGTCCGGCCGATAACGGTGTGAGTCAGCGGGTTCAGCGGATTGCGGAAGGCTAGACGCATGGCATCTGCCGTGGCCCGCAAAGGAGCCATGGCTGCGTGATTCATTTCATACAGTTGATAAAACATCGATGCGATCCGCCTCTTCCCTGTTGTCACTCATCCAAAGCTAAACTGGACCAGTCAAGCCAAGGTTCCGGTCAAAGTTCAAAGGGGTAAAGAAATTGCTTAACCCCCACCACTATCGACCATTGACCAGATAGTATGCACAGAAACCTTTATACTTCATAGATTTTATTGCGCGAATCCGTCCATGGGATTTCACACCTTGACAAAGGAGTGATGGGGCTTTCCGGTGCTTTTCGGCCATGGTTGCTACACCTTGCCGGTCGCGGCCACACACCCTATGTGCCGCGAAGAGGTTTGGTCAGGTGTTTCGCAACTCTGCCGTAAAATCAGTGACAATGTTTCGGGATAAATATGCTGATCGCAATGATGCGACCCCTGTGCCACCTTGTTTCGAGACTCCCACATTTTTGAGGTTTGATAATGACAAGCAGCAATCATCGTAACGCCACCCATGACATTCACCCGATCTTCCTGGATCGCTGGTCGCCCCGCGCCTTCACCGGCGAGACCATGAGCAAAACCGAATTGCTGACCATTCTTGAAGCGGCTCATTGGGCGCCCTCGGCTTTTAACTACCAGCCTTGGCGCTTCGTCTATGCCTTGAAGGGCGATGAACATTTCGATGCCCTGCTGGGTGCCCTGATCGAATTCAACCAAGGCTGGGCCAAGAATGCCTCCGCTCTGGTTTTCGTCATTTCCGATACGCTGAGCCGCTCGCCCGACGGCTCCGCGCCGAAGCCTTCGCGCAGCCACAGCTTCGATGCCGGTGCTGCCTGGGGTTATCTGGCACTTCAGGCTATCCATTCCGGCTTCCATGCCCATGGCATGACCGGCGTAGATTTCGATAAGGCTGCCAACGTGCTTGGTGTTCCCGCCGATTTCCATATTGAAGCCGCCGTCGCCATTGGCAAGCTGGGGGACAAATCGATCCTGCCGGAAGGCTTGCAGGCAAAGGAAGTCCCCAATGACCGCAAACCACTGGAATCCGTGGTTTTTGAGGGTAAATTCAAGGCCTGAACGGCTGTTCCGAAGGGTCAGTGAATGATCCCTCGTATAACGGCACCGTCCAAAAAGCGGACTTCGGGGTGCTGTAAGGCCGAATGTTTCACGTGAGTCACGAAAAAGGCCGTGCTTTTTGCAAAGCACGGCCTTTTAATTTTGTTATCTGTGACGTCCATCAAATGTCCAGATTGGCGACATTCAGGGCGTTTTCCTGGATGAAATCGCGACGCGGTTCCACCTCATCGCCCATAAGGCGGGAGAACAGGCTATCGGCATCGGTGGCGTCATTGACCCGAACCTGCAACAGCGAGCGTACATTCGGATCGAGCGTGGTTTCCCACAGCTGCTCGGCATTCATCTCGCCAAGACCTTTATAGCGCTGCATGGACAGGCCCTTGCGACCGAAGGAGAACACCGCATCCAGCAGGTTACGCGGACCGGAAATGGTCTGCTGGCCATCCTTGCGGGTCAGTACCGGCGGTTGGCCATAGATATCGTTCAAGCGGGTGGCGAGCTGGTCAATGTGGCGTGCATCGGCTGAACCGATCAGTGCCACATCCAGCGCCGCCACTTCCTTGACACCACGCACCATGCGCTCGAAGCGCAAGCCGCCCTCTTCCGTCACGAAGCCTTCCCAGCCCCGTTCGGTTTCCTCGGCGATCAGGTCGAGACGCTTGGCGACTTCCGCCGCCGTCTGCTCGGCCCGTTCCCGGTTGGCGGTCAGTTCGTGATTCAATGCACCGACGACGGCGGCCTGTTCCACGACATTGCGATTGTAGCGCGAATGCAATCCATCGATCAGGCTGCGAAGGCGCAGCGCGTCCTGCACCACTTCGCGCAGATCCTGTCCAGCGCGCACTTCGCCGCTGCCGAGCTTCAGCGAAGCATCGTCCAGGCCCATGCCGATCAGATATTCTTCCAGCGCCTTTTCATCCTTCAGATACTGAATGGATTTGCCGCGTGTAACCTTATAGAGCGGCGGCTGGGCGATATAGAGATGGCCGCGCTCGATCAGTTCCGGCATCTGGCGGAAGAAGAAGGTCAGAAGCAATGTGCGAATATGAGCGCCGTCGACGTCAGCATCGGTCATGATGATGATCTTGTGATAGCGCAACTTGTCGGCATTGAACTCGTCCTTGCCGATCGACGTGCCGAGCGCGGTAATCAGCGTGCCGATTTCCTGGCTGGACAACATCTTGTCGAAGCGGGCGCGTTCCACATTAAGGATCTTACCGCGCAATGGCAGGATCGCCTGGCGCTCACGCGAGCGGCCTTGCTTGGCGGAACCACCAGCCGAGTCACCTTCGACGAGGAAGAGTTCGGATTTGGCCGGATCACGCTCAGAGCAGTCGGCGAGCTTGCCGGGCAGCGAGGCAATATCCAGTGCGCCTTTGCGGCGGGTCAGTTCGCGGGCTTTGCGGGCGGCTTCGCGGGCAACGGCAGCTTCCACCACCTTGCCCACCAGAATCTTCGCCTCGGTCGGATGTTCCTCGAACCAAGTGCTGAGCGCTTCGTTGACCAGGCTTTCGACCACAGGCCGCACTTCCGACGAAACCAGCTTGTCCTTGGTCTGCGACGAGAATTTCGGATCGGGTACTTTGACGGACAGAACAGCCGACAGGCCTTCACGGCAGTCTTCACCCTGAAGGGTGACCTTTTCCTTCTTGGTTATGCCGGAACTGTCGGCATAGGAGGTAATCTGGCGGGTCAGCGCGCCGCGGAACCCGGCCATATGCGTGCCGCCATCGCGCTGAGGAATGTTGTTGGTGAAGCACAGTACATTTTCATGATAGCTGTCGTTCCACCACATCGCGACTTCGACGGTAATGCCATCCTTCTCGCCGCGAATGGCGACTGGATTACTGACCAGCGGCTTTTTCGAGCGGTCGAGATAGCGCACGAAGGCTTCTAGGCCGCCATCATACAGCATTTCTTCCTGGCGGATATCGGACTTGCGTTTGTCGGTCAGCAGAATGCGGACACCGGAATTAAGGAAGGCGAGCTCGCGAAGGCGATGCTCCAGCGTTCCATAATCGAACTCGACCTGGGTGAAGGTTTCCGTGCTGGGCAGAAAGGTGATTTCAGTACCAGAGCGGCCTTGATAATCGCCCGTCACGGCCAACGGTGCATCGGCAACGCCGTGGGTGAAGCTCATTTCATGAACCTTGCCATGACGGCGGATCTTCATGGAAAGCTTGACGGACAGCGCATTGACAACCGAAACGCCAACCCCGTGCAGACCGCCAGAGACCTTGTAGGAATTCTGGTCGAACTTACCGCCGGCATGAAGCTGAGTCATGATGACTTCGGCAGCCGAAATGCCTTCGCCCGTATGGATGTCGGTGGGAATACCGCGTCCATTGTCGGTCACGGTCACTGATCCATCCGCGTTCAGCGTTACCGTGACGATATCGGCATGACCGGCAAGCGCCTCGTCAATAGCGTTATCGACGACTTCATAGACCATATGATGCAGGCCGGACCCATCATCCGTATCACCGATATACATGCCGGGACGTTTGCGGACAGCATCGAGGCCTTTCAGCACCTTGATGGAGTCAGCACCATAGGCAGTGCTGGCGGCATTTGCTTCATCGGTTGTTTCAGTCATTCAGCGATCTTTCCAGTGTCATAAGCAATATGCGTGGCCACGACAAAAATTATGGCGAATCACACACGTTGGCACTTTCCGACTATAGGGATTTTGCGGCGACTTCCAAATCGCAGCCATGAAATTCAGCAGGCTTCCACGGGATTTCCAGGGTTTTGACGGTCCCGCTCGCTTCTGCTCAGGAGTGCGTTGAGATCTTCTATCACATCGGGCGACAAGGTGCGAATCATCCCTGCAAGCCGGTTGGCAAAAGCAGTATGGGCGGCAGGCAGACCAGCGGTATCCAGCGTCACCCGAGGATGGGAAAGGCCCGCTATTGCAAACAGGTCATCGGCCTCATCCCAGATGATGTTGAAATAGCCGGCGATGCGTTGCAAGAGGTCGAAACTCGGCTTGCCGCGCCGTCCGTGTTCGAGCGCCGACAGATAGGCCGGTGTCACACCAATCGCCTTGGCCATGTCCTTCTGGCTCACTCCCTTGCGCTCCCGAAGCCCGCGCACCGCATCGCCGAAGGGGGTCATTGTCCATCCCCGCCAAATCGCTCTCCGCCCTGGCGCGCCAAGCGGACATAAAGCGCGCCCTCCCCGCCGTGATGATGGGCCGCTGGCTCATGGGAAGAAATCAGGTAACGGAACTCCGGCTTGGAAAACCATAGCGGCACCGCCCGTTTCAAGGCGCCTTCGCTGCCCATCGAACTGCCCTTGCCGGTGATGATCAAGACGTGGCGAAGTCCACGCTCATGGGCGCGCACCAGAAATTCCAACAGGATGGCGTGGGCCTCACTCTGGAACAGTCCGTGCAGGTCGATGCGGGCTTCCAGCTTGAGCTTGCCGCGCGACAGCTTGCGCTTGACAGGACGCTCCAACGGATGGTGGAGGCCGGACGGTTTCTTCGGCTCAGGCTTTGCGGCGGAACTTTCGAGCGAGGCACGCATGGCGGCAAGGCCGGGTTCCAACACTTTTGACGCTTCCAATTCCGTCAAGGCGTCTTCAAAGGCGGTCAACTCTTCCAGGCGACCGGCCATGGGTCGGGTGGTGCGCGCCACCTTGCCCCACAAAATCCGGTCTTCCGTACTGATCCTGTCCCTGCCCGCCATCAACCAAACCTCGACTCGACCCTTTTAGCGGCCTGTTTCGGGATCAGGATATAGAAATCCGCGTCATTGCGCACCGCCCCAGCGAGATTTCCTGCTTCATCGCCAGAGCCGGTAAAGATGTCACCGCGCGCCGGTCCAACAATCGCCGACCCCGTATCGAGCGCCAGCATCAATCGCGCAAACGCCTTGCCGCTATTCACTCCCGTTGGATCTTGTGACGTCAGGCTTTGTGAATGAATGAAAAACGGAAAGCCGAATGTATGGATCGTCCGGTCCACCGCCAGGGATCGACCCGCCACCAACGGTACTTTCGCCGCGGCGATCGGACCGCGTGACAGGTCACCGAGCTCAGCTTCACGGAAAAAGATATAGGACCGATTGTGCCATAAGACCTCATCGACCTGATCGGGATGAGACGCGAGCCAAGCGCGGATCGCCTGCATCGACATCGCCTCGGGAGGAATTTCACCCCGCTTCAGCAAAAGCCCCCCGATGCCGGAAAAAGGATGGCCCGCCTTGGCCGCATAGGTAATCCGCCCAACTCGCCCATCGGCATAACGCAGCCGTGCGGCACCCTGGACATGGACGAAAAACACATCGACTTTCGATTTCGCCCAGGCAATTTCCAGCCCGCGTCCCTCTAGAAAGCCCTGGTCGATGGCCTGACGATCCGGATAATAAGTCGCGCCGCCCTCGCTTTTGCGTCCAAACACATAGGACGGATCGATGTTTTCAGGCCGGTTTTGATCGTCAAGATCGATCAAATCGTCAGGTCGGCGGTAAAAAGGAAAGCGGTAGAGATCGTCAGGATGATCGGAAACCTCGATGTCGGGCTCGTAAAAAGCCGTAACGAAACCCGCCTTCCCATCCGTGCGTGCTATACGAAAAACCTGGCATTCGACTTCCAGCAGGTGGCGCAATGCGTCGCCATCTGCTCGTGGCAATGCCGCTGCCTTTTCAAGCAGCGGCACAAGGTCCTGTGCGGTCAAGCCCAACTGGCCGGGCCGGTAAGGCTTGACCGTGGTGAGATAATCCAGGCAATCGGCCATGGCCGGCAAAAGCGCCGAGGGATCATCCGCGTCCCAACCGGGGAGTTGGTCGAAACCAACAGGCTCCAGCCGAAACTTCGTCGCTTCACCACTCATTGGTCGGATTCGGTGGCGATCAGCTTCCAGTTCGGATCGCGTGAGCGCGTGTCGCGGGCAAAGGTCCAGATATCGTTGACATCGCCAACCGATTCCGCGTCGCCCTCGATCACCGCGCCTTGACTGTCATAAGTGGCGGAAATCAACTGGCTGACCAGCCGTACGGTGATCTGGACTTCCTGATCCCGGACTTCGGCACTGGTGATTTCCGCCTTGTCGATACCGACAAAAGTGGACTTCATCACTTCGCCGCGCTGCTCGCGCTCGGTGATTGCGGCATCGAAACCGTCATAGACCTCACGCGACAGCAGATCCTTCAAACTCTTCCTGTCGCCAGCTGCAAAGGCCGTGACAATCATTTCGTAGGCCATGCGCGCACCGTTGAGGAATTCCTTCGGCACAAAGCTCGGATCAACCTCTACGACCTGGCGCAATTGCTGGTTCAGCGGGGTGCCAGCCGGGGCATAGGCGTCGATCGCCGTCTGGCGTTCCTCGCCATCGGCCTCGTCACGGCGCGGTAAAGTGACGACCCGCGCATCTTCCGCTGCTGGAGATGCAGCGTCCGGGCGTCCGGCGAAAGGATCTTTCGGTGGCTTTTCATTGCCAGTGCGACGTCCCAATACGCTACGCAGCTGCCAGAAAATCAGGACCGCAGCCACCAGAAAGAAGAGAGTCACAAAATCATTAGAACCCATTGCCACCGCACCGCTGTTTAATTTGAAGCTTTCTCACTCCATATAGTCTGCCTGGATGCTGCATTCAAATAGCCGATGCCACTTCTTTAGGTTCACACGATAATCGTTTAAAGGAAACCAAATGCGACTGACCGCCCTTTTCCTGTTGCTACTGCCTTTGATGGAGATCGCGGGCTTTGTCCTGGTCGGGCAATGGCTGGGTGTTCTGCCCACGCTGGCGCTGGTGATCGGCTCCAGTCTGCTCGGCCTCCTGGTGCTCCGCAGCCAGGGGATCAGCCTCGCCCAGCGCCTGCGCCGTCCACGTTCGGGCGATCCGGAACGAGCCGCCAAAGGCGTCCTGAGTGGCACGGCACAGATGTTCGGCGGACTATTGCTGATATTGCCGGGCTTCATCACGGATATTCTTGGCCTGCTGCTCCTGGTGCCAATGGTGCGCTCTGCGCTTTGGAAGATCATCAGCCCAAGACTTGTCTTCGTGCAGCGCGGCGGGCGGGGAGCTGGCTGGCAACAGCGGCCAGGCGGACCGACGTCATCAGGTCCAGGGCCGGCAAAAGCAGAGGACATCATCGATCTCGATGAAAAGGACTATCAAAGGCACAATCCCAACGGCTCCTCTCCCTGGACCCGGTTGCCAGGGGATGAGAGCAAGGGATGAGAATGGGTGAGCGCCAGGGGCGAAAGGCTTGTAAGGCCCACCTCGAAATGATAGATGGCCTCGAACCATAAAAGCCTTGAGGAACCCCAATGGCCAATGAAAACAGCAATGGGGCGGAGAGCCCGTCCCTGAATATCCTTGCACAATATATCAAGGATCTGTCCTTCGAAAATCCGGGTGCGCCGCGCTCGCTCCAGGCCCGGGACAAGGCCCCTTCGATCAATATCAACGTCAATGTCAACGCCAACCCGCTGTCGGATAATGATTTCGACGTGGTCCTGTCGCTGACCGCCGAAGCGCGTGATGACGATAAAGTGGTTTTTGCAGCCGAACTGGTTTATGGCGGCGTCTTCCGCATCACCGGGTTCCCACAGGAACATATGCTACCGGTGCTGTTCATCGAATGCCCACGCCTGCTCTTCCCGTTTGCGCGCCAGATCATCGCCGATGCCACGCGCAATGGCGGTTTCCCGCCGCTGATGATCGATCCGATCGATTTTGCGCAGATGTTTGCACAGCGCTTTGCCGAAGAGCAGGGTCGGGTCAACTGATCCTTGCGTCATCCCGCTGTTTATCTCAGCAAAAAAAAGCCCGGTCGATCCGGGCTTTTTTTATCGAAGGCGATGGCTGTTATTCGCCTTGATTGTAATGCGCCCAGATCGCTTTCTGGCCGAGCCGCTTGACCAGGGCTGCATGGCGCTCCTGTTCGGCCTCGGTTAGACGCGACGCCAGTGTTTTCGGACGGGCGGCAATCTCCACCGTCACATTGCTATCCTGAGTGCGGGATCGCTTGTCGCTGTTTCCAGACTGCTCAAGACCGAAGGTCGCCTGGCGGCCGCCCAGCATTTCGATATAGACTTCAGCCAGAAGTTCGGAATCGAGCAAGGCGCCATGCTTGGTGCGATGAGAATTGTCGATACCATAGCGTCGGCAAAGTGCATCGAGCGAGTTTGGACCCATCGGGTGTTTGCGCCGCGCCAGAGACAGGGTATCGATGACATGCTCCGGCCCGACCAGCGGACGACCCAACCGCTCAAACTCGGCATTGATAAATCCCATGTCGAATGTGGCATTATGCGCCACCCATTTTGCGCCATCGAAAAAAGCGACCAGATCCTCGACGATATCGGCGAAGACCGGCTTGTCCTTCAAAAACTCAGGTGTAATGCCGTGAACCGCCAAGGCATCCGGGTGAATGGCCCGGTCGGCAGGATTGATATAGACGTGAAAACTGCGACCGGTCGGGAAATGATTGAACAATTCGATGCCACCGATTTCAATCACCCGGTCCAGCTTGCTTTCCAGTCCGGTGGTTTCCGTATCGAAAACGATTTCCCGCATTATTGCTCCATTGTCAGGTTTTGGCTGCTGGCAGATCACTATTCCGACGCCACGCCATTTTCCATGTTCCCAGAAAAACTCTGGCGGTTCGATTTCAGGTTTGACCGCGCAACGTAGAAACGATGGCCTTCACCTGTGTCTGTGCCACTTGGAGGCCTTGTCCGGTTTCGATCACAAAATCGGCGCGAGCGCGCTTTTCGGCATCCGGCATCTGCCGCGACAAAACCAGTGCCAGCTTTTCTTCGCTCCAGCCTGGTCGCGCCAGAACCCTACGCCTTTGTGTATCGGCATCACAACTGACGACAACGACCTTATCAAGCCGTTTTTCTCCGCCGGTTTCAAACAGCAGCGGAATATCGAAAACAACCAGATCGGCGCCCGCCAATTCCTGATCTTCCAGAAAGTCCTGTTGCTTGTCGCGCACCAGCGGGTGAACAATTGCCTCGAGTTGTTTAAGTTTACCCGGATTCTGAGCCAGAGTCCGACTGAGAATTTCCCGATCTACGACTCCAGAAATAACCGCTTCGGGAAACACCGCGCCGATCGAAGCAACAGCATCGCCCCGGTACAAGTCATGCACCGCCGCATCCGCATCATAGACCGGCACACCTTCCTGACGAAAAAAATCTGCCGTCGTTGTCTTGCCCATGCCAATAGAGCCCGTGAGGCCGATGCGGATCATCGCTGCTTCTCCAGATCGGCAATCAACAATTGCCGCAAATCATCCGTCACCTCTGGCCGGACGCCGAACCATTTTTCAAAGCCAGGTACGGCCTGATGCAAAAGCATGCCAAGACCATCCACAGTGGCAAAGCCCGCCGCCCTCGCCTGCCGCAACAAGCCAGTTTCCAGCGGCGTGTAGACAATATCCGTTACCAAAGCGCCGGGTGACAGCCTATCCCAGTCAATCTGTGGAACATCTTCACCATTCATGCCAAGAGACGTGGTGTTGACCAAGAGGTCCGCGCCCTGCAAAACCTCCTGCAGTTGCTCTCTTCCATGTGCATGGACGGCCGCACCAAAATGATCCGCCAGGTCCTGCGCTCGCGCCAGGGTCCGATTGACAACATGAACATGCTGCAATCCCCGATCCAGTAACCCCTGAATGATCGCCCGACTGGCACCACCCGCCCCCAGCACCACAGCCTTACGCGCCTTATCCCAGCCGGCATGGCCTTGGTCCAGATTGGCCAGAAAACCGTAAACATCGGTATTGGTGGCATGGATGAGACCGTTTTCAAGCCAAAGCGTATTAGCCGCCCCAAGTTGCGTTGCCACCATGTCGGGGACATCCGCTATCTGAAAAGCCGCCTCTTTATGCGGAATGGTAATGTTACCACCCCGATAGCGGGTCTTGCCTGACTTCATTCGGGCGAAGAAATCCGCGATGTCTGCAGGGTCGATCTCCAGTTTATCATAGCCACCGATGAGACCATGCTGTTGAAGCCAATAGCTGTGAATGATCGGCGACCGTGAATGCTTGATTGGATAGCCGGCAACAAAGGCGCCCGTCAAAAATGTTTCACGTGAATCATGCATGCACAATATCCAATTCGCGTAGTTTCTCCATCAAAGGCAAGAGCGGCACACCGACGATGGTAAAATAGTCCCCGACGATATCCGAAAACAACTGCACGCCCAAGCCTTCGATCTGGTAGCCACCAACGCTTTTCAGGATCGCCCCGCCTGCCCGATCGAGATAATCGTCCAGAAACGTCTCACTGAACATCCGCATCGTCATGCGGGCCTGGGAGACATGCCGCCAGATCACTTCACCCTGTTTCGTCAGCGCCAGCGCGCTATAAAGCACATGGGTTTCACCCCGCAGGCTGAGCAATTGGTCACGAGCGGAGCTGAGATCCTTCGGTTTATGATAGATCCGTTCGCCCAGAGCCAAAACCTGATCGCCGCCGATCACAAGACCAACCGGCGCCTGTCGGCTCACGGCCAAAGCCTTTTCGCAGGAAAGCACCTGAGCCAACTCTTGCGGCGACACGTGCTGATGTTCGGCCCGACCTTCGATTTCGCGCTCATCTATATCGGGTGCCATGGCCGTGAAGCGCAAACCAGCCTGCTCCAGCAATTGCCGGCGGAAAGGGCTGGTCGATGCAAGAATAACGGGAATTGTCATGATTGCCTCAACTTTAATAAACCATCCGGCATTAGCGCGGCTTGGCACGCAGCGCAATGATTGCCGCCGCTGTCTCTTCAATTGATCGCCGCGTCACATCAATGACCGGCCAATTGTGACGGGCACACAGCGAACGGGCATATTTCAATTCTTCCGCAATGCTCGCCCTGTCCGTATAATCGCTTGGATCGAAACCACTGACAGTCCCCAATTCACGATGGCCGCGAACTTGTGAAATTCGATCAGACGTGGCGATCAATCCAACGATCAATGGCCCTTTTGCAGCGAACAGCGATTCCGGTAAGGGCGAATCTGGCACGATGGGAATATTGGCGGTCTTAATGCCACGATTGGCAAGATAGATGCTGGTCGGGGTTTTCGACGTACGACTGATCCCTACCAGAACGACGTCGGCCTGATCGTAATCCTCGGCCATCTGGCCATCATCGTGATCCATCGTGTAATTCAGCGCCTCGATACGCGCAAAATAATCGGCATTCATCACATGCTGGGCGCCGACGCGCCGACGCGCCAGTGGACCAAGATAGGCCTGAAACGTCCCGATAACAGGCTCAAGCACGTTAACGCTGGGTACACCGATCTCGATACAACGCCGATCAATAAAGTCCGCCAGCTCCGGATCGACAATGGTGTAAAGCACGATGCCGGGTTCCTTATCGATTGATTGGAGCACGGCATCCGCCTGCCGGCGGTTGCGCACCAGCGGATAGACATGCTCGATCGGATTGGAATGCGGAAACTGAACCGCTGCTGCCCGTCCAGCCGAGATCAGTGTTTCTCCCGTTGAGTCAGAAATGAGGTGCAGATGAAAGAAGTTTTTTCTGTTCTCCACGCTATCCTGACCCTGCTGTTGATAGACCTGTAGAAATCAGCCTCACTTTCCCCCCGGCGTTTCGCCCTGGGGATATCAGCCGGTTTTTCCACAGCACTAACCCGTTCAGCGTGGTTTTCACAGGCCCTGTGCATAAGGTGGCCGTTTTTTATCTGTTCAGCCAAAATCCCCACTCTATCCACAGGCCGAGCTATTCTTTATG